>JANNXU010000053.1:0-49002 GCA_031409715.1 Gemmatimonadaceae bacterium | reverse complement strand
CTGTTCCTGCACCAGCCGCACCGCCCGCTCCCGGACCTCCGGGGAGAACGGCTTACTCGGCTTCCGACCCGCCCCTGTCTGTCGTGTCATGCTCCCAATCTCTCAAAGCTGGGAGCCTCCGGTAAACCCGGGGCGGTTCATCCCTTCGCTCGAGCCTCGCAGCGATTCGAGCGTGTCAACAGCGAGGGCACCTGCTTTGCGGCTCATCCCATCGATCCGTGGGCAGCGAAGAACCTATAGTCGCTGGCGCGTGAGGGACTCGACCGCAACGCAGAGACGCGTGAGTTGTTTAGTTTCGTCAAACTCCTTGTCCAAGACCGTTCGTGCGATTTGGCTGCGCGCCGGGTGATTCGACACCCCGGCTGCGACGAGGGCATCCATCATGGTAGCTGCTAGGTCGTGCGCGGCTCTTGTAGGCGAACAGAACACGTTTGGCAGAACTGATGCGATTGTGTCGAGTCCGGGGTAAGGAGCGCAAACGATCGGAAGGCCACACGCCGTTGCCTCAAGTAGGCCGAGGCTCAAGCCTTCTGAATACGTGGCCGTCAATACACAGTCGAGCGCAGAGTACAGGGCTGCGGTGTCGGTCCGATGCCCGAGGAAAGTCACTCGCTCCCTTAGACCAAGTTCGTTCGCTCGTTCCTCCAGATTACGTCTCTCGGGGCCATCACCGACAATGAAGAGTGATGCCGCGCCTGGTTTCGACTGATCAAGCAGATGGAAGGAAGAGAGTGCCCCCGCAACATTCTTCTCTTTGCTCAGTCGCCCGACGACGCCAATCGCCCAGTGTGTATCGCTCAGCGCGAGAGACTTGCGCAGTATGGCGCGTGCGCTCGCGGAATAGACGAAATGGGACAGGTCAATGCCGTTGTTCACGACACATATAGAAGACATCTTCAGATTCATGTGGTTCGACACCGTCTCCGCAACGTGCTGCGATACCGCCAGTCGGTGCGTGACGGCTGTAGTATGAACGGCCCGGCGCACGCCGTGCCGAATCATCCGATACGTCTTCCGCGCCAGCGACTGCTTGCGCAATTCGC
Source organism: Gemmatimonadaceae bacterium (assembly GCA_031409715.1). Lineage (GTDB taxonomy): Bacteria > Gemmatimonadota > Gemmatimonadetes > Gemmatimonadales > Gemmatimonadaceae > JACMLX01. The sequence goes on along the minus strand of JANNXU010000053.1, from coordinate 47,959 downwards.
TGGCTGAAAGTGGAACTGGTGCCGGGCTGTGCTCAATCGGGATAGCTAGTGTCTGGCTCAGGATGCATGCTACGTCGAGCGCTGCGCCGTACTCAAGGCCACCTCCGCGAATCTCGATGACGACATCCGGCCGAAACTTTCTGAAGAGCCTAAGCAAGTAGACACTGGATGCACGTCTTTCTGGGAAAGAGAACAGCGTTGCAACGTCAGTCTGGCCGCGGAATCGCTCGTGGCCCATCTGGGCAATCCCAATCGTATGGCCGCGAGCCCGGAGCATCCGCACGAATCGCGTGGTGTGTATTTCGCCTCCACCCCACATGTCCCACGAATGGACAAACAGAATTCTTAATGGATTGGCGAGGGGGCCGGGCGCTGCCTGAGCTAATTTCATCGGTCGGTTAGGGGACACCGTGCGCGCGAGCAGCACGTGCTGATAGCAGGCTGGCGCATTTCGTTGAGCTGAATGCAAGATCCAACAGGATTGTCGCGGCAGTAATGGTGCCGGCCTTGCTGGCTAGTCAGTGGCATAACCATTCGTTTGGAAAGCACGTTTCGACGATATCCATTAGTGGAGGACGTGCATTCACTGCAATCCGCCTTCGCACGGCCGAGTTTCGCCTCGTTGCAGTAATGAGCTCATGCGGCTTACGCCGTGCGTGAACTTGACGCGGCATATGCAGCCTTGTAAGCCATGAGCGTCTGGCGCACCATTGCTTCGGCGGAGAACGAATGCTCCACGCGGAGTCGCGCACGTTCTCCGTACATATGCCTCAGCCGCTCGTTTGCGAACATGCTGCGGAGTGCATCGCTGAGCGCATCCGAATCTCGGGCGGCGACTGAGACGCCCGTCTCGCCATGCAGCGACACCTCCGGAACGCCTGAGTCGAGCGTTGTGTTGATAACAGGTTTTGCCGATGCCATCGCTTCAAGTTGAACGATTCCGAAGGCTTCTGCCCGAGTTATTGATGGCAGGACAAATACATCTGCGGCGTGATAGTACTGTGCCACGTCAGGTACGTGGCTGAGCAACGTGACGCGGTGCCATAGGCCGTGCTTTGCGATCAACTCGTTGTACCGGCCCTCCAGCGGCCCTGAGCCGACTAGCAGCAGATGCGCATCGACTGTTTGCATTCCCTTGATGAGATACTCGAACCCCTTGTAGCCTACGAAACGGCCGACCCCAAGGACAATACGCTGTCCGAATCGAGAACGAATGGCTGCGACGCTTTCTGCGCGCGCCTCGGGCCAGCGTGACAGGTCCATGCCAAACGGTATCACCACACACTTGTTTTTGAATGCGCGAAGCACTTCGGAAGACTTCAGGTACCCGTGGGACGCGACGATGATCGAATCACATCTGTCGAGAAAGCGTCGCAGAAACGGGCCGTACGCGCTGCCAAGTATGCGCTGGCGAACAATATCGCTATGGTAAGTCGCAATCAGTGGTCCTCGGTGTCCACTTGCCATGTACGCGAGAGTGGCTGTGGGGTTCGGCAGGTGAATGTGCACCAGCGAGTCCCGAAAGCGATGGATGTGGTCACGCATGCCCGGGGAGACTGATGCACCTGCCAGCTTGAACGTCGTGCCGAGCCGAAGAATGTCCACGCCATTCAGTTGCTCATGGACGGTCGCTCGTGACGTGGATGACACCACCACATGCACTGGCATTGTTTCGCGGAGTTGCTCGCAGAGCAACTGTAGGTGCGTTTCCATCCCACCTCGGTACGGCGGATAGAACTTTCCAACATGCAGGCAAGCGGTTGGGGGCCATCGATGGGCTGTGAGCGTCACGTCTCAAGGGTCGGATGAACGAGGACTTGTGCTCTTTCGTGGTGCGCTGACGCAGTCATCCCGGCAGCACGAAGATACGGCGATTGGGTCCACAGGTCCTTTTCCCCACGCGGATCCGCGGTTAGTCTGCCTGCGCAATGATGATGGCGTCAATGCTCATGGACTCGATACGTGCGCTCCGGAGTGCCCTGAGCGACGGCATGTTGCCTCCCCAGTATCTCCATACCCGCTCTCACAATGTTTCGCACCGCGTTCGAACGGATCGCACGGGGAGTCATCGTGCGGCGCAGCCTCCGTGTTCACGGTTCCCGTGTTCCTATCTACGTCTCGCCCGACGCGCAGCTCAAGTATCTCAAGCCCGGGCGGCGTGGACTGGACCCGGATCTAGTAAGCCTTGCGGAGCGATTCGTGACCGCTAATTCGAGGGTCTGGGATATCGGTGCAAACATTGGGGTTTTCTCATTTGCAAGCGCGGCGATAGCGCTGAATGGGGAGGTCGTCGCTGTGGAGGCTGATGTATGGCTGGTTGGTCTTCTTCGCCGCAGTGCGCGACTTGCCGCGGCACGGGGCAGCAGGGTTGCCGTGGTGCCTGCGGCCGCGAGTTCGCGCACGGGCGTCGCACAGTTCCTGGTGGCACAACGAGGGCGCGCGAGCAACGCGCTGGCAAGCGCCGGAGGGCGAACGCAGATGGGCGGCACGCGTGAGACGCAGTTCGTGCCGACTGTGACGCTCGATTCCCTTCTTGACACCTTCGAGGCCCCGCACTTCGTGAAGATTGATGTGGAGGGAGCCGAGGTCGAGGTGCTGCGCGGAGCGGCCACGCTGCTCGCGCGACACCGGCCGGCGATGTACATCGAAGTCGGCTACGAGCACGTCACCACCATCATAGACATCATGTCGCGTGCCGGGTACGCGTCGCACAATGCCGATGGTGTGCCCGCCGACGCGACGACCCTGGACAACGTCCTCTGGCTTCCCGTTTCAGAGACGAACTGAGTCGGCGTCCAGCGTGCATCACTCCGGCTCCTGCGCAGCTCATCCTGCGGCCGCAGGCTGCTCGGACGCGAGCACGCGCCGGGACAGGCGCATAGCCGGCGATTCGCACAGTCGGAAGAACACCTGCGCGGCGAAGAGCGCGAGTCCAAGGCTCGCGGTGATCGCCAGCCAGGCACTCCATTCCGGACGCGTCGTGGACGGTCCCAGCCAGAGGCCCAGAAGCGTCCCGGCCTTGCCATGCGTGAGGTACAGGCTGTACGACACCTGACCAACACCGAGTGCGGCGCGCGTAAGCATCGTTGGCGCCATGGAGCGGCGACGTGAGTGCACGAGTGCCGCGGACGTCGCAAGGGCAGCCACGAGGTCATGGTCGGCACGCATCAAGCCGAGGAGCGCACCAACGAACAGGACCGCGACAGTGACAGTGGGCGCGAGGTTCCGTTCCCTGACTGCAAAGCAGAGAATCCCGAGACCAAACTGCCACCAGAGCCGCAGAAACCATGTTTGCGATACCGTCTCCCGCTGGTCGAGCATGAATGAAACGACTGTGAGCAGTACCACGAAGGCAACAAACCGTGGCGCGCGCGGGCCGGAGCATGCACAGGCCAGCACGGTGAAGACGACATAGAACTGGACTTCCAGGCACAGCGTCCAAAAGGCTGCGTCAAGGGCATACGCACCGACGAGATCCTGAGCGTAGAGCAGATGGGCGACGACCTGTCCTGCGCCAAGCGGGATGGACAGGAGGCGCCCCTTTGCGTGCGCCATGGCAAGCATCGCGCAGATGAGCAACACGACGATCCAATACGGGATGGCGATGCGAATCATCCGTCGCAGCAGGAATCGCAGGCCGCCGGGGATCGTGAACACGCTCCGCGATGCGGTGAGCATCATCACATATCCGCTGATCACGAAAAACACGGGAACGCCCAGGTGTCCGAAGCTCGCAACCGACACGACGAGGCCGCCCAGGGCGCTAACAGGCAGGTGGCTGGACGAGATGTACCCGACGTAGTGAAAGCACACCACGCTGAGCGCCGCAATGCCGCGCAGTACGTCAATGACGTCGAGGCGTTCTGGTGATCGCGGTGTGCTCACGCCACTGCCTTGCACGAATGACGCCGCCGTCGCCGGTACGTGCAGGTCGGGAGGGATGCCGTCACGTGTTGGCTGCTATCCTGTCGCGCGTCCACGATGGCGACGCAACGCCTCGTACGACGGGCGCTCGACAGCGCGGTGGCAGGCAAGACAGGCCATGGTGATCACGGCAACGTAACCCAATGCGACGCCAGCCCGGACCACGAGCGGCGCTCTGGCGAAGCGTGCGACGGGGAGGCCGACGTAGAGCACCTTTTGCGCGAGCGTGTGCGTCATGTACAACGAGTACGAAACGTCCCCGAGCCGCTGCAGCCCCGCGTGAAGCACTCCCCCGCCCGGCGGGCGCGGCGCCGTCATGTAGATGGCCAGGAGTGTCGCGTGCAGCCCGATGATCAGTACCGTGCACTTCGCCGCTTCACTGTCGATGAATCCCCCCGTGATGACCATCCCAGCTGCCACGGGCAGGACGAGCCGCGCTACCGACCAGAGCAGTGGTTTGCTGGCGGCGGCGAAAGTGAAGATGGCGACGCCCGCGATGAATGTCGGGACCACGAGCAGGAGCTCGTAGAACGGCCTGCCGACCCAGAGCACCATCATGGCAACCGTACCACCCAGCGTGAGTGCCATCAGCCCGATCGAGGCAGCACGTGACCTGACGTAACGCAGGACGACGGGAACGAGCGACGGAAAGAGGCAGTACGCAAACCACTCCGAGCTGATGGACCAGGACGGATAGTTCCAGTTCAGAGAAAATCTGGGTACCCACGTCTGCGCGAGCACGAGGTTCAGGACGAAGTCGCTGGCGGAATAGCCGGTCGCGGTATGCCCGAGATGGAGCACCATGCTGACCGCGACCATCGCCAGCACGCACAGGAGCGTGACGAGGTGGACCGGATAGATGCGGATCAGCCTGAGCCGCAGGAAGGCGAGCGCGGTCCTGAGGTCGAAGGTGCGCATTTGCCGGGCGTGCGTGTGCATCAGCACCAGCCCGCTGAGCATGAAGAAGCCGGGAACGGCATAGTGGCCATTGCGTGCCACCGGGGATGCCGGTGTGGCCCACGGAAAGAGGACCAGGACGTCGTTCCAGAAGTGGTAAATGACAACCCACAGCGCGAGCACTCCACGGGCAATCGTCAAGCCAGGAATGAATCGCGGTGCGCCGACAGGGTCCGGCACTGTGGCGGGCTCGTTGGGGCTCGTCAGGGGGCGAGATACCGTCAGCATTCGCGTGACCTGATTCGGCTGCCGGGAGTCGCCGCGCACTCGGGAGTGGCTGGCACGTGCGATGGGCGGCGACGGTTCACACTGCCACGGGGGTCAGAATTCGGCGTCATACCCGACGAGTTGACGAATGCACGTCTCCATGGTGCGCCGATTCCGCTCGGCGGGATAGAACCGAGTACGGACCTCCTCTGCGCCAGCCTGATACTCGGCATTCGGGGCTGCGGCGATCTGGAGCAGCATGGCGGCGCCATCGTCCGGTGACATGGAGGTCCAGTCGAAGGAGTAACCACGGCACAAGTCGATGGTGCTGCTGCCGTGCGGCGCGTGAGTCAGCAACGGGCGGGCGGCATAGATGTAGGTACTCAGCTTGGTGGGAAAGGACGTTTCGCGCAGCACCGTGGTTGTCGGCCCGAACGGGTAGTTCAGGTAGAGGGCGAGACACTGCTGCAGCACGCCGATGGCCGAAGGTTCGTCCACATGCCCAAGCACTTCCACGTTCACGCGGCCGGCCACTTCCCGACGCAGGCGCTCGCCGAAGCCGGCTCCGCACACAACGATGGAACCGGGCACGCCAAGCCGTCCTGCGGCCAGTTCGATGGCCTTGGCGAGCACCGGGAGCTGCGAGTAGGCATACGTGTTGCCGAGGAGCCCGATCCGCAGTCCATGGGCCGCCAGGTCATACGGCGGTGCCGGCGTGACGACCGCATCGAGCGCGCGATGCACGACCTGGCTCGTCACGCCGAACTTGCGCCGGTATCGCTCCGCCATGGCGGTACCCACCACGTCGATCGAACGTGCAGCCCGAATGCACCGGCGGAAGTCGCGCGCCAGCAGCGGCGCAAGGCCGACCATCTGGCGAGAGCGGATCGCCGTGGCGTAAACGGGGTCATCGTGGACGGACACATGCACGGGAAGATCCGAGCATCGGGTGAGCTCGGCCGTGATCGACACGGTGGCACCGTGCAGGATGCCCCAGAGGCCACGAGCGTTTTGGGTTCTGGCGAGGGCGAGAACCTCGCGTGCGAGGGACCTCGCGCGTAGGATGCTCGAGAAGTGTGCATGCGGACGTTGCCGCAGGCCAATCCAACCGAGGTCCGGACGATGTTCGCTCCGCCCGGGCGTCACCCACAGGATGCCATTGCCGATCGCATCACCCACGAGGCTCTTGATGATGACGGCCCCGCCACCTTGCGCGTCCCATGCGTAATCGGCGAGCAGAATGATCGGTCGTTCGGCGGAGAGATTTGCGAAGTGACTGGGCACCACGTTAGGGTGAGAGGATGGGGGTGTGTGCCACGAGTTGGCGTGCGACACGTGCAAGGTCACGCACGGTTGAGGACATGCTTCCTGCACGCAAGCCTGTTGACGCGAAAATCGGTTCGCGGCGCTGATCGCGCATTGGCTCGGGCGGTCACGAGCGGTTAGGCCCACTACAGAGAGGATTCGCGGACGTGAATGTGCTTCGGCAGCTACTTCGGTCAGCCGGGATCGATGTCGTCAGGTTTCGCAACATGCCGAGCGCGCCGATCGACTTGCTGGCGCTCGCGGTGCGCGACCGTGTTGGTCAGGCGCAGTTCAATCATGTCGTGCAGATCGGCGCACACGACGGCATCTCGAACGACCCGATTCGTGCGCACCTGCTCCGTCACCGCCCGAAGGCGCTCCTCGTCGAGCCACGGCCGGATGCGCATGCGCGACTGCAAGTGAACTATGAAGGCCAGCCCAACGTGACATGCGTTAACTGTGCGGTCGGTGCGACGGACGGTACTGCCGTGCTTTACACGGTCCGGGACGATCCGGCGCTCCCCTCGTGGGCCGCTGAATTGGCAAGTTTCGATCGCCAGCACCTTTCCAGCCGTCGTTTTCGCATCCCTCGTCTCGAGAGCTACATCCTGCCACTGGATGTGCCGGTACGTTCTCTCCGTTCCCTGACGAGTGAGCATGGCTGGGATCGGATCGACCTGCTTCAGATCGACACGGAGGGCTTTGATTGCCGGCTCGTGATGCACGTGCTGGAGGATGAACTGAGGCCGACGATCATCAATTACGAGTCGATTCATGCTCCGCTTCCGGAACAGCGAGCCTGCAAGGAAGCACTGATCGCATGCGGGTATCGGTTCGCCGACACTGGCTGGGATACGCTGGCGATCCGTGAAATTCAGGACTGACATTCGGTTCTGCCGGATGGAGGTCAGTCAGATGAGCTGGCACGTGAAATCGAGCCTGCCTTCCACCCGGCGAGAAATCCGTGTTGCACGAGGCGACCGACGCGTAACTCGCGGCGCCAGTCGCCGTAGCGCGCGATCGTGAGTGGTAGCAGTGCTGCGCCAGGCAGGGAGGAGCTTCCTATGCCAAGGGCGTACAGCAGGCGGATCGGCCGCAGGAGCGAGGGAGAGTGGCGACCCAAGAGCCAGCCCAGATTGAACGCCGGGTTCTCCACCTTGACCGTCAGGTCGCCATCGCGCCCGGCGGCGTAAACTGTGTTGGTCGGGTGGTGCTCGACCACGTTCGCGAAGTCGAAAAGCACGCGATAGCCATGACTCCGTACCTGCAGGCAGGCCTCGAGTTCGAAGAGTTGCCAGTAGGACTTCAGCGCGGACTGGAAGCAGGTGAAGGCCGTGCGCCGAAGGCTCATGTTGTACCCGACGAGATGATCAACGTCCCGTGACGGCCGCGAGCGCCACTCGGCAGGGTGGTCGTACATGTTGCCGAGCGTGCGCCCGTACCACGTAAGCTTCCCAATCGGTTCCGCCTCCCGGGTGCGGAATGGCTCACCGGCCGGCGTGAAGTTCGTTGCCGGGCCGCCGACGGCACCAACGGATGGATCCTGGTAATGAGCCACGTGCCGCTCGATCCAGTCCGGCGCCGCAACGGCATCATCGTCAATCAGGCAGATGATGTCACCTGATGATGCCTCAAGCGCTGCGTTCTCCGCCGGAACGATACCGCGCGTGGGCAGGTGGACGACGTGCAGCAGATATGGGGTCAGGGCCCGTGCGGCCTCAACCACGGCACGCGTGTCCTGATCGTCACCTTGCCAGACGACGATCACTTCGGTGGGGAGGCGCGTCTGCCGGGCTAGACTGTCCAGCGTCCGTTGCAGGTGCACGGGTCGCTTGAAACTGGGAATGAGAACGCTGATCTTTAGCATCACTTGGTGTGAAGAGCTCAGGCATCATGTGCGCGCGTCTCAGGATCGGGCACGCAGGCTTGCCTCGAGCTGGTCACTAATGCGCATGATCGAGAAGTGTGCCTCTGCCGCGCGGCGCGCCTCGATCGATACGCGTGTCGCATCTGACATGATTCGTGCCGCAAGCTGCGTCATGCCTGCGGCAACTGACGCCGGCGTATACTCCGCGAAGGTCACACACGATGGCGAAATGTAGTCCTTCGTGCCGTTTGTGGGCCCGACGAGGACCGGCCTCCCGCAAGCAAGCGCCTCCGCCACGGCAGAGCCGAAGTTTTCGTGCTCGCTCGGTTGCACGACGGCATGTGCTTCGCCGTACATGTCAGGCATCCTGTCGCGCGATACTGAGGAAACGTATTCCACGCCCGCCGTCAGTTTCGGATCATGAAGAAGCCGCTCGTAGCCAGGCGCATAACTGAAGCCACCGACGATCCGTAGCGAGGCGTCAGGATTGTCTCGCCGAAACAGGGCGAAACCCTCAAGCAGCAGGTCCAGGCGCTTCCGCGGTACCAGTCGCCCGGCGTGCAGGAGCTTGAGACCGGTGGTGGCAGCGAGCCCGGGAATCGGGCTTTCCCGGAAGAACTCGAGGTCGATCGGGTACGGCAGGGCGGCAAGTCGGTTGCGCTCGACGCCGAAATCTGCCCACGACTGTATGGCCCACTCGCTTCCACAGAGTACGCGGTCAGACTTTGCGAGGTCCGAGCGCGCTTCGGCCATCTTCCAGAGGTAGAGCATTGCTATGCCGGGGAGCAAGTGCCCCGACCGGTGACGCACCAATCGGTGTGCATTGCGGACGAACCAACCCGCCTCTCCGTTCACGGTTCCCTGAGACCAGCTGACGGTGTGCAGGTCAGGCAGGGAGAACGGTGACAGCAGGCCGAGTACGGCAACCGCGTCGTAGCGCGCCTCACGGCTGCGGCGCAGAATCTCGTGCTGCAGCGCCCGATAGTGCAGTCGGTTCGAGGGAATGGAGAACACGACGCTCGCAGCGCGCCTCAGCGCAGATGGGAGCTTCGCGATGGCACCCCAGCCGAGTTGCAGCCCGGCGTGACCAACAGGCATGTACTGGAATCCGGGGATCCCGTCCAAGGTGTCTGGCCCGATGAACCCCTCGATCGCGAAGAGATCGATCGTGTGTCCTCGTCGGAGCAGCTCCTTCAAGACGAGCGTATGCCCTGAGGCAAGGCTCCCGGAGTGCTCCCCGATGAAGCCGTACACTGCTATGCGCATCGTCCGAGCCCGGTCAGTGGTGTGCTGCGGTGCCCACGCATGCGGGAGCGCCGGACAAACAGATGATGCAGTGAGCCCTGTGTGCGCAGGTCAAGCCCTGAACTCGTTGCACCCGTGCATGCCGTGCGCATTCCTCGAGAACTCAGACTGCACCTCCACGTACAAACCGCCGCGTCCATGCGCCAGTGACGACGTCACGATATCGACTGCGCTCTTCATGCGAGAGCATCGTGGACCAAGCCACGCTGCCGGTGACAGCCACGGCCAGTGTGTACTCGAGTCCGAGGCGGAACCAGCCGTACTCCGGAACGAATCGCTGGCTCAGCCACAGAAGCGCGAGCGACGGTACCGCTGCACTCAGCGGAAACGCCGCCGCCGCGAGCAGGGACGTCGGGTGGAGGCCGAACTCCCGCGACATCAGCCGTGTGAGGCGCCAGAGATTGAAGGTCAGACCGACGGCGACGGTACCGATCAGCGGACCGGCCACACCGAACAACCGGGTAGCTACCACGGAGATGGACAGGTTGAGCGAAGCCTGAATCGCCAGATAGGGCACCATTGTACCGATTCGTCCCGTACCACTGAACGTCCAGCCCCACAGGCTCAGGACGGATTGCAGCACGGTCGCCACCACGCACATCGTCACGAAGAGGGGACCGGCATAAACGGAGGTATCGTGAAGCCAGAGTCCGATGAATGGACGGGACAGCAGGCCGAGAGGCAGGACCAGCGTTGCAGACAGGATCGCCGTGAGGCGGGTGAGCTCAATGAGGCGCAATCGGAATTGCTCACGAGCGCCAGATTCAAAGAGCTCGGCGAGGCCGGCCCATGTTGCCCCTCCCAGCAACGTGACCTGACCACCAGTGACTTGGATCAGCTTTGACGAGAATACGTACGAGACGACGGCCGTCGGACCGAGCAGGAAGCCTGCGACGACAGTATCCGAGGCGAGCGCAATTCGACCGAGAATCGAGGTCACGATGGTGGCGCGGCTTCGACTGCGCAGTACGGCGGAAGTATTGCTGCCGCCGCCTCCATTGGCCAAGATCGCGCGGATCGGGAACTGTCCGGAAAAGCGCAGGAACAGGCCGAGTGGCAGGATGAGGCCTGCGGCGGCGGCCACGCCGAATTGACCGGGCAGCCCTAGCCCAGCACGAGCAGCCACGACGGAGCCGACGGCAATCACCAGCCCCTGCACCATCAGGAGCAGCGAAACGACATATCCCTGCTGCATGGCCTCGGCGACGGCGCGGTAGGCCAGCAAGGGAATGACCGCGCAGGATAGGAGACTGATACCCATGCCAAGGCGCAACGAGTGCACCAGCGTAGGCGGCACTACTGTGAGGCGCGGGAACGCCAGCAGCAGCAGGATGCCGGCAACCAGCGTGATGATGGCGACGCCGAGATAGGTCCTGAATCCCTTAGCGACCACTCGCGAGGCCTCGCCTCGATCTCCACCGGCGATTGATGCCACGATGAGGGGACTGAGCGCGCCGGAGACCCCACCCTCGAGGAGCGCCACGTAGCCGTTCCAGTCCGTGTGGAGCCGGAAAAGCCCAAGCTTTTCCGACCCAAGTGCAGCCAGCAGAGCCGGTGTTGTCACGAATCCGACGACGATGCTCACGAATGAGCCTAGCGTGGACACGACGAGTGTCGTGGCGGATCGACGGGTCCGGCTCATTCCGTTCGGGCGGCCGACGTGGTCAATGTGCCTTCGCGTGACGGAACCAATACTGCTCGCGTCGGTCGCAAAATGATGTGGATCGACAACTTGCGTGCGCTGCCGCCTCGCATCAGACAGCCAACGTGGCCGCTGCGACGATCTCGCGGGCCATGTCAGCCCAGCTTCGCAGTCGCAGTGTGTCGGCGAATCGTCGTACCGCCTGACCGAGCGTGTCCTGATGCCCAGTCCAGAACCGCACACGTTCCAGCAATTCATCGACGGACTCTGCATCCGCGACGAGCAGGGGGGCCAGCTCCTCCGGGAAGCGCTCAGCCACTCCAGCAGTCCGCGGCACGATGGCCGGGATCCCGCGGCAGAGCGCCTCATGGACGCCAAGACCGTATGCCTCGTAGCGCGCCGGGTGAATCATGACATCAGCGGCCGCGATAATCGTGGGCACGTCCGTGCGGAAGCCAAGGAAGCGAATGTTCCCATCGAGCCTGTCTTCATGTGCTCGCGCTGCCCACGTGTGCATTTCTGCCCCTCGTCCGACTACGAGCAGGATACCAGCCCACTGGTGGTCGTGCACGAGTCGCTTCCAGGCCGCATACAGCGTGTCGAATCCCTTCCTTCGGTCGCCGAGCGCGCCAACGAACAGCGCGATGGGGCGACCGTTGGCGTCAGGTACGATCGTGTCACGCGCTCGCTGGCGCTCGTCCTGCGTGACCAGCGGGAAGGCGCCGGGATCACTGCCGTAGTAAATCACACGAATGCGGTCGCGACTCACGTTCGTGCAGGCTAGGACGTCGGCCGCGGTGCGCTCACTGTTGCAGACGATCAGGCGGGCGCGCTCGAGCGCTGCCTTTTCGGTACGGCAGAAAAGTCGATGGGCCAACTCCGTCTTCAGGTGGCGTAGGACACCGTGTCCACTGGTCGGGCGGTAGGCGCCATGGACGTAGTGCACCCAATTCACGTCATCACCAAGGCAATTTCCGCCGTTACACAGGACACGATCACCAGCCGACAGCATGCTCCTGGCACGGCGGGCGCCAGCAAGAGCAAGCAACGGTGCCCCGAGAATCTGGCGGCCGCCCGGCCGTGCCACGCGATGAAAGGCGACCCCGGGACGTGCCGCAAGCGACGGGTCGACACGATGGGCGACAACGTCCACGCTGCCGATGTCAGCAAGGTGCTCCGCTAGCCCAAGGAGCGCGACATCCATACCACCCGTCCGCACGAGGTCTCCCGACACGATCAACCAGCGACTTGTCATGCGTCCCGCGCGAGGGACTCCTGCGACACGTTCACTGCGGTCCAGAACGCGACGTTGAGAAGCCAGTACTCGAGTCCCATCTGCCCGATGAATGGGACGTAGCTGAACATGACGGCGAGGATGCCGACATCGTACCCAACGATCAGGAAGCCCCAGATGGCAAGCCGGCGATCCGGGCAACGCATCGCGAGCCGGAACGAGTACCACAGCGCCAGCATCGTCGCCATGCCATACGTGAAAAGCAACGGCAGGCCGCCATCGAGGACCCAGGCCGTGAACTGGATTTCCACCCAGATCGGGGGCGAGTTGAGGTTGTTCTCGTCGCCAAAGAAGCTTCGGATCATTCCCCACCGGCCGAGGCCTGCCCCGAACGGATATTGCGGTGCAAATGTGTCAAAGGTTTCGCGAAGGAACAGGCCACGATTTGATTCATAGACATCAAGCGGCTTGTCCGTCATCAGTGTTTGCAGGCGTTCGGCCGTGTCGGTGCCGCCAACGGCGAGCGCAACCGAGCCACCGGCGACGATAAGCACCGGCAACAACAGCAGGCGAAGCCACACGAGGCGCAGGCGACCGAGAATCGAGAGGCCGAAGACGTACATGAGCGTTGCAATGAGCGCCAGCACAAGCGTCATCCGGACCTGCGAGATCAGCATGCAGAAGATGCCGACGGAGATCGACACGCAGCCGAGCGTGGCGGGAATCAGTTTCCGCGACGTGCTCATGAAGCCGAGCCCGAAGATGTAGGCGAGTAGCCCGGCGTTCGAGGCGCCGCCCGGCGCGTCCGTCAGGCCGCTCGGCCGGAAGACAGTGACTCCACTGGCGAGGGTGATCTGGAGCCCTGCCCTCAGGTCAGCCTTGAGCCCGACAATGGTGGACAGCGGCATGTCGAAGCGGCCAGGATAGAGCGTCTGAAGGACACCGAAGCTGGCGCTAACGGTGTGGAAGAGCCAGAGGAAGGTCACCAGCAGGAGGAAGGTCGCGGGCGCGAGCTGCAGGCGAGCCACCCACACGACGGGTGCTGCAATGGCGACGTAGAGCGCGAGGTGCGCGATACCGACCAGCGGGGAATTCGTCGTGGGATGCATCATCATCAGCAGCACGATTGCCAGCGATGCGGCCAGCCATGGCCGGACCACGTTTGCTCGCGCGAATCCCGGGACCATGACCAGCGCCACCAGGCTGACGAGAAACGCCGCACTCCGGAAGACGACACGAAAGGGTGTCAGAGCCGTGTTCAGCAGTGCGAGCTGGCAGACGAACTGCATCGTGATGAAGCCGAGGATCCACAGCCGTGCAGACCGCTGGTCACTGGAGGACACCGAATCGATCGGTTCCTCGTACTCTGCGGCATATGTTGGATCGAGCGTAGTGGAAGTCATCGCATGATCCGGTAGCGTCGGCACGGCACGATGGTTTCGTTCGTGCGCCTCGGATGGTAAGGCGGAATGGGGAGAGGCGTAACGCATGCCGCATTGTGCACGTAATCGTCAGTACTCAACATACGATACATCGCTCAGTTGTGAAGAAGCGATTCGACCCTTTGTACGGTCACGGTAGGGCTGAACTCTGTTTCGACAAGGGATCTGGCGTTCCTGGCAACACGGACGCGCAGGTCTGCCCCGCCGCCGAGGAGCGACGTGGTGGCGCGCACCAGCTCGTCGTCCGTATTGCCAAGGAATACGTGCACACCGTCATGCACCGGCATCCCTTCGACACCAGACGGCGTCGTGACCACCGGGATGCCGAGCGCGAATGCTTCCTGCACCTTCACTTTGACGCCACTCGCGTCGCTCGCCGGGTACAGGAGCAGGTCGAGCCTGCGGAAGAACGGGATGACATCCGGCACGTTCTCGTGGATTTCGATGGACGGGTCGGATGCTTGCGATGCGAACGTCGCTTTCGCCTCGCGCCCCACGAGGAGTAGTCGTGAGTGCGGCAGTTGCTCGCGGATTGTCGGCCAGAGCGCCTCGACGAGGCGCAAACCTGCCTGCCGGGATGGCTGCCAATTGAACGACCCGATCAGTCCGATCGTCACCGGTTCCGCGTCGCGACGAGGGTCGCGGTATTCGTACAGGCTCGCATCAATGCCCAGACGGACGACATCGACGCGCGCCTTCGGATTCATCGTCTTTATCTCCTGCCTGAGCTCATCGCTCAGGCAGGTGATGCGTTCGTAACGCCTGAGCAATGCACGTTCACTCGCTATCAGGCGGGCACGGAGGGTTCGCTCCTTCAGGGAACCCCCGCGCAGCCGCTTGAGGTCACGCGCAAGCAAGTTGTGAACATTCAACGTCGCTTTGCTCCGGTAAGGAAGCGTCAGCCAGCCGCTCTCCAGTTGCTCGACGTGAAGCGCATCGAAGCCCTTCTCCAACTCGGCATGAAGATCGCGCGCCATGCTTTGGCTGAAGACATATGCGCCAGGTCGAAGGAAGGCCTCCATGCGCGAACGCATGCCTGTCCGGCGCTCAATCGGAAACGCGCGGATATCGTAAGTGGGCCGTGGGAGTGCTGCGTCAATCCGCTCACGCTCTGCCGCATCTGCGCAGGGACAGAACACGGTCAGCCGATGCCCCCTCGCCGTCAGCTCCCTCACGAGCACGTGGAACCAGCGTGCCGATGGCCGGCCAAACGGCAGGGGCGCGTCCGCGAGGACCAGGATGATTCGCATCAAGCGCCCCATCGATCACGCTGGATGGCTGCGACGCACCGCTCGCAGACCCGGCCCCGCACATCGACGGAGCCAGTTCGATCGGGTGCACGCCCTTCATGTTGCAACCTTGCTGGGTGCCGTAATCTCATGGTGCTGCCTTGCGCGCCGCCATGTCGCGGTAGAATCCGGCGAACTTGGCAGCGATTCGCGTACTCGAGAATTCTTCCGCGCGGCGGAGACCGCGCTCGCGCAGTGTGGTGCGCTGTGCGGCATCCGTGAGTAACGTCTGGATCGCTCGCGCCCATCCGTCGATATCGCGCTCCGGCACCACGATCGCGGCGTCACCGGCGACGGTAGGGATTTCACCGGAGGTGCTGGTGATGACAGGGACCCCTGCAGCGAATGCCTCGATCGTCATTCTGCCGAACTGTTCACGCCAGTTCCTCATCGTCTGGCTTGGTGCGACCATCATGTCCAGCGCCGGCAGGACGTTTGGAACGTCATTGTGGTGCACCAGGCGCACTTGCACCCGATCCTGCACGCCGTGCCGACGTGCCCATTCGAGGATGTCTCCCTCGAGCGGGCCGCTCCCCAGCATCAGCAACGACCACGGCGACTCGAACCCCACGCGCTCGAGTGCGGCGAGGAGCACGTCCACTCCCTTGGCACGCGTGAAGCGCCCGAGGAACCCGATCACCGGGCCGGACAGCCCCAGTGCCGCCTTGCAGGCTGCCTGGCCGGCCGCATCCTGCGCCTGGAACTGCGACGTGTCCACACTGAGGGTGATCACCTCGCCACGATCCGCCGGGAATCCCTTCTGGCACATGGCCTCATAAACGAGATGCCCCCCGGCGATCCAGCGATCCGCGCGCCGGACCACCGACCGCTCGAAGTGCGTGAACGGAGGAGGGTATCGCTTGATGTTGTTCTGTGCCGTGCGGAAGCAGAAGGCCGCTCGCTCGTTGCGCGCCGCCGCACGCGCGATCTGGTAACCGCTCAGGATGTACGGCTCCTCCCACGCGTGAATCACGGCGTAGTCTCCCGACGTGACCGCCCGGAGATCCTCCGGGTGATATGTGAATCCGTAGATCCATCGCGTGAGGTACGCACGGAGGCCGATGACCCGGAGTGCGGAGCCTGCGGGTTCGTTCTCGAGTGTGAGCGGACGAAGGTCGCCGTGGAAGAACTGCGGCGCGGCCACGGTGACCTGAAATTCGGGGTTGCGCGCCAACTCGCGCAGGATGCTCCTGTTCGCCGCGAGCACGTACGAGTGCCCGATAGCAAGGACTCTGATCACAGCACGGCCACCGTCTTCGATGGGTTGTGGTCGCCCGATGCCTAACAGGCGATCAGGAATGAGCTGCGTCACGTGCAGAGGGTCCCGTCAGGTGCGTTAGGGGCAGACCACGGTGTAACAATGGACGCGGCAGTCCGGAGACGATAACGCAGTCGGAGCATGCCGTGGTTCTGGCTAACCATTCCGAGGCGGCATCGTCGCGAGATTGCGGAAGAACGTGGCATAGGTACTGGCGATGGTGTCCGTTGCGTATGCGGTGGCCCGCGCGATCCCGCGGGCGCGCAGTGCCTGGCGTGCCGCTGGATCGTCCAGAAGGGCCTGCACCGCGCTGGCAAATCCTGCCACATCCTGTTCGCTGACGACGACCGCGGCATCGCCGACCACCCAAGGGATCTCTCCTGAATCGCTCGTGATCACGGGCACGCCGGCTGCGAACGCCTCGATCAGCATGCGCCCGAACTGTTCCCGCCAATTTGGTGTGGTCTGGCTTGGCGCGACCATCACATCCATCAGCGGCAAGATGTTCGGCACCTGATCATGGCTGACGAGACGGATGTTCACTCGATCCGCCACACCGCGTTCCCCTGCCCAAGCCCGAATGTGCGGCTCGAGTGGGCCGCTGCCGAGCATCAGCAAGTGCCACGGACGGCCTGAGCCGAGCCGATCGAGGGCGTCCAGCAGGATCTGCACCCCCTTCTCGGTAGTCAGGCGGCCCAGAAAGCCGATGACCGGTGCCCGGAGTTGTGCAGACAGCTGCATGCCCTCGCGGTCTTCGCTGCTCAGGGGGCGGAACGCGTCGGTGTCGACGGCCATCGTGATGATGGCCCCCCTGTCGGCGGGGTACCCCTTGCTGCACATCGCCTTCATGACGAGCGAGCCTCCAGCGATCCAGGCATCGGCGCGCTTCATCGCACACCGTTCAAGAGTGCGGAACGGCTGCGGGTATCTCTTCACGTTGTTCTGGAACGTGTAGTAGCAGAGTCGTGCGTCGCTCTTGCGGAGAGCGCATGCAATCTGGAAGCCCGAAACGATGTACGGCTCTTCCCAGGCGTGGACGATGTCGAACCGGCCGTGATCGACTAGGTGTGTAAGTGCACTCTGGCTGTACGCAAACACATGGACGAAGCGTGTCGCGTAGGCAGGGAGGCTCACGAGGCGGAGGCGCGATCCTGCCGGCTCGGGCTCAATCCTGATTGGGCGAAGGTCGCCGTGAAAGTACGCCGGTGCGGCAACGGTGATCTCGAATCCATCGTGCTGGCTCAGTGCCCGCAGCATCGCGCGATTCGAGGCGAGCACATACGAGTGGCCGATCGCCAGCACCCGGAGCGGTCCATTCCCGCGCGGTGCGGTCGATGGCGTGTCCAAGAGGCTCGTCACGCCGTCATCACCGGCCCTGGGGCGGCCGCCGCGTCATCGTCGCCGAACGCGGGCAAGTGTGTATAGATGGAGACGAATTGCTGTGCCGTGGCCGACCACGAGAACCGTGAGGCCTCCTGCGTTGCGCGGAATCGCCGCGCCTCGTAGTCGTCAGGTCGGTCCCGCCACGTCGCGATCGCTGACGCGACTTCTGTCGTCCAAGCATCCACATCGTCCACTGGGCAATACAGCGCTGCTGCGCCACCGGTCTCTCGGAGCACGGGAATGTCACTTGCGATCACCACGGCTCCGCACGACAGCGCTTCGGCGACGGGCAGTCCGAACCCTTCGGCACTCGAGGGTTGCACGACCACCGCAGCCAGTCGGTAGAGGGCCGCGAGCACGTTGCGATCGACGAACGGCAGCTCATGAATCGCATTGACGACCCCGAGCTCCGCTGCGAGCGCCCGCTGCTCCGGACGCAGCGGTCCACCGGCCCGCACCAGGTGGACCGCTGTATCCGATTGCCTGAGCCGATGCAGCAGGCGGATTACCGTGTCAATGCGCTTGCGTGGGATCGTGCTCCCCACATGGACGAGGATCGGGCCAACCGTGACGTCGATCGGCAGCAGGTTCGCGAGGTCCGCGTCGGAGCGAGGGTTAGGCGCCGGCGAGAACGCCGCGTCGACACCGAGCGGAACGATCGGCAGGATTTCCGGCGTGCGCACAAGGCCATGCGCGATCAGCTCGGCGCGCGTCGCCGCGCTGTCGCAGCTCACGATGGCTGCAGAACGCAGGCCTAGCAACTGTCTGCGCGCCATCCATCGAAAGACCGGGTTTCGACGCATGTCACGCTTGTCGAACAGGACGCGAAAGGCGTCGACGTCATGACACGTGACCAGCGTCTTTTTCCCCGGTAGATGTGTGGCGAGATGTGCGTACGTGTGATCGATCACATGATACACATCCATAGGGTCGGTCACCCGAGACCTGGCTACGAGGCGCGGATAGCTGACGTAGCGCGTCAAGAAACGATCAAGTGAGAATCCGAGCCGACTGTCACCGAGCACGCGGCGGAACATGCGTGACATCTGTGGGCGCATCACCGACACTTCGATCTGTGTGCGTGAAAAGTTCGACAGGTGCACCGACAGCATGTCGGCGACCAGATCCATGCTGGTCCATCCTTCGCCCAACGGATCCGCGAGCAGGAGCAAACGCATCGGACGCGTCATGGAACGGATTGGCGATCTCGAGGAGCCGAACTGGCCTCGTACACTTTCACGATTTCCTCGATCATCCGCTGGCGTGACAGATGACGCTCAGCGGTGGTCCGTGCCGCGCGTCCAAGTTCGAGGCGTCGCGTCTGCGACGTGATTAGCTCACCGACGACGATTGCCATTGCCATGGCATCTGATGGCGCGGTGGCGATCACGCCTGGACCGAGCCGCGCGATGTCGAGTGCGCCGCCATGGCCGCACGTCACGACCGGCCGCCCGCAGGCCATCGCTTCGGCGATTGCGAGGCCGAACGGCTCCGCAGCCGTGCTCGCATGCACGACGATGTCGAGCGACCGGATGGCCGCGGGCACATCCGCCAGCATGTCGATGAACGTGACCCGGTCGGCAATGCCAGCTGCGTACGCCTGATGAAGTAGGTCGGCACGAGTATACTGGCTCCCGCTGGTGGCGTACACCGGACCGCCGACCACGTACGCGTGCCAGGGAAGGGAAGAAGCGAGGTGCGACAGCATTTCGAAAAAGACCGCGTGTCCCTTCCACCTGGCGTACGTTGCCACGAGGCCAAGTCTGATCGTGCCGTCAGGAGGCTGGACAGCGCCTTCGACGCTGTCCAGCGGAAGCGACGGGCCGGTCGGCGTGAAGCGCTGCAGGTCAACACCGTTCATCACAGTATGGACCGGCGTCACCTGCCCAATCGTCGCCCGTGCATCGTCGGCGATGCTAGGTGAAATCGCGATCGCCGCCGCCGCCCGCCCGGCACGCACCTTCAGCAGAGGGCGCATTACACGGCGGCTCCCGACGTATTCATGAAGGTGCCATACGAGTGGTGCGATTCCGTCGGCGGCAGACGAGCCGAGCACGTGCATCTTCACGCCGTTGGAATGCACGACGTCCGGTGCTTCGTGCGCGAGCTGGGCACGCAGTCTGTGGACATAGGCGAAGATGTCCGGCATCGCTCGCGCGAGCCGTGCGGCTACTGCGAAGGTATCGCGTACGGATGCGACGCCAGCATCCCCCAGACTTGCCATGCACCGTGGAAATGGCAGTAACGCATACCGTGCTCCCGCCTTGCGCACCGCGTCACATAGAGGACCATCACCGCTTGCGATCACCGTGAGCTGCATCGCAGGGCTCCTGTCCCGCAATCCTGCAATCAGATCAAGGAGTACGCGCTCTGCACCGCCGGTCTCACCGCTCGGACTCAGGAAGACGACTGACCGGATTGGCCGCGCATTCTGACTCACAACCAAGCGCTCCGGGTTACCGCGCTCGGTCAAGCGGCTGACCAAGGCGCTTCTGGTCGGCGGCCGATCCCCTCGACCGGAATTTGCACGTCGGTCAGCCTTCTCTCGGCGCGTGGGCGGTCTCCGAAGCGCACCCCAGCGGTGTCTATCCACTCTGCGAGGACCGGCCCCAAAATGCGAGCAACACGAACCGGGCTCTGCATCGGCGATGAGATATCTAGCGGAGACCAGGTGCGCAGCCAAATTGAATGCTCGTGGTGCTCGCCTGGCTCGCCCAAAGGGTAGTCTACCTTGATCAGCCGCGGAAGGTCGTTGCTCGCCGGAGGGCCCTTGAGATCAGACAGGCGATTGACCTCAATTTGCACGAATCCGAATCGATACCGGCGCTCCGAAAGGAGCGAGTTGAGCTCCTCCAGCGAATGAATCTGCGGGATCAATTCTGCCATCTCGCGCGCGTGAATCTGATCACGGATCTCTTTGCGCACGCCGCCGCCACGGCGGACGATCGCCAATACGGCCTCGGCGAACTCGACGTACGCGAGCCGTTGTACACCGACGTAAGCCAGTGCCGATGCCAGAACACCACCGGCAACGGCAAGGCCGAGTAGCACTGGCGGCGGCGCAAAGGCGACACTCAAGCCATACACTGCGAACAGGCCGCTGAGTGCCCACATTGCCACGGCTGCTTTGTGCGGCGACAGACCGGTGGCAAGCAAGCGGTGATGGATGTGGCGCGCATCAGCACCGAAGACTGGAGAGCCACGCAACCACCGCCGAAGAATGGCAACTGCCGTGTCCAGAAGAGGTACCGCCAGCGCAAACACCGGAATCGCGACAAGCACGGCTGTGGTGCTCTTGATGGAGCCATGAATGCTCAGCACGGCCAGCGCGAAGCCGATGAACAAGCTGCCGGAATCACCAAGGAAGATCCTGGCAGGACTCACATTGTATCGCAAGAACCCAAGTAAGGCACCGACGAGAACTGCCGCCACTACGACCACCAGCGAGTTGCCAAGCAGCATCGCCGCCAGCATGACCGCAGACAACACCACGAGAGCGATACCCGTGGCGAGACCATCCATCCCATCGATCAGGTTGAAGGCGTTGGTGACGCCGACAATCCACAAAAGCGTAAGTGGCAAGGACAACACTCCTACATCGACACCAAGGCTTGCACCGATCGTGATCACGCCGATCCGTGTTCCGAGAGCGTACACGATGATGGCTGCCACCAATTGAACGATCAGCTTCAGCTTCGGTGACGCTCCCCGAAGGTCGTCATACAGGCCGAGCAGGAACGTTACAAAGCCCCCGAGCACAAGTCCGGGCATCACTCGGGAGGCCTGAAGGCCATTGCCGAACGCTCCCATCGATTGGCCCACCAGCACACCGAGCACTGTGGCAGTGAAGACAGCAATCCCTCCCAATCGTGACACTTTGCGCAACGGACCGCGCTCGCCCTCCCGAGCGGCCTCGAACAGGCCCCGAGCGGCCGCCCCGCGAACAACGATAGGCGTCAACGCCAGGCTCACGGCGATTGCGGCAGCGAATGCTGCGATCGCCGGCCATTGTGGCACGGGCAGTTCGGTCGGACCTGGGAGTGTCATGCAGCACGCACCCTGAAGCCAGCAGCCGCGAGACGCTCGAGCGCGAACAGCCGCTCTTTGCGCCGTTTGGCGAGCAGCGGGTTCTGGTCCCCCTCATCGATCTGCTCGAGTGACACGACGCCGCCGCTGTTCATTCGCGACCGAAGCTCGGCGATGACACTGACAGGCACGCGCGCCGGCTCCGCGCCACACATGACGACGTACTGCACGCCAAGAGTACTGTGCAGGGAACGAGTCACCGTTCCCTCTGGATACGCCGCGAACACGTACCGCGGAAACAAGGGTCCAGTGGCACCGCGGACCCTCACACGAGGCAGCAGCGTATCGAAGCCTTGGCGGCGGAGGTTGATCTCCGCCCACGCTTCAGCGTGAGGTTTCGTGTAGAGGAGGAACCAGCACGCATCTTTCGGCATTGTCCCTCCTCCGGTGACCGTTTATGTGGATCTGCGAACACGACAAGGCTACCGCGCGATTTGCACCTGATGTGCAAATCGTCAAGCCTTCGTTGACATAAATACCTCGCGCTGCCGCACAATGCCGCGGCGCGGGTCCCGCATGCCTACGTCGAGCCTACGCTGTCATGTACTGGCTGTAGTAGCTGTAGTAGTGGTCACCGTCGAACCGCGCGAGCGTGTCATTGGGGTCATTCAGGACGACCCCGAGCACGCGTGCATCAACGGCGTCAAGCTCCATGAGGGCAGCGCGAGCGATCGCTGGTTCAGTGACACCAGCTTTCACCACAAAGAGAACACCGTCCGCGTAACGGGCGAGGACCGCCGCATCTGACACCGCAAGCACGGGCGGGGAGTCGATGACCACGAGGTCGAACTGTGCGCGCGTTGACTCGACGAACCGCTTCATCGCGTCACTGTTTACGAGCTCGGACGGGTTCACAACGCGCGAGCCTGCAGGCAGGAGCGCAAAGCTGCGACTGCCTGGAATCGGGCGCATCGCCGCCTCGAGCGTGACTGTGCCGTTCAGAACCTCCGTCAGGCCGACTTCAACCACTTCGTCAAAGACTTCGTGCAAGCGCGGCCGGCGCAGGTCCGCGTCAACGAGCAACACCCGGGATCCGGATCGCGCGTACGCCTCAGCAATGTTCGAACTCACGGTGCTCTTTCCATCCTTCGGAGCACAACTCGTGACGACAACGGTCCTGAGACGCGTGCCGTCCTCACCGTACAGCATGTGCGTGCGGAGAGACGCGAATGCCTCCACGCCCATCGCAGCGCGGATCATCTGCTTCTCTGCGCTACGGCTGAGCTTGTCCTTGTACTTCTCGGCAACCCCGGCAACGGATGCTCCAGGTGTTCGCTTCGTGGCGTGGTTTGGCCCGTTCGCCATTGAGCGTTCCAGGGCACGTTTCCGGATGTATTTATGGTCGATTGCCGGAATCACGCCCATAGACGGCAGGCGAAGCACGCGGGGAATGTCGTCTCGCCGCTTGATGGTGGTGTCAAGATGTTCGCGTAGGAACGCGGCACCAGCGCCGAGCACCAGCCCGACCAGAAGTCCGATCAGGATCCGCGGGACTTTGCCACCAGACACGAGCGATGCCACCGTCGCGTAATCGACCACCTCAACTTCGCCACCTTGAACAGCATCCGCGATCTGGGCCTTTTGCAACTGCTCGCGCAATTGCTCGCCGACCTTGTGCAGGCTCTCGACCTGCGTGGACAGCCGGACCTCCTCTGCCGCTGCAGCGGGAAGCCTGTCAAGCGTCGCAGCACTCTGGCTCAGCGTCGCGTCGAGGACGGCAATTTTTGCATTCAGCGAACCGACATAGGCCTGCAGCGCATCGCTCAGTTGTTCCTCGTTTTGAGCAACCAGCGAATCCAGGCGCTGCACATCCGGATTGCTCAGCGCCGAAGCAAACCGGCCGGTGATCATCGAGTCACGCATTGTGCGGTATCGCACGATTTGCTCGTGGATTCGTGCAATCACCGGATTGCCGTTGATGCCCGGCGTCGAGATTGCCACGCGAAGTGCGCGTGCGCGCTCTGCACCGCGTGCCGACTGAATAGTGCCCAGAAGCTGCTGCGCCACGTCGCGGTCACTCGCGACATTGCCGCGCTGCACGCGCAGCGCCAGCAGGTCACGCTGGCCTTCCGTGAACTTCTCTTTGCCATTGAACATCTGCTCGCGCGCGCGGAAATCCGTCAGCGACTGCTGTGCACTTGCCTCGACCGAGTCGTTACGGGCGAGCTGCTGGCGAATGAACTCGCGCCGAGCCTGTGAACGCTGCCGCACGGCCGTGGCGCTCGCCTCGGTGAACACCTTGAGAAGCCGATTGGCAATCAGCTGCACCTGTCTGGGATCGCCGCCGATGTAATCCACGTCGATCACATCGGATTCCGGTCGCTGCTTCGCCTTGATGCGGCTGACCAGGGCAGCTCCCGCGGCTTCACGCGACAGGAACTTCACCGTTGCATCGGGCACGTTGGGTCGCGCCGGTACGACGAACGAGGCGCCATTGAGCCGGATCGGTGTGCCGTAGCCTGCCGTTACCGTGAATGCACCCGTCTTGGCGATGACTCTGGACGGTTCGAAGGTCAGGTTAACAGTATCCAGATCGGCATCGCTCCGCAGATCGACCTGTGCAAGCTGCGTGGGCAAGATGCCCCGAGTCTGCACCCGGAGCAGCGCAGGCTCCGAGTCGACGACTGCACCAGCGATGCTGCGGCTTGTCAGAATCTGGATCTGCGATTGCAGCGGATCCGTATAGCTACCAACAGGCATCGCGCTGTTGTCCGACGCAAGGTCGCCTGCGAGGACTTGCCGAGTGTTGACGAGCTTGATCACACCGCGAGCGCGCCAGACTGGAGTGGCGCGAACCGTCATGACTGCACTCGCGATACCAACCAGAAGCGCCACGGCAGAGACGATCTGCCAATTCCGGCGGAGGACCGCCAGCATCTCGCGCACAGTCAGTGAGTCGGCCGGTGCTGCGGCTGTTTTCGATAGAGCTGGCTTAGCAATGGGCGCCGGTGTCTCGCGGCGTGGCATGCTTCTAGGGTTGTCTGAGTGGTCAGGCATGTCGGACTATCGAAGAAAGAGTCCGGCGATCGCGGCAAGACCGCCGACCACCTGTAAGCTTGGCAGGATTACCTCTCGCCATACCGTTGACCCCTTCGCAACGTAGATCTGGTCTCCGGACGCGACCGGCGCGTTGAGAGCCTCCGCTGTCGCCGTCGTGAGATCCAGCACCGTTTCACGTCCGCCACGCAGGAGACGCACGCGATCCAAGCGCCCACGCTCCGTCGCGCCACCAGCCTGCGCCACGGCTTGCGCAATGCTTGTTTCAGGCGCCAGCGAATAAAGGTTCGGATTCCGCACCTCGCCGCCAACACTGACACGAACGAGCGGCTCGATACTCACCTGCGGCGACGTCTCCAGAACCTTGAGATACGTTACAAGCTTCTCGCGCGCCGCCGCAGCACTCATTCCCGCGACTCTTACTTCGCGATACAACGGATGCTTGAGCGTGCTATCCGCCGCCACCAGGAAATCCCCACTCAACTCCGGCTTTCGCCACACGGTCACACGCACGAGATCGCCAGGTCGAATGACCAGGCTGGACTCACGGGCCACCTGCGCCGAACACACGACAGGCGCGCTCAGACACAGGCCCAACAGGACACGGATGGCGCCCCGACGCACGGCGCGGAAATCAACAGGAAGCATGAGTCACAAGAAGAGGAACGCCGTCGGTCCGGAGGTGAACCCCGGCGTCCGTACGACATCTGAGCAGCAACAACCACGCCCGCTGAGGACGTCTGAAAATCCCTGACAGCTTTCCGGAGACTCGTGCCGATCAAAGGTAAACAGATCAGGTAACAACAATAGCAGTAACAGGTTACGAACACCGATCGGGTTCAATCACAATTCGACGCAAATCCATCAGAAGCACACGATCTGCCATGACAGCTTTAAGGTGTTGCGCCAGCACAGCAGGTGCGGCAACAAATTTCATGGCGCGAGAATTGTGTTCCGCTATCAATCTTAGCGTACACTAAGAATCAGACGGCCCAAAAGGCGTCATTTCTTGACATCAGGGCAAAGAAATGACGGCGGGCTGAACTGTGGCGGTGCTTCAATCCCGCTTGTACACACCCCGCGTCATCCCCCGCTTCACCCACACCGGCAGGTGCACCGCCAGGAACACCGCCACCTTGTACTGCCACCCCGGCACGCACACCACCGCCCCCCCAGCCTCCAGCTGCCGGAGCGACGTCTCCACCACCCGGTCCGCCGACAACCACAACCACGCCGGCGCCCGCCCCAGCTGGTCATCCGCCATCCGCGCATGGAACTCCGTGTGCGTGAACCCCGGACACAGCGCCTGCACCCGGATCCCGTCCGGGGCACACTCCAGCGCCAGCCCCTCGCTGAAGCTCCGCTGGTACGCCTTGGTCGCGCAGTAATTCACGTTGCCCGTGCTGTTCACGTAGCTCGCGACGCTGGCCACCGTCACGATCGCCCCGCGCCGCGCCGGCTTCATGAGCTGCAGCGCCGCCCGCGTGATCCGGTTCACCGCGATCACATGCAGCCGGAGCATCTGGTCCTGCGCCGCAAGCGGGGTGGTGGCCAGCTGCCCGGTCGTGCCGAAGCCGGCGTTGTTCACCAGTAGGTCCAGTCGGCCGGCCGATGCAATCGCCTGTTCCGTCGCCAGCAGCCCCTCCTCCACGGAGAGGTCAGCCACCACCGGCGTCGCCGTGGCGCCGAGTGGGGCCAGCTCCCGGGCCAGGGCCTCCAGGCGCGCCCCGTCGCGTGCGACGAGGATCAGGTCATAGCCGCGGCGCGCCAGCGCATGGGTGAACACCTTGCCGATACCTGAAGAGGCGCCGGTCACGAGAGCAAGAGGACGCTGGGTCATGGCCAATAATGGTCACTTTGGGCTCGTCGTGTCCTGCGCCGGAACCCCGGTCCCGCTTATTTTCTTCGAATGTTGTCCTGCCGCTCCATCCAATTCTCTCCGAGGTCCCCGCGGTGAAGATCGCCGTCTGCATCAAGCGCGTCGCCGACATGGGCGCCCGCTTCCAGATATCCCCCGACGGCGCATCAATAGCCGAGGCCGGTATCAAGTACGACATCTCCGACTTCGACGAATGGGCCGTCGAAGCCGCCCTCCAGCTCAACGAAAAGCACGGCGGCGGCGAAGTCACCGTCATCTCCCTCGGCCCCGATTCCGCCCAGGAGACCATCCGGAAGGCCCTCGCCATGGGCGCCGACAAGGGCGTGCACCTCAAGACCGACAAGATCCCGTTCGACGGCTTCGCCATCGCCCAGGCCCTCGCGGCCGAACTCAAGGATGGCGCCTACGACCTCATCCTCTTCGGCCGCATCGCCGTCGACTCGGCCGCCGGCGTCACCGGCGCCATGGTCGCGGAACTGCTGGACCTGCCCTGTGTGACCGCCATGTCGAAAATCGAGATTTCCGGCGCCACCGGCACCGCCGAACGCCAGGTCGAGGGCGGCGTCGAGACCCTCGCCTTCCCGCTGCCCGCCCTCTGCACCATCGACCAGGGCCTCGTCACCCAGGCGCGCTACCCGAGCCTGAAGGGCATCATGGCCGCCAAGAAGAAGCCGCTCGAGAGCAAGCCGGCCCAGCTCGGCGACGTCTCCGTGAGTGTCCGCAAGATGGAACTGCCGCCCGAGCGCTCCGCCGGCCGCATCGTGGGGGAGGGCGCCGCCGCGGTGCCCGAACTCGTCCGACTCCTCCAGACCGAAGCGAAGGTGCTCTGACATGGCGAACAACATCCTGGTGGTGGCCGAGACGCGCGGTGGGGACGTGCGCAAGGTGGCGCTCGAGGTCGTGACGGCCGCGCGCCTGCTCGCCGACTCGCTCGGCGGCGAAGTGCACGCGATGGTCTTCGGTGACGCGGGCATCGGCAGCGTGGCGCCGAAGCTGGCGGCGGTGGGTGCCGACGCGGTGCTGGTGGTGGAACATGCCGGATTCGCGACCTACAACGCCGAAGCCGCGGGCGCGACCGTCGCCGCACAGATCACCGCCGGCAGCTACCGCGCGGCGCTGTTCGGGGCGAGCGCGATGGGGCAGGACCTCGCCCCGCGCGTGGGCGCCAAGCTGCGCGTGGGTGTGGCGGCCGACGTGATGTCGGTCACCGCCGACGGCAGCGACATCGTCGTCCGGCACCCGATGAACACGAACAAGGTCATCGCGACGATGGTGCTCTCGGCCACGCCGGCGCTGGTCAGCGTGCGGCCCGGCGCGGTGAACGTGGGCGCGGAGGCCAAGGCTGGCGCCGTGCAGACCGTCGCCCCGGCCATGGACCCGTCTTCCGGACGCGTGAAGGTGACCGGCGTGTCACTCGGCGGCGGCGCGAAGCTGGATCTGGCCGAGGCGCCCGTGATCGTGAGCGGTGGCCGCGGGCTCAAGAGTGCCGAGAACTTCTCGCTCTGCGAGGATCTCGCGGCGGCCTTCGGCAACGCGGCGGTGGGTGCGACGCGTGCCGTGACCGACGACGGCTGGCGCCCGCACAGCGACCAGATCGGCCAGACCGGCCGCCAGGTGAGCCCGGACCTGTACGTGGCCGTGGGCATCAGCGGCGCCATCCAGCACATCGCCGGCATGCGCAACAGCAAGACGATCGTGGCGATCAACAAGGACAAGGACGCCCCGATCTTCAAGGTCGCGGACTATGGGATCGTGGGTGATGTGTTCGAGGTCATGCCGGCGCTGACGGCGGCGGTGAAGGCGGCGAAGGCGCAGCAGTAGGACGCGCATGCGTGTCGTGGGTCGGTGCCAGGCTCCGCCGGTCCAGCGGCCAGGTTGAAGGGCTGCAAGTTGAGGCGCTACAACTTGCAGCGCTACAACTTGCAGACCTTCTGGTGCCGATCCGCGTTGCGTCGGTATCTGGTGCCTGATGTGTTCTCTGTCTGATTCTCCATCCGAGGCGTTCATGTCGAGTCTGCCAGATCCGCTGATCACGTCATCCCGCGATCGCCTCGGGGGCACCCCGGTGTTCGCCGGAACACGCGTCCCTGTGCAGACCCTGATCGACTATCTCGAAGCCGGCCATCCACTCGACCACTTCGTGGAGCAGTTTCCCGGGGTGTCGCGCGACCATGCGATTGCGGTGCTGGAATTGGCGAAGCAGGCGCTGCTCACGCCAGCCGCGTAGCGGTCACGCGTGATGCGCGTGCTTCTCGACAGCAACCTGCCGAGCGCGTTCGGCGCATTCTTGCCAGGGCACCGTGTCGAGACGACGCATATGCGTGGATGGTCCGACCCGCGCTTGCACGACGAGCGCGGGTCGGCTTGTCTTCTTCCTCTACGTGGCTAAGGCTAGCTAACCGCAGCCAACTGTGAGGGAGCGTATGTCGACGGTCGTGGGAATGCATGCCGCAAAAACGACGCTGTCAAAGCTCATCGAGCGGGCAGAGGCGGGCGAAGACATTGTCATCGCCCGCGACGGCGAACCGGTGGCGCGGCTGGTGCCCATCGTTCCGCCGGTGCGACGGGAGTTTGGGCTGCTGCGCGGGCTTGGCCGCGTGGGGCCGGAATTCTTCGATGCGCTGCCTGACAGCGAACTTCGGACGTGGGAAGGTGACACTCGCTCGGGCACGTCGTGACCGAGGATCGCCCGTCGGAGGAGCGGCCTGCGGTCGTCCTGCTCGATACCCATGCGTTTCTCTGGTTTGCGCTGGGCGACGCGCAGATGCCGCCGTCGGCACAGGAGCTTATCGCAGGCGCAGCCGTGGCGTACGTGAGCGCAGCAAGCGTATGGGAAATCCGCACGAAGCACAGGCTCGGCAAGCTCGACGCCGCGGCAGG
Source organism: Gemmatimonadaceae bacterium (assembly GCA_031409715.1). Taxonomy (GTDB): domain Bacteria; phylum Gemmatimonadota; class Gemmatimonadetes; order Gemmatimonadales; family Gemmatimonadaceae; genus JACMLX01. The sequence continues at coordinate 18,304 of JANNXU010000053.1, read as the reverse complement.
ACTCGTCGGAGGCCTGCCGGTCCACATTCGCCGTCTTGGCCTGACATCGCTGGGGATCGAGGTGGAGGATGCCGATCTCGCCGGTGCACTGGCCGAAACGCACCGTGACCCATTCGATCGGTTGCTCGCCGCGCAGGCCATCCAGCGGGGCATCGCGATTGTCTCGAATGACATCGCGCTCGATGAATTCGGCGTCGATCGTCGCTGGTAGCTCGCCATTCGTCACCTCGACACGTCCGGATCGAGGAAGCGGTCACGGCGTTAGAAGATCCCCCCGCCGGTCACGATCAGCAACCCGGGTCAGGCGCTCTCGCGCGAACGCTTTCGTCGCCGCTCAACCGCCACGCGCTCCGCCAGGAACAGCTTCAACAGGCTCTGATACGGTACGTCACGTTCATTGGCGAGCACCTTCAGCTCCATCAGGAGGGCGTCAGGAAGACGCACGGAGATGGCAGTGGACGTCGGCTTGAGCTGCGGGAACCGCACCGGCACCGCATTCGCCCAATCGACATACTCCGTGGAGTCGGCCGTGGCCCAGAAGGCGCGCTCGGCGGCCGCCGACCTAAACCGGGGGATCGCTTTCGTCGTGCTGCGTTTCGGCGTGGGCATGGATCACTCGTTCCTTGCGCGTCATCGGGCGCGCTGCGAGGACGCGAATCAACGCGCCCCGCATGGTGAACACAACGAACAGAAGACGGGACGCAGCCGTTCGCCCGAGCGCACGCCACCGAGGCTCCTCAGCGGAATGCACGGCATCGTACGACACGAGAAAGGGTTCGTGAAAGAAGGCCTGCTCGCACTCGCCGGGGTCGACATCATGCCGCGCTCGGACCTTGGGACGATTGCCGGCATCCCACTCAAACCCCGTCGCCGTCGCGAGTCGGTTCTGGATCTCATCCGTCATCTGAAGAGTATATACCGGGTATACACACCCCGCCAGAGTATCGGTACCGGCTGGCGCCTGACGCGTGATGGGTGTCCGGATTACGTTTTTACGTTCAACGACAGTGAAGAGATCGGCCCCAGCATGCTGAGCCCGGGGCCTGCGGGACGCTCGCTGCGCAACCGCCGCAGAGCTTCTCGCGATGAGTCTCGCATTCGAGTGGGATCCCGAAAAGGCCGCCGCGAATCTCCAGAAGCATGACGCCCGGTTCGAAGAAGTGGCCACGGCGTTCGCCGATCCCCTGTCGGTCACAATCAGCGACCCGGATCATTCGGTCGGCGAGGCGCGCTACATTCTGATTGGGCGCTCGCTGGTTTCCCGAATGCTCGTGGTGGTTCACCTGGAACGGGGCGCTCGTGTGCGCCTCATCAGCGCCCGTCTGGCGACGCGGCGCGAACGTCGAGTCTATGAAGAAGCCGACTAGCAAGCCCAAGCCGACTCCTGTGGAGCCGGACGAGACCGGAATGCGCGCAGAGTATGACTTCAGTCAGGGTGTGCGTGGGAAGTACGCGAAGCGCTTTGCCAAGGGCACGAACCTGGTGCTCCTTGAACCCGACGTCGCCGCGGCATTTGGTGACGGCGCCTCGGTGAACCGTGCATTACGTGCGCTCCTCGAGCTTGCACCCAAACGGCGCCGCGCGCCTGTGCGCGGCCGTCCGGCCTGACGCACCCGAGGCTCACGCGGCTGTTTCGTCATGGTGTGCGGGGTGTCACGACGGTTCCAGCAGCCACTGCGCGGCGGGCTTCCATTGGAGCCGACCGGGGAGTGGGCGAGGGGGCGACGGGTCGAGGGTGACCAACACCGCGTCCGCATCAGGGTGCATCGCCGCGGCGGATTCAAGGGCGCGTACCTCCCGCGCCCACGTCTCGCTCTGGGTGGTGTCGAGACAGACCTGAATCAGCTGCGGCGTCTTTCCGGCGCGCTCCGCGAGGAAGTCGACTTCCCATCCTTCCGTGGTGCGGAGCCAGCATGCTGAGTATCCGCGTCGTTCGAGCTCGAGGAGCGTGGCCGTTTCGAGCGCTCGACCGTGATGCGTCCGTCCAGACCGTTCATAGATCGAGATCAGTCCGGTGTCGACTGGATAGATCTTTTCCGGATTCGCCATGCGTTGTCGCTCGGACGCACTGTGCATCGGCACACGCCGGATCAGGAATGCATCCTCGAGATACCCGATGTACGCATACACGGCGTCCTTGCCCACGCCGATGCCCTGGGATTTCAAGGCGTCATAGAGCTTCTTGACGGAGACGTTGCCTCCGGGGGTCGCGAGGATATTGCGCTGGAGCCACCGCAGGGCGCGCACGTTCTTCACGTCATGCCGTTCGATCACGTCCCGGAGCACCATGGTGTCCACGTATCCGGTCAGAAGATCGACGTGATCTGCTGCGTCGACGCCCTGGGCCTCGGGGAACCCGCCGACGCGGAGGTACGCCTGCAAGGCGTGGTCGAGTGCCGCGCGTTCAGCGGCGCTGAGCTGCACCCACGGGTGTGCGGGTTCGGCGCCGGCGTGCCGCAGCGCTTCGCGAAATGAGAAGGGGTGCACGAGCACTTCCATCCCTCGTCCGCGCAGTGCCGTGGCCACTTCTCGGCTCAGGAGTTTGGCTGACGAACCCGAGACGATTATTTCGACGTCGCGGGCGTTGAGGAGCCGATGCACCAGCGTTTCCCAGCGGGGCACGACCTGTACCTCGTCGAGGTAGAGCCAGAGCGTGCCGCCCAGCGCACCGCCCCGTCGAACGTGTGGATATCGGCGTCCGTGCTCCTCGATGATCCAGCCGAGGTCCTGCGCGGTCATTCCCTCCAGGCGCTCATCTTCGAGCTCGAGGAGCAATTGCGACTCGCGCGCGTGACCTTCCGCCAGGCGCGCCGCCATTCGTCCGTGCAGCAGGGACGTTTTTCCCCCTCGGCGAACGCCGATGACGGCCAGTGCTTTGCCTGGGATGCCTGGGATGCGAATGTCCCGACGCGTCCGCTCTGGTATCGGCGCGCTCATGGACTCCATCAGCTTCTCGCGCAGGCGATCACGCGAGATCGCCTCGGCAGTCGCTGGTGGCGCAGGAGGACGCCCTCGACGCGGCGGCTGTGCTGGCATCGTGCACTCCATGGCGGAACGCCAAATCTGATTCTTTCACTTGCGGAGGGAAAGAATAGCGATAAGTCTTCCTTCCTGCAAGGAAAGAAATAAGCTGGCGCGACCGGGAACCTGGCAGCCACTGGACCGTGCGCCGGACGGGGACACGATCGCGCATGGCGTGTGGTGCAGGCGCGCGGGTGCTGTGGCTCCTGCGAGCCCGCCATGGCCATGCGCGTCGGGTCGTTGGTCGTCCGGCACAGTCCAGCGCCTTACCTTTCCCCCTGACGCCAGCGGCGCCCCCCGCCGGCCGCCGCGTCGCCTCAACCGCCTCGGAATCACCATGTCCGCCCAGAACGTCGCATTCCTGTTCGTCCTCATCGCCGCCCTGGGCTTCTTCAGCTACAACATCCAGCGGCTGGTGGCCTACCTGCACGTGGGCACGCCCGACGACCGGCTGAACCGCCCCGGCACACGCACCTGGAACCTGCTCACGATCGGGTTCGCGCAGACCAAGATCCTGCGTGAGCGCGGCGCCGGGCTGTCGCATGCGTCGGTGTTCTGGGGCTTCCTCGTGCTCACGGCGGGCACCGCGGAAATCCTGCTGAACGGCGTCTGGCCCGGCTTCGCCTACGAACGCGTCCTCCCGCGGCCGCTCTGGCAGCTGTTCATGCTCAGCCAGGAGCTGTTCGCGGTGGTGGTGCTGGTGGCCGTGAGCTGGTTGCTCTGGCGCCGACTGGTGGCACCGCCGAAGCGACTGCAGGGCAAGGAGATCCACGGCACGGAGGCGGTGATCATCCTCTGCGTGATCGCGTCGCTGATGCTCACGCTCTACACCACCGGCGCCTTCGAGTACGCCGCCAATCCAACGCTCCGCGCCACCCACTACGGCTGGTTCCGCCCGATCTCCTCCGCACTCGGCGGACTGCTGACGGGACTGTCGCCCGCCACACTGCACGCGGCCCACACCATCAGCTGGTGGTCGCACGCGCTGCTGGTGCTCGGCTTCCTCAACTTCCTGCCGTACTCCAAGCACCTGCACGTGGTCAGCTCGCTCATCAACGTCTGGTTCAGCAACACCAGCGGCCCGGGACAGATCGGCGTCATGAAGGCGATGGACCTCGAGGCCGAGGTGGAGCAGTTTGGCGCGAGTGACGTGGATCACCTGAGCTGGAAGAACCTGCTCGACGGCTACAGCTGCACCGAGTGCGGCCGCTGCACGGCGGCCTGTCCGGCCAACATCACCGGCAAGCCGCTCAGCCCGCGCAAGATCGTGGTGGACACGCGCAAGCGCCTGATGGAGAAGGCGCCGCTGCTGGTGGGTGAGCTGGACGTGCCGGGCAGCGCCGCAGCGCTGATGGGCATCGACGGCGCCGACGCCGCACTCGGCAACGTGCTGCTGGACAACTACATCACCGAGGCCGAGCTCTGGGCCTGCACCAGCTGCCGCGCCTGCGTCACCGAGTGCCCGGTGAGCATCGACCAGCTGGACATCATCAACGAGCTGCGTCGCGGCCTGGTGTTGAACGAGGGGCGCTTTCCGGAAGAGGTGCAGCCGACGTTCGAGTCGCTGGAGACGAACGCGTCACCGTGGGCCTTCAGCCCCGCCGATCGCGCGCAGTGGAGCGAGGGGCTGAACATCCCGACGTACGCCGAAGTGTTTGCGGAGGGGCGGCGTCCTGAGATCCTGTTCTGGGTGGGCTGCATGGGCAGCTTCGACGATCGCGCCAAGAAGATCACCGTCGCCTTCGCCCGCATCCTGCAGGCCGCCGACATCGATTTCGCGATACTCGGCCAGGAAGAGACCTGCCACGGCGATCCCGCCCGCCGCCTTGGCAACGAGTATCTCTACCAGATGCTCGCCAAGGGCACGATCGAGACGCTGGACCGCTACGAGGTGAAGACGATCGTCACCTTCTGCCCGCACTGCTTCCACCAGATGGGCAACGAGTTCCCGCAGCTCGGCGGCAACTACGAGGTGATCCACCACAGCACCTACATCGAACGGCTGATGGACGCGAACCTGATTCCGCTCAACACGGAACATGGCAAGCGCCTGACGATGACGTACCACGACAGCTGCTACCTGGGCCGGTACAACGACGTCTACGATGCCCCGCGCGAGACGCTGCGCCGCGCGTTGCCGGTGCTCAACCTGGTGGAGCCGGCTCGCACCGAAAGCCGCGGCCTCTGCTGCGGTGCGGGCGGCGGGCGGATGTTCATCGACGAGAAGGAGGGCAAGCGCATCAACATCGAGCGCACCGAAGAACTCATCGCGACGGGCGCCGAGACGATCGCGGTGGCGTGTCCGTTCTGCATGACGATGATGACCGACGGCGTCACTGCCCTCGGCAGCAGCGTGGTGGTGCAGGACATCTCCGAAGTCGTCGCGGCTCAGCTGGCTCCTGCACGTTTGCGTGTGCTCAACAGCTGAACGGCAACTGCGTCACAGCATATCGCAGAACTGCACTGCCGCAGAACGGAACAGCCGCGGAACTGCGCGTGGACTCCGTGCGCGCGGTGAGCTTCAATCGCGATCGCGCGTGAAGCTTTTTTGGGAACTGCTCTCGCAGTTGCAGTTCCAAAAGCCATTCCAGAGTCCCGTGCGCCGCAGAAGCCTGCCGTGGTGAAGTGCTGCAGTTCTGCGGCTGTTCCGTTCTGCGGCAGTGCAGTTCTGCGATATGCTGTGAAGCGGTTCGTCGCCCTCCACGATATGCTGTGAAGCAGTCTGTCACCCCCACGCCATGCTGGAACACGCGTCAGCGCGTGATCCGATACAGCGACACGGTATGCACCAACCCCCCCGCCTCGATCGGCACCTGCGCCACGGTCTCGCAGCCGAGTGCATGGCTCGCACACCAGTCAGGCAGTGACGCCGCACCGACGCGGCCGGGGTCGGCGAGCCAGCCTTCGCCGTGGGCACCGAGCGACTGCGCCATGACCCGCGCGATCAGCGGCGCGTTGCGCTGTTCATAGAGGACGTCGGAGGCGACGATGAGGTCGAAGGGGCGCAGGTCGGAGGGCCAGGAGTTCCAGTCGGCGCAGCGGGCCGTGATGTCCACCTGTGCGTTGCGCCAGGCGTTGGCGCGGGCGAACTGGGGCGAGTCGTCGTAGTAGTCGGTGGCCGTGACCGTGAAGCCCGCGCGCGCGGCGGCCGTGGCCACCACGCCGCTGCCGCAGCCCAGCTCGAGCAGCGTGCGCCCGGCGCCGCGCAGGCCGCGGAGGAATCGCGCGAGCACCACCGCCGATGGCCACAGATCCGCCCAGTAGGGCAGACGGTCGTCGACCGCGAAATCCTGCTCCGAGATCAGGTCGTCGGAGTTGGCCGGGTGCAGGATCTGCACCACCTCGTCCGTGCCGATCGTGACCGGCGAGTCGATGGTGCGGTAGCGGCTGCGCAGCTCCGCCTCGAGTGTTGCCGCCGTCAGTACGTGCACGAAACCGCCATCGTGGAAGTGTCCTGCAGGAGGATGGCGCGCGCCATCGAGCCGGCATCGAGCGTGATGCGATCATGCGGCACGATCAGCAGCGCGTTGGCGGCCGCCATCGAGGTCAGCATGCCGGAACTCTGCGGCCCCGTCAGCACCGCCGCGCCACCCTCGTCGGCGTGCACGGTGCAGCGCAGGAAATGCGTCAGCCCGCCCTGGGTGGTGACGGCCTGCGGCAGCTGCACCGGCACGGGACGCCGGACGCACTCCACCAGCCCGCGCATGCGCAGCAGCGCCGGCCGCACAAAAAGCTCGAATGTTACTAATGCCGAGACGGGGTTGCCGGGGAGGCCGAACCAGGGCGTGCCGTGGAGCAGGCCAAAGCCGAACGGGCCGCCGGGGCGCATGCGGACGCGCCAGAAGTCGAGGGTGGCGCCGAGTCGTTGCACCACGTCGCGGGTGTAATCGAAGGCGCCGACACTGATGCCGCCGCAGGTGACCAGTGCATCGAACGGTGGCGCGCCGCTGATGCGGGCCGCGATCTCGGCCGGGTCGTCGGCGGCGATGCCGAGGTCGATCGGGATGCCACCCGCCTCGCGCACGGCGGCGGCGAGGGCGTAGCCGTTGGTGTTGACGATCCGGTGACCGGCCAGCACCTCGCTGAAGCGATCCACGTCCACCAGTTCGTTGCCCGACCCGAGGATCGCGACGCGGGGGCGGCGGACGACGGCGAGCGTCGCCCGCCCGCACCCCGCGGCGAGGCCGATGTGTGGTGCGCGCAGCAGCGTGGTGGCGGCGATCAGTTCGTCGCCGGTGCGGAAGTCCTCGCCACGCGGACGGACGTTGCGTCCCGCATCGCGCGCGGCGTGGATGCGCACGGTGGTTTGCGCGCTGTCGCCGCGGTCGGTGTCCTCGACGCGGATCACGCTGTCCGCGTCGTCGGGGACGGGTGCGCCGGTCATGATGCGCCAGGCGGTGCCGCGCGCCATCGTGGCGGGGGCGGCGTCACCGGCCGCGATGGTGCCGATCACCGGCAGCACGACGGGCGACTCGACTGACGCATCGACGACGTCGGCGGCGAACACGGCGTAGCCGTCCATCGCGCTGTTGCGCCAGGCGGGATGGGTGTGTGCGGCGTACAGTGGCGCGGCCAGTACCTGCCCCTGCGCCTCGGCCAGCGGCACCTCGTGCGCTGCCAGCGGTGCGACGGCGCCCATGATGCGCGCCACCGCCTCCTCCACCGGCAGGCGCGCGGCCACGATCATCGCTCGCCGCGGCGCAGGCGCAGCAGCCGCTCCACGATCAGGTCCTGCACCCGGTCCACCTCGCGATTGGGCACGGTGTGGTTGTTGGTGAGCATCGAGAACTGCAGCAGCTCGCCATCCACCGTCGTCACGTAGCCCGAGAGCGAGCGCGCCTTGTCCACGGTGCCCGTCTTGGCGCGGACGCGGCCCTGTGCGGTCTCGCGCATGCGATTGCGCAGCGTGCCTTCCACACCGGCCAGCGGCAGGGCATCGCGGTAGAGGGCGAAGGTGGCGCTGCGTCGCATGGTGTCCAGCACCTGCATGATGGTGCGTGGCGAGAGATAGTCGTGGCGCGACAGGCCGCTGCCATCGCGCACCGCGAACCCGTCGCGCCGCGCGCCCCACGCCACCAGCTGCCGCTCGAACACGACGCGCGCGCTGTCACTGCTGCCGACGCTCGTCACCTCCAGCGCCACGGTGCGAAACAGCGCCTCGGCGATCTGGTTCTGCGACGGCTTCTGCATCGCCGGCAGGACTTCGCGCAGCGGCTTGGACGTCAGCACCACCAGCGTGTCGCTGCGCACCGACGTGGCCGCGCGGCCGCGCACGGTGATGCCCGCGCGCTGCAGCGCCTCGACGACGGCGGCGGCGTAGGTCACGCGCAGATCGGGCTGCGCGACCGACAGCGTGAGGCTGTCGCCAGGCGCGATGCTGCCGCGCATCGTGATGCCGGGCGTGGCGGCCGAGTCACGCCAGGCGGTGATGCGCTGTACCGGGGTGCCGGGGGCGACGATGCGCACGTCGGCGTGGATGGCCGGCGTCGTCAGCGCCGGTGACGTGGTGATGCAGGCGCGGGCACCTGCCGCACCGCAGCCGCGCACCGTGATGTCGGCGAACCCCTCGTTGAACATCAGCTCCGTCACGCCGGCGCCGTAGCCCTCGCCGAGGTCGTCCCAGTCCCAGCCGAAGCCGTGCGGGCTGCCGGGAAAGGCGGTGCTGTCGGTGGAGCGGACGCGTCCCGAAATGCGGCGGACTCCAGCGGCCCTGAGTGCGGCCACCAGCGGGTCGAATGCCGTCAGCGGGTCGCCGCGCATCGCCGTCGAGATGCTCGGATCACCACGTCCGCTGATGACGATGTCGCCGCGCAGTTCACCCTGGCGTACCGGTCCGGTGCCGGTGAAGGTGGTGCGCCAGGTGAAGTCGGGGCCGAGTGTGGCGAGGGCGATGGCGCCGGTGATCAGCTTCTGGTTGGAGGCCGGCATCGCGAGCCGATCGGCGCCGCTGGCGGCGAGGGTGTCGCCGCGTTCCGGCGCCACCACCAGGATGCCCCAGTGTGCGTTGGAGAACTGCGGCAGCGCCACCAGCGAATCGACGAAGGCCTGCAGCGCACCCACATCGGCCTTGGCTGGGGCGAGGTTCACCGGCGGCAACGTCGTGCTGCGGATCGTCATCGGGTCCGGCGCCGGTGCCGGCGTCGGCGTGCGTGCGCAGCCGCAGAGCAGTGCGATCATCGCGCCGCGCACGACGGTATCGCGCACGACGGCATCGCGCCTCAGAGGATTGCGCACGACGGTATCGCGCGCGATCCGGCGCGGCGCAGCAGCGGCAGCCGTCATCATCACCTGTCGTGCTCGAGCCATTGGGTTGCCTGGTGCAGGTCGGCGGGAGTGTTCACGTTGAAGAAGATGCGCGACGCATCACCGGTCGGCACCAGCGCCGATGTCGCCATCGTCACGCCCGCATGTTCGTCCACGAGCGCGTGCGCCGCCCGGACGCCGGCGTCGAGCATGGCGGTCGCGGCGGGCGCGAGGCGTGAGGCGTAGGCGGCACAGAGCGGCTCGAGTTGCCCGTCGTCGTGGCGCGGCACGCAGCAGCTGGCGCCGTCGTCGACCACCGCCGCCAGTGTCTGCAAGACGCCGGCCGTCACGAACGGCATGTCCCACGCGCAGACGACGATGGTCGCATCGGGGCGGGCATGCAGCGCCGTTTCCAGTGCGCCGAGTGCACCCGAGCCGGGCAGCCGATCGCGGCGGATGTCGAGGCCGGGAAACCACTGTTCCGCTTCAGGGTCGTTGGCGGCGACCACCACGTCGTCACAGACCGTCTGCAGCACCGCCAGCACGTGGTCGGCCATCCGCTGCGTGCCGAGCGGTTCCAGTCCTTTCGGGCGACCGCCGAACCGCGCGCTCGCCCCGCCTGCCAGCAGCACGCCGCAGCGGCGCCGCCGGTGACCGTTCACGCGCGCGTGCTGCAACCGCTCATCGCCGACCGATGCCGCGCACCAGCCCGAGGGTGAGCATGGTGTTGCGCACCCAGCTGTTGTTGACGTTCGACGCGACGACGCGCGGCACGCCGCTCACCGTGTCGCGGAACGACTGCGGATAGGGCACGCTGTAGAAGCGGTTGGTGAGGTCGGCGCGCACCGTCCAGCGCGAGCGCTCCGGCGCGTACTTCACGCCAAGACCCACCACCGGGGAGAAGCGTGTGCCGAAGTTGAAGTTCGACGAGTCGCTGATCCCCGTGCCGTCATACGCCATGCCGGCGCCGGCCGTGATCATCGGCTGGATACCATGCCAGCTCCGGTTGCCCGTGAGCAGCATCGTCAGCCCGATGTCGAAGAAGTAGACCGACTGCGACACGTTGCCGCCGAAGCGCTGCGCCAGCGGCAGCCCGGGCTGGAACACGTCGCGCGACGACGCCTGCCGCACCAGCGACGACGTGAAGGCGATCGGCGCGTTGCCGAGCGCGATGTCGTAGCGCAGGCCCACTGCCACGCCACCGCGCGGGGCGGCACCCACCCTGTCCTTGCCGCCGAAGCTCGGCCCCACCAGCAGCGTCACGTCCTGACGCTTCTCGAGGTCGCGGAAGGGGCTTTTCGCGGGCGACGTGCCCACCTGCTGCGCCATCGCGGCGAGCGGCAGTGCACAGGCCAGCACCGCCACGCGGCGTGCGACGCGCGCGCTCATGCCGTCACCGGGACAGCACGCAGCGACGTGCCCGACATCTCGGCCGGAACGTGCAGCCGGAGCAGCTCGAGCACGGTGGGACCGACGTCACAGAGCGCACCGCCCGCACGCAGCGGGACGGCACCGGCAGGATCGACGATGATCAAGGGAACGGGATTGGTGGTGTGCGCCGTGTGCGGAGCCCCGGTGATCGGGTCCACCATCACGTCGGCGTTGCCATGGTCGGCAGTGAAGATCAGTCGTGCACCACCGATGGATGCGGCGGCGAGGATGCGACCGATGCAGGCATCGACGGCCTGCACCGCCTTGATGGCCGCTGGCAGCGAGCCGGTGTGCCCGACCATGTCGCAGTTGGCGAAGTTGCAGAGCATGAAGTCGTAGCGCCGCGTCTCCAGCGCCTCGACCAGGCCGTCGCAGATGCCTTGCGCACTCATCTCGGGCTGCAGGTCGTAGGTGGCCACCTTGGGGCTGGGCACCATGCGGCGCTCCTCGCCGGCGAACGGCGCCTCGCGCCCGCCATTGAAGAAGAACGTCACATGCGGATACTTCTCCGTCTCGGCCGTGCGCAGCTGCGTCATGCCGGCGGCGGCGATCACCTCGCCCACCATGTTGGTGAGCTGCGACGCGGGGAAGGCGACCGGATACGTGAACGTCGGGTCGTACTCCATCATCGTCGTCAGCGACAGGCGCGGCCGATGCTCGATGGCGAAGCCGCTGAACGTCGGCGAGGTGAGCGCATCGCAGAGCTGCCGCATGCGGTCGCTGCGGAAGTTGTAGCAGATCACCACGTCGCCATCAGCCAGGCGTGGCGTGACGCCGGTCGCGGCATCGTGCAGCACGAAGGGGTGGATGAACTCGTCCGTCGTGCCGGCGGCGTAGGCGGCACTGAGGGCGGCACCGATGTCGTCGTTCGTCACCGACACACCCACACCATCCACCATCGCGCGATACCATCGCTCGGTGCGCTCCCAGCGATGGTCGCGGTCCATGCCGAAGTAGCGCCCACCGACGGTCGCCAGCACCACGCGACCCTCGTACTTCGCGATCTCGGCCTGCGTTTCGGCGAGGAAATCGTGGCCCGAGGTGGGGGGTGTGTCGCGTCCGTCGAGCATGCCGTGCACGGCGACGCGTGGCACACCTTCGCGATGCGCGAGGTCCAGCAACGCGAACAGGTGGCGGTCGAGGGCGTGCACCCCACCGTTGCCCAGCAACCCCATCAGGTGCAGCGTGACCCCGCGGCTGGCCGCGTCGCGGCAGGCGGCCGTCAGCGCCGGATTGGCGAAGAAGCTCCCCGTCTCGATGGCCGCCCCGATGCGCACCAGGTCCTGCTCCACGACGCGGCCGGCGCCGAGATTCATGTGGCCGACTTCGCTGTTGCCCATCTGTCCGTCCGGCAGCCCCACCCGGCGTCCGCTCGCCTGGATGAGGGTGTGCGGCAGCGTGCCCATCAGGTGATCCCAGTTCGGCGTGTCGGCGAGGGCGATCGCGTTGGCCGTGGTCTCATCGCGGAACCCCCAGCCGTCCAGGACGATGAGGGCGACGGGCTGGACGGAGGTGGAAGGCATGGATACCGGGTGGGGCGGGGTAGTAATGTCGTGCAGATGAAGTCCATTGAATGTACCCGCCGCCGGTGGGTGCTACCATCGACGTTGCGGCGCTGCCACGCTGCCTACACGCTGGCCTGCCTCGTGTTTCTTGCGGGCGAGGCCGGGGCGCAGGCGCGCCGTACCGAGGCGCCGGCCTCGCGGCGCTCGTCGGCCACCGTGCCGAAGCGCGCCGCGGAACGCACCGCCGCGCGGCCGCAGGCTGCCGCACGCACGCCCGCGAAGGCTCCGGCGACGGCACCGGCGACAGCGGTCGCCGCCGCCGCCGGGCGTGGTCCGGACCCGGCCTCGACCGCGCCACGCGATGAACCGGCTGGCGGACGGACCATCAGCCCCGGGACCATCCCGCTCCGCGCCGCCAGCCGGGCACAGGTGCGCACCGCCCCGGACGGCCCGGTCATCGGCACGGTCGAGGGCGCGGGCACGGTCCTGCCGATCGCGCGCGAGCGCGGATGGGTGCGCGTCCGCATCGAGGGCTGGGTCCGCGAGGCCGATCTGCTCCCGGTGGACTCGACGCTCCGCACCGCCCTCACCGCCGCCGACCTCCGCGCCGACCCGGACGGATCGAAGGGCAAGCTGGTACGCTGGAAGGTGGAGATCCTGGCGTTCCAGCGGGCCGACGCCCTCCGCCGCGACCTGACTCTGGGCGAGCCGTACCTGCTGGCCCGCGGTCCGGCCGGGGAGAACGCGCTGCTCTACCTCGCGATCCCGTCCGCGCTGGCCGCCGAGGCGCAGGCGCTCGCGCCACTGACGGTCATCCAGATCACGGCGCGGGTGCGCAACGGCCGCTCGGCGCCCACCAACGTCCCCATTCTCGACATCGAGACCATCGCCCGCCCATGACGCCGTCGCCCGGCACGACCCGTGCACGCCCCGTCGCTGGCCTGGTCGCGCTCGCGATCCTCGCCGCCACCGCCGGTGCGGCCGTGCCACTGCTGCGTGTGCAGCGCGAGGCGTTCCTGCGCGAGACGGCCGACATCCGGCGCGAGGCCGGCCGCGTCGCACCGGTTCGCGATTCGCTGCGGCAGGTGACGGCCACGCTCCAGGCGACGCTGGCGCTGGAGACGGCCCGCGCCACCGCCCGCGAGGAGCCCAAGCTGCACCTCGTGATCGCTGTGGACAGCGGCACGGTGGTACTGATGCGTGACGGAATCGCGCTGCGGCGCATGCCGGCGCGCTTCACCGGCTCGGCGCCGGAGCGCGGCGTGCAGCACATCGCGTCGATCGCCGAGGTCGCCGATCAGGTGACGACGGCGCCGGTGGTGGACTCGCTTGGCAACACCGTCGCCGCGCCGCCGGTGGAGAAGAAGGTGCTGCGCGTCGCACTCACCGATGGCACGGTGCTGGAAGGCGGCGACGCCGCCGCGGCACTGCTCGGCGGCGTGTCGACGGACGGCGGCCCGCGGCGCATCATCGTCTCGCGCCGCGACTTCGACGCGATCCGGCCCAATCTCGTGCGCGGCATGTCGGCGGTGCTGTTCTGATGCCATCCCTCACGCGCTTTTACGGCGATGGCGGCTGGATGGCGTGGAGCCTCACCGCGGCCGCCGCGATCGGCCTCGCCTTCGCCGGCGTGGAAGGCACGCGCGTGGTCGCGGCATACGACGCGCGCACCGTGGCCCGCGACGCCGGCGCGCGCGATGCCGCCGAGCTCGCGAGGATGCGCACGAGAGTCGCGACGCTCACCGGCGACATCCGCGCTGCGCGCGCGCGCGGCATGCCCGACTACACCAGGCCGTACATCATCGTCAGCCTCACCGAGAACCGGGTCTGGGTCGAGGAGGCCGGCACGGCGCTGTTCACGACGCGGGTCGCCAGCGGAAGCGGACGCACGCTGGTGGGGTCGGGGCGCAACCAGACGTACAAGTTCGATACGCCGCGTGGCAGGCTGCGCGTGCTGAGCAAGGAGACCGCACCGGCATGGGTGCCGCCGGACTGGCACTTCGTCGAGAAGGCGGGCAAGAAGGGACTCGGCCTGCTGCGCATGAAGCGCGGCCAGGTGATTCCGGTCGCGGACGGTGTGATCACGACCCGCGGCAGCGACGTGGTGAAGCGGGGCCGCGATGGCAGCATCACACCGCTCACGGCCAGCGACGGGCGCGAACTCATCGTCGGCGGGCGCATGATCATCCCGCCCGGCGGCACCAACGCGCGCCGCTACAAGGAGATCCTCGGCACCCATCGGCTCAACCTCGGTGATGGCTACGCGCTGCACGGTACGAACGCGCCGAGCACGATCGGTCGGAGCGTGAGCCACGGGTGCGTGCGGCTGCGGAACGAGGACATCGAGACGTTGTATCGGATGATCCCGGTGGGGGCGGCGGTCTACATCTATTGAGGCTGGAGAAAACGCTCCGTTGCTGCCGGGCACGTTCGAACAGGCGCGGCAGCACCCGTTTGGCGCACGCGTTCGATCGGTAGCGGTTCGACGCCCGGTTCCGGAACGACGCGACCGGGGCGCCCGCCTTTCCGTCGGCCGTGTGAAGACACTCGCCCACCACGGGTCCGCGGCATCGTGCGGAGATGCGCGCGGCGCCGAACCCTCGCGCGCCAGCGACCGATTGGGACGATGCACCACCAAAAGCACACGGCACATCGCGGACGTCGCACGGCATCATCACTGCGCGATGATACGGTGGCGTGAACGCGCTGACAGACCCCTTCTGCTACAGCCTCAACGGAACTGGGTTCTGCTGTATTGCGACCGCACGAAATGAAATTCTGCTCGCCGAACACCGGTCGCAATGTCAGCAGCAACCCGACATTCCTGCCGGACGAGCAGCCTTCCGCCTCCATCATCCGCGCGTCGTGGCCGATGAGCAGCGGCACCAGTGGCCGCGGCAGCGACTCGTCAGTGAGGATCCGCACGTTTCGCCAGCGCTTCGCCGGCCGCCGCCCGAGATGCCGACACTCGTGCTGCAGCCGACACACGGGAGGAACGGCATGCCTGCACGCCAGATCATCACAGCACTCATCGCGTTTGGAACCACCTTCGGGACAGGGACCCCCGCGGCCAGTCCGCGACCGGTGCGCGCGCCCATCCCGCACCGCTCCCCGCCGGCCCGCGCCATCGGGTTCGCCGCCGATACGCTGCTCGGTGCCAGCGGCAAGCTGCGGGCGCGATTCCTGCCCGTGACCGAGGCGCGCGAACTGGTGCGGCTGCTCGATGCCCTGCGCCTCACGGACAGTGAAGGGGGCCTGCTGACGCGGGTTGCCTCGATGCACGTATTGCCCATCGTCCCGTTCGACAGCAAGGTGCGGGGACGCGTCGGCAGCTATCGCATGGGGTACTGGCCCGGTGAGCCGGCCAGTTTCATCAGTGGATCATTCGAGATGCCGGCCGGTTTCATCATGGTGACGCCGGCCAACCGTGACCTGCACGTCTCGGAGCACTTTCGGCTGCGCGACTTCGTCACGAAGGATCAGTTTGCCACCTGGCCCAAGTACCTCGTGCTGCGCGAGCCGCTGCTGGACAAGCTGGAGCTGGTGATCGACGAGCTGTGGCAGCAGGGTCATCAGGTGCACAGATTGCAGGTGCTGAGCGGCTTCAGGCATCCGCTGTACAACATGCAGGGTGTGGGTGCCGGTGGACGGGCCATCGACAGTCGGCACATTTATGGGGATGCGGCCGACGTATTCGTGGATGACGATGGTGACGGGCTGATGGACGACCTGGATGGCGATGGGCGGTCCACGGTGCAGGACGCGGACGTGATCGTGCGCGCGGTGCAGCAGGTGGAGCGAGCGCATCCCGGACTGACTGGCGGAATGGGGCGTTACTATGAAACACGTGCACATGGACCATTCGTCCACATCGACGTCCGAGGAACACCCGTCCGATGGGGTGGCGCGTAAGCCACCTGCCCAGCTCGGTCTGATTGGCATCGCGGTCAGCGAGCGTGCGCGCGACGACCGGCGCCCGCTGCAGACCGCGATGCCCCGGCATCGCACCTGGCTGCGCTACCTGAAGTTCGCGCTGCTTGGCGTGGTGCCTGTCGGCGTCGCGTACGCCGCGCATGTCGCGAGTGAGCCCGAGGGACTGGACATGCCCGAGGTGCGTTCCTCAGGCGCACGGGTGATGGAGGTTGCACCCGCCGCGGCACCAGCCGTGTCGGCGGTGCCCCGCCGCGTGTTCGAGACTGGCGCATTCGGTCACAGCGGCGCGGTGCGCGTCCGAATTGCGCTCCCCAATCAGGCCGTCGCCTTGCCGATGCGCCTCGTCGGGCAGACCGATGGTCTCACCGCGCGCTGGGTCGGCTTCGACGGCCGGCCCGACGACGCCATCGTGACCTGGCCCGCCGACGGGATTCTGGTGGCGCCCGCACGCGCCGGCGCCTACTGGCTGGTGCTGTCGCGCAGCGGTGTGTCCGACACGGTCGCCGACTTCGCGATGTTCGTGGAGCGCCCCATGCCCAACGCCCGCGCCACCGGCATCAACGGCTACCACCTCGGTCGCTGGCCGAAGGGTGCCGACGCGATCGTGCCGCGCGGGTTCGTCGAAGTGACGGAGCGGATCGCCGACTTCCCGCTCTCGCCGCACCTGCGCATGAGCGACTTCGTGGTGCACGACGATCAGGACGCCTTTCCGAAGTACCTGCACGTGCGCGAGCCGCTGCTGGACAAGCTGGAGCTGACGATCACCGAGATCGCGCAGATGCGCGGTCGGAACGGGTCGACGCTGACGCTGCACGTCGCCAGCGGCTTCCGCAGCCCGGCGCACAACGGCTCGCTGTCGGCGTCGGCCAAGGACAGCCGGCACATGTATGGCGACGCCGCGGACATCGCGATCGATGCCAACGATGACGGCAAGCTGACGGAGATCGACGCGCGCCTGGTGGCGGCGGCAGCGGAGGTGGTGGAGCGGAAGTATCCCGACCTGGTCGGGGGCATCGGACTGTACATCAACGCCGATGGCGCGGGGTGGCCGTACGTGCACATCGACACCCGGGGGCGGCGCGCCCGCTGGCGTGGTGGCCCGAAGCGCGACATCGACGTGGATTCCTTCCCGACCGCTGCGGTCGTGGCGGCCTCCGCGCCGCCGGCCGCTCCTGCCACCGACACCTCGGCGGCGATGCGCCGCGCGGCCGGCGCTGCCCCCGCTGTGGTGACGCCCGCCGCGGTGACCCCAGCCGCGCCGCCGCCGAGCGCGGCCGGGCCCACCTCGACGGCGACGGTGATCGTGCCGGGAGCGCAGCATTCAACGGCGACGGTGCCCGCGCCAGGGGCACAGCACGCAGCGGCGACGGTGCCCGCGCAGACGACGACGGCGACGGTGATCGTGCCAACGGCCGCCGTGACCGCGCCGTCGAAACCGAAACCATCCGCCACGGCCACCCCGGTCGCCCCGGTCCCCGCCCCACGCACCGAGGATCGGTCCCGTCCCACGGCCGAGTCGCCGGTGCGGCCGGTCTCGAACACACGTGTCGCGCCGGACCGCTCCCGCATCGACGTCGCCACGCCTCGTCCGGCGCCGACGCGAAGCGCCGCGCGCAAGCCGACGGGCTCGGCCGTGAAACCGGCCGCGCGCCCGTCCCGTCGTGCCGTGCGGAAGCCGGCCAAGCCGCGATCGCCGGTTGCCGCCGCCCGCCGCAGTCCGGCGGAGGTCGTCAGCGACGATCCCTTCGCCAGTGCGGCCCGCCGCTTCCGGGCCGCACGCCCCTGAACGGCGCTGGCGGCGCGGGGTAGCATTCGCGGCACCATCGCCACCACATCCTCCGCCGCCAATGCCGCTCAGCCCATACCTCCGTGATCGCCTCGTCGCCAAGTTCGACACGCTGACCGACGAACGGGCGTTCCAGGTGCTGGATTACGTCGAGTTTCTCGAATCCAAGTACAGCCGCATCGAGGCGCCGACCGGCGCCGCCGGCCTGCTCGTCAAGCTGCAGGAGACCGTCGAGGACGGCCTGCGCGCCGGCAAGGTCTCGGCCACCAGCGTGGCGGAGACCCTCGGGTTCATGCAGATGGCGGTCGGGGTGCTGAATGGAGTCGCCGCCGCAGGGCAGAGCGTCGCCAGCGACCTGGCCGGCGCTGCCACCCGCGCCGCACGC
>JANNXU010000052.1:0-2794 GCA_031409715.1 Gemmatimonadaceae bacterium | reverse complement strand
CGGAGATCCGACGTCGACGACCGTCGTGCTCGTGACCCGTCCTGACGCGAGTGCATTGCGCGAGGCGGCGCGTGCCGGAGGTGAACTCGCCGCACTTGGCATCGGCAACCAGCGTCTCGTCATCAACGGCGTGCTGACGGGCGATGCCGATGGTGACGCCGTCGCGACGACGTTCATCGCACGACAGCGGAGTGCGGTGGCCGCGATGCCTGAGGCGCTGCGTGGCCTGCCGAGTGCGGACATCCCGCTGATTGCGAGCAATCTCACCGGCCTGAATGCGCTGCGCGCCTTTGCGCGGGCGGCAGAGAGCACAGTCGATGCTGACAGTGGGTCACTGCGCGCGACCGTTGACACACCGAAATCGCTACGCGCCATCGACGACGGCGCCTTTGATGGATTCGGTTCGCTGGAGGCACTCATCGCACGCATCGCCGCCGATGGGCACGGCGTGGTGATGACGATGGGGAAGGGTGGGGTCGGCAAAACGACGCTCGCGGCGACACTGGCCCTCGCGCTGGCACGTGAGGGGCATCGTGTGCACCTGTCCACCACCGATCCCGCGGCGCACATCGCGGCCGCCGTTGGTGACGCGACGGTTGCGGGGCTGACGGTGAGCCGCATCGACCCGGTCGCGGAGACGGCGTCGTATGCGGCCGAGGTGATCGCGACCGCAAACGAGGCGGCGCACGCGGTTGGTGGACTGGATGCGGGGGAGCAGGCGTTGCTGGAGGAGGACCTGCGTTCGCCGTGCACCGAGGAGATCGCGGTGTTCCGCGCGTTCGCGCGCACGGTGGCGGAAGCGGATGGCGCGTTCGTGGTGCTCGACACGGCGCCCACCGGGCACACGTTGCTGCTGCTCGACGCGGCAGAGGCGTACCATCGCGAGGTCGCGCGCACGGCGGCGATGCAGGTGCCGGAAGCGGTGCGTGCGCTGCTGCCGCGGCTGCGCGATCCGGTCTACACCAAGATGCTGCTCGTCACGCTGGCCGAAGCGACGCCGGTGCACGAGGCGTCGCGGTTGCAGGAGGATCTACGGCGCGCGGGGATCGAGCCGTTCGGGTGGGTGGTGAATGCCAGTCTCTCGGCGAGCGGGACGCGGCATCCGCTGCTGGCGGCGCGGGCGGCGCTCGAGGCGCCGCACTTGGCGCGGATCCGGAGCGAACTCGCGGCGCAGGCGTGGGTGGTGCCGTGGCGTGCGGGTGACTGATCGGTGACGCGCACTCGGCGCACTGGTCGCGACGTCAGCGGAGTGAGCGCCATACGCGGCGCGCGAGCGCATGGCCGCGCGCAACACACCGGCGAACGAGCAACTTCAGCACACCACCAAGCACCACGGGCGGGGCGGGCGGCACCTTCGTGATGGCGGGCGTGTTTGGCTGCGCCGCGATCTTGCGCTCGACCCCGTCGAGACGCTCGCGCAACTGACGCTGCTCTGCGGCGATCCGCTGCAGCCGCTCTTCTTGTTCACGCTTCGCCTGGGCGCTGAGCGCAGCGATGACGGCGTCGCGTGGCCCATGCGGCGATGGAACAGCGCGGCGCGGAACTCCGGCGTCGCGAGTTGCGGGTGTCGGGCCTTGCACGCGGGTGGTGCGCGGAGCACACGTCGCACGCGGTGTTGGGGTCTGCATTTTGTGCGGAGTGCGAGTCGCGCGTCGTGTCGCTGGGCCCGTGGCGAGTGTCACGATGACGCCGTGCGCGCGGGCGTCTTGGGTGCGCAGCCGTGCCTCTTGTTTCACGAAGCGGCAGACGGCGGCGACGCGGTCGGTCGCGGTGCGCTTGTGGCACAGTCGCAGGGCACTCACCGTTAGCTTGTCGAGGCACTTGAGCCAGCGTGCCGTGGCGAGCAAGACGGTGGTTGGGACATTCGGGGGACGACTCATGGCGCGATTCTCCGGTGGGGGGATCTCGCGGAGAGCCTAGGAGCCAGGGGTGGGGGCGGTCGTGGCGGTCGGCGCGCCGGGGCCGACCCGGCCGGCACAGCGGCCCATGCGCCGGACTGGTGGCACGGGCGTGGCCAGGCGACGTTGCAGCAGGTGAAGCGGGCACGTACCCGAGCGTCACAAGTGTCCGTCTCCGCTAGCGAGCACAGCCTTTTCCGTAGACCGGTTGTACCGGTATGAATTGCGGTCATTCGTTACGGCGTACCGGTACGAAGTAGGCCATACCGGTACGCCAGCTTTCAGTGAGCCGTGAGCTCCGTACCGGTTTGACGGTGGGCGTGGGCACCTGACCGGACTGCGTGTGGCGGAAGGTGCGCTGCTCGTAGCCGACGGACTGGTCTGGTGCGATCTTGCGACGAAGTGGCCTGCGCAGTCTCCGTTGCCGCCCCTAGCCCTCTTTGTCCAACCGCTGCACGCACGTCGCCTTGCCGGGCTGTGCGGTACCGATCATCCTCTGCCGCATGACGACCGCCGCCGACGCCCCGATGCCGGGGACCCCCGCCGCCCTGAAGGTGCTGGCCGACGCCTGGGCCGGCGTGGCCGCCGCCGAACGCGCTAACGCCCAGCTATACGTCACCGAGCTCTGTGACGCCCTGGGTGTCCCGCGCCCACGTGGCGCCGGGTCCGGCTACCAGTTCGAGTTCCCGGTCAAGATCGGCACCCGCGACGGGTCCGAGACGCAGGGCTTCGTCGATTGCTATAAAACGGGCCACTTCGTGCTCGAGGCCAAGGACGCCGACGCCGGCGCGAGTGACTCGGCACTGCGGAAGGCCTTCGGCCAGGCGCGTCTCTACGCCCTGAACGACCCCACCGGCATGGCGCCGCCGTACCTGCTGGTCCTCGACGTCGGCAAG
>JANNXU010000051.1:0-2840 GCA_031409715.1 Gemmatimonadaceae bacterium | reverse complement strand
CGGAGATCCGACGTCGACGACCGTCGTGCTCGTGACCCGTCCTGACGCGAGTGCATTGCGCGAGGCGGCGCGTGCCGGAGGTGAACTCGCCGCACTTGGCATCGGCAACCAGCGTCTCGTCATCAACGGCGTGCTGACGGGTGATGCCGATGGTGACGCCGTCGCGACGACGTTCATCGCGCGGCAGCGGAGTGCGGTGGCCGCGATGCCGCCGGCGCTGCGTGGCCTACCGAGTGCGGACATCCCGTTGATTGCCAGCAACCTCACCGGCCTGAATGCGCTGCGCGCGTTTGCAAGGGCCGCAGAAAGCACGGTCGATGTTGAGAGTCGATCACTGCGCGCGACCGTCGACACGCCGATATCGCTGCGCGCCATCGAGGGAGACGCACTCGCTGGATTCGGGTCGCTGGACGCACTCATCGCGCGCATCGCCGCCGACGGACACGGCGTGGTGATGACGATGGGCAAGGGCGGCGTCGGCAAGACGACGCTCGCGGCGACGCTGGCACTCGCATTGGCACGCGCAGGACATCGCGTGCACCTGTCCACCACCGATCCCGCGGCGCACGTCGCGGCAGCCGTCGGTGACGCGACGGTCGCGGGGCTCACGGTGAGCCGCATCGACCCGGTGGCCGAGACGGCGTCGTACGCGGCCGAGGTGATCGCGACGGCGAATGAGGCGGCGCACACGGTCGGTGGATTGGACGCTGGCGAACTGGCATTGCTCGAGGAAGACCTGCGCTCGCCATGCACCGAGGAGATCGCGGTGTTCCGCGCATTCGCGCGCACGGTTGCGGAAGCGGATGGTGCGTTCGTGGTGCTCGACACGGCGCCGACCGGGCACACGTTACTGCTGCTCGACGCGGCGGAGGCGTACCATCGTGAGGTGGCGCGCACGGCGGCGATGCAGGTGCCGGAGGCGGTGCGAGCGTTGCTGCCGCGGCTGCGAGATCCGGTCTACACCAAGATGCTGCTCGTCACGCTCGCCGAGGCGACGCCGGTGCACGAGGCGTCGCGGTTGCAGGAGGATCTGCGGCGTGCGGGGATCGAGCCGTTCGGGTGGGTGGTGAATGCGAGCCTGTCGGCGAGCGGGACGCGGCATCCGCTGTTGGCGGCGCGGGCGGCGCTCGAGGCGCCGCATCTGGCGCGGATCCGACGGGAGTCGGCGGGTCCGGCGTGGGTGGTGCCATGGCGCGCGCGTGATTGAGTGGTGACGCGCATGCGCCGCGCCGGGCCGCCGAGAGTCGGGCCGGCGTATCGCAATGCGCTAGGCGCACTGGGCTCGCGCTGAGTCGTCAGCGAATTGATCGCCACAACTGCTGTACGAGCGCCTCGACACGCGCGATGCACTGACGAACGAGCACCTTGGGCCCGCCGTACCGGACCGCGGTCGGCGAGGTCGGCACGGTCACGGACACTGGTGTGATTGGCTGCGCTGCGATCCGGCGCTCGACACCGTCGAGACGCTCGCGCAACTGACGCTGCTCGGCGGCGATCCGCTGCAGCCGCACTTCGTCTTCACGCTTTGCCTGAGCGCTAAGCGCAGCGCTGACTGCGTCACGTGGCCCGTACGGCGACGGAACAGCGCGGCTAGGAATTCCGACGTTGCGAGTTGCGGGCGCTGGATGATGCACGCGCGTGGTGTGCGGAGCAGACGGCGCGCGCGGCGTCGGGGGCTGCATCGTGCGCGTCGCGCGCGTGGTGCGTCGTGTCGCTGGGCCCGTGTCGCGTGCCGCGATGACGCCGTGTGCGCGGGCGTCTTGGGTGCGCTGCCGTGCCTCTTGCTTCACGAAGCGGCAGACGGCGGCGACGCGGTCGGTGGCGGTGCGCTTGTGGCACAGGCGCAGGGCGCTGACGGTCAGCTTGTCGACGCAACTGAGCCAGCGCGCCGTGGCGAGAAGAACCGTGGTTGGGACATTGGGCTGACGACTCATCGTGGGACTCTCCGGTGGATGTGGCCTTCGTGCGGAGAGCCTAGGAGTCAGGGGTGGGGGGCCGGCCGTGGCGGTCGTCGCGCTGGTGTTGCCCCTGTCCGTCGAGGCAGCCGTAAGCCGCGAGTGAGGGCAGGTGAGCCTGGCGGGGGAAACACGCCTCCAGTCGAGCGCGACAATAGCTCTTTTGAGCAAGCGAACCCAGCCGCTGCTGTACCGGTACGCATGACGGTCACAGTGACGGCATACCGGTATGAGCTCGGCGCGTACCGGTACCGAGGCGGCCTGTCATACCGGTACGCCACATTCCGGCACTCCTACCGGTTCGACGGTGGACGTGCGACACGCCATCGTGCTCGCGGCGGTAGGCGCGCTGCTTGTAGCCGACCGGCTCGTCAGGTGCGATCTTGCGACGAAGTGGTCTGGGCGGTCTCCACTGCCGCCGATTGCCCTCACTCCAATCGCCTCACGCACGTCGCCTTGCCGGGCTGTGCGGTACCGAACATCCTCCGCCGCATGACGACTGCCGCCGACGCCCCGATGCCGGGGACCCCCGCCGCCCTAAAGACGCTGGCCGACGCCTGGGTGGGCGTGGCCGCCGCCGAACGCGCGAACGCCCAGCTGTACGTCACCGAGCTGTGTGACGCCCTCGGCGTCCCGCGCCCACGGGGCGCCGGGTCCGGCTACCAGTTCGAGTTCCCTGTCAAGATCGGCACCCGCGACGGGTCCGAGACGCAGGGCTTCGTCGACTGCTACAAGGCGGGCCATTTCGTGCTCGAGGCCAAGGACGCCGACGCCGGCGCGAGTGACTCGGCACTGCGGAAGGCCTTCGGCCAGGCGCGTCTCTACGCCCTGAACGACCCCACCGGCATGGCGCCGCCGTACCTGCTGGTCCTCGACGTCGGCAAG
>JANNXU010000050.1:0-7744 GCA_031409715.1 Gemmatimonadaceae bacterium | reverse complement strand
GCGTGACCGTCGACTTCTCGCGGATCACGCGCCCGTCGACCCCGTGCCGGCGCACAGCCCGGCCGGGGGATGTGCGCCGGTTCTTCGTGCGGCGTGCCGGTATCCGCAGCGGCTTCGCCGGTACCGCGGGGGATGCGAGCCACGGCGACGAAGGCGAGGGTCGTGTAGGCAGTCATCAGCAGGAAAAGCGAGCGGTAGCTGCCGAACAGGTCGAACAGTTGCCCGTTGAGTGGATCGCCGATCCCGCCACCAAGCGCCATGCAGAGCAGGAACAGCGACGCGAGCACACCGCGACGCTCCGACGGCACGTGCTCGATGAAGAGTGGATAGGCGTTCACCGTCGGCAGCGTCCATGCCGCGGACGCCAGCATGAGCAGCGGCACCGCTTGCGAGATCGTCGACGCGCGATGCAGCGCGAGCAGCGCCACCGCCATGATGCCGAAGCCGAGCAGCATGGCGTTTCGTCGACCCAGACGCACGCCGAGCAGGCCGGCCGGCAAGGCACCCAGCACGCCACCCAGGGCCCACGCAATCAGGCCGGTGGTGACGTCCGACGGCGCGACGTGGAAGCGTTCCGTGGCGTGCAGCGCGTACCAGGTCGTGAAGCTCTGGAAGGTGAGCTGCAGCAGCAGTGAGGCGAGGAACATGGCGCGCACGCCGGGCACGTCGCCCGACACGGCAGCGCGCACCGCATCGCCCATGGCGCGGAAGTCGAGCGACGAGGATGCGGTGCCCGCGGGTGCCGGCGCGTTCCGGTGACGCCCCAGCGCTGTCCAAAGCGCAGCTGCGGTCACGAGCACCGTCACGGCTGCCGTGAAGAAGGCGGGACGCATCCCGAACACACGATCGAGCATCAGGAACGCGATGGCGCCGACGCACATCTGGAACGTCACCGATCCGGTCGCGAGCGAGCGATGCCGTGACGGGACGAGGTCCGGAATCAGCGCCTGCATCGGGGCGCGCTGGACATTGACGCCGGTGTACAGCAGCACGATGGCCGCGACCAGGCCGACCAGTCCGAGCTGCGAGGCGAGCGGAAGGAGTGCCATGCCGACGGCCGCGAGCAGCATCCCGACGATCACGAGCCAGAGACGGCCGCGTCCCATCGCCGCGGCACGGTCCGACGCCGGCCCCGCCCACGGGACCAGTGCCAGGAGCAGGACATTGTCGATGGCCATCACGGCACCGATGACCGTGCGGTGATCACCGACGACATCGCGCACCAGTGGCGGGATGAAGGCGCTGAGCAGCGGGCCCGTCACGCCGGTGAACAATCCGCCGAGCCCGATGAGCGCGCAGACAGCATATGGGACGCGCTCTCCCCACGGCACGACCGGAGTGTGTGAGGTGGTCGTCAGGCTCTTGTCCTTGGTCAACGTCATGGGCTCCGGCATGCTCCGGAACGCTGCGGCAGCGAGCGCTGGAACGATGCTGGTGGTCTGATCCACGGGTGCTGAGGCGGGCAGGAGAGGCATGTGGACTCGCCGACCGTCCGCGCGGGACCACATGGCGGCAACGCACAGTATGTTCACGAGTGCGTCTGATGTCCAGACACATGTGGCACGAGTGCGGGCGTCGCTCGTTGGGGCCGGACACCGCCAAGGCGATATGTCGACACGAGCCGCACCCTTCGACCGCGCTGCAAACGCCATCTTTCGGCCTGGACGTGAAGTCCCCGTGCGGCCTCCGGGCGGCACCGAGCATAGCGCGGCACGCCTTCCTCACCCGCCTCCCCCACCTTCCCGCCATGCACCGCCAAACGCACTGGGACACGGTCTACCAGACCAAGCCATCCGACACGGTGAGCTGGTTCGAGCCGGCCCCCACGCGCTCCATGACCCTGCTCACGGCGGCCGGACTCTCCGCGACCAGCGACGGCATCGATGTCGGCGGTGGCGATTCGCTGCTGGTGGGCAGCCTGCTCGCGTATGGCGTGGGGCATGTGACGGTCCTCGACATCTCCAGCGCCGCGCTCGCACGCGCGCAGGAGCGTCTCGGGGAGCAGTCGCGCGAGGTCACCTGGATCGCAGCAGACATCACGACCGTGGAGCTCCCACCGGCCGCGTACGACTTCTGGCACGACCGCACCGTCTTCCACTTTCTGACCGACGCGGCGGATCGCGCACGCTATGTCACCGCGGCCGCACGAGCGGTGCGCTCCGGCGGGGCGCTGATCATCGCCACATTCGCGGCCGACGGCCCGTTGCGGTGCAGCGGTCTCGAGGTCGCCCGCTACACACCCGAGGAATTGGCTGCGACGTTCGCGGACGGCTTCACCATGGAACAGGGCTTCGTCGACTCGCATCACACGCCTAACGGCGCGGAGCAACGCTTCTCGTTCGCCGTGCTCCGCCGGCGCTGACGGCGCAGCCGTCTACGGGCTGACCCGCAGATCACGGAAATGCGCGACCGTCCCCGGGCCGATCCACAGCGCCAGCGCGCCACGCCCCCGTGCGCCGGATTTCACATCGTGCACGATCAGCGTCGGCTGCGACTGGCCGTGCACGAAGAAGCGCGCCGTGGTGCCACGCACTTCGATGCGAATGCGGGTCCACACCCCGGGCTCGAGATCGACGTACGCCTCGTAGCGCTCGGGGGTCTCGCGCCTCAGCCGCTCCCACGGCCACGCCGGATGCGAGATGTACTGCACCGAGTGATTCCGCCGGACCTGATCGTCGGCCCGTCCGTTGGTGGGCCGCAGATAGAACGCGTCGTACGTCTGCAGGTCGGATTGCATCCGGAACGCGATGCCCACGAATCCTCGCGCCGCCCCCT
Organism: Gemmatimonadaceae bacterium; assembly: GCA_031409715.1. Lineage (GTDB taxonomy): Bacteria > Gemmatimonadota > Gemmatimonadetes > Gemmatimonadales > Gemmatimonadaceae > JACMLX01. Next base: position 4,969 of record JANNXU010000050.1, on the reverse strand, counting down.
GCGCGCCCGGCGCGGGAGCGCCCGCCACCTCGAGGTCGATCACGCCGTCGGTGAACGCCGTGCCGTCGATGATCGCGAACGTCTCGACCTGCTGCTGATCGATGGGTCGCCCTTCGAGACTGCGCCGTACGCTGTCGGAGACCTCGAGCCGCACGCCGCGCTTCCCGTGCAGTCTCGCAGGCGACAGAGTCACGTGGTTCGGTCGCAACCCATCGACTGACGTCAGTGGAAAACGCCGCGCTGCGGTCGCTTTGGCCTGCGCCGAGGCTGACATTGAGGCCACGGCGAGTGTTCCCGCCACGCACAGGACGCGGACGACGGCGCGCCGCCAATCGAAGTCTGACATGCAAACCACCTCAGGATTGGAATGCCGTGCGGACCTACTGCGACGCTGTGCACCGGCGCATCAAGATGCCGCGGCGGCCCCTGCCATCGAATCGGCATGACCGCGGCCGCCGCGTCACCGTGACGACACCTCGTCCACATCGCCATACCAATATGCCGCCGTCACCCCGCCGTCCATCAGGATGTCGCTCCCGGTGATGAACCCACCCTCGGTCCCCATCAGCAGCGCCGCTACGGCCGCCACCTCGTCCGGCGTGCCGGCGCGCTTCGCCGCCGAGCCGGCGATCATGCGCCGGTACCCGTCCCCGCGCGGCCCATTCAGATCGTCCTTCGCCAGCGGCGTCATCACGATGCCCGGGCTGATCGCATTGATCCGCGCGCCGCGCCGGCCCCACCGCACCGCCTCCGCCATCACCCGCAGCCCGTTGCCGCGCTTCTGTCGACGCGACGAGCCTCGCCACGCTTTCGGTATCGACGGCCGCATCAACAGCGGAAGCATCGCCGCCCCGAGGCTCACCTGGTACTCGCCGCCGTCGGCGTCAGCTGCCGTCGCACGGTCGCTGCTCGCCAACGAGCATGCCGACATCGAGGCGGCCGCGCAGGCGTCAAGACAGGACTACGGGCCCGCTGACCTCGCGCGGCGGAACGCGGTGCTTCGCCGAGTGGACGGACCCGCAGCCATCGACAGTCATCGCGACGTCGGCCAACCGGCTCTGCGTGCGCAGAAGGGGCTGTTCCGCTCAATCAGTAGCCCTGCCGAACGGAGCTCACCTGACCACGATGCTCGGTGGCTCTCGCAGCGTAGGGTCCGTGGCAATCATCTCTCGTGCAAGGGTGAACGCCCCGTCGTTGGCGTAGACGAATCGAGCCGCACCACTGATCTGCCGCGAGTTCAGGTGCTCGACGTTCGCAGGCGCGAGCAGCATGGGATGTCCCGTCTCGATATGATCGAGCAGCTCGCGCAATGGGCGGTCTGCCTCGTCGACGTCCGATCCGACATGACGCTGCGTCGCCCGTGCATCGAGAAGGGCTGCCGCCGAATCGCCGATTGTGGGACACAGATACACAAGGGCCAATGTCGGCGTGAGCGGTAGGCAGACTTCAGTCTGCGGCGTTCTCAGGCCGAACCCGCGATGTGGGGATCGCCCACGTGGGCCGTGATTGACAAGCGAAACCGGGGCATCCCCGATGTAAAGCGGGTGGTCACGGTCTGTCTTGAACAGCATCAAATCCTTATCGAGCAAATGCGGTACCATCTCAGGTGCTTGCTCGATGAGAGACAGGTGCTGGTGTGCCGCACGCGCCGCCGTCATGGCGTGCGGGCCGGATGGATCGAGCAACATCGATGCATCGTGGCCCTCACGCACGACGGCGTCAGCGATCAACTGCTGCATCGCTGCGCCGCTTTGGGCGATCTGGTGCCGCTCCAAAGGCGTCCGCAGGAACTGGACGATCACGAAGAGTGCCAGCATGACGCGATCACGATCCGACATATCGGAGACGCACTCCGTGCGCACGATGCGCTCAATGATCTCCGCCGCGACCCCTTCAACGCGACCAAGCGCTGGCTCCAATGTCATCGTCATCGACCCGGCCGCCGTCGCGAGGTCGTCTTGCCCCTGTTGGCGGAGGAAGGCCACGAACTGGGCGGTGACCTCGTGTGGCACGTTGTAGTAGTGGCGGGTCGTCGCCACGTCGTCCACCGGTGACGGCCACGACCGACCAGTGTGCTTGTCGAAGACATGGACGTGGTGCTGGGCGCCGTGAGCGAAACGCTTGAGCAAAAACCGGGGTACGAAGTGCTGATGGACAGCGAGCGACATCAGGAAACCCTCACATGTTGGACGACTACTCGCCCCTGAGTCGCGTCCACTTGAGCGTGAATCATAGTACCACCTGCGCGTGGCTCTTGATGACTGCATGGGAAGCGACGAGGACGTGACGGAATCGGCGACGCCGGGCAGACGTGAGGACCGCGCTCTGGGAAGTTGCTGATCACCGTGCAATGCTGGTCGGCACCACCACACCTGACGGCGGATCGCCGTATTTCACCGCACACCCGTCCATCTACCCCTCAGGGCCGCTCTCGATGATCGTCTCCCCCTCGGGGGTGAGGGCAACAGCAATGACGCGTGCGTCGCGCATGCCACCGCCCCTCCCGTCTGGCGCTCGGTACTCAGCCTCGGGTATTTCTGCGGCGCCCGCGAGGATACGCACGGCATCCATGTCCTCCGTCCGGAAGGACAGGCGCGAGTTCAGCGCATGGCTTCCTTCTCCATCGTCGACGTGCGTCACCCGCACGCTCAGCCGCGTAGAGTCTGTGTAGATCGTGAGCAGCGCTCGCGGATCCGAGTCCTCGAAACGCACCGACGCGTCGCCCGCGAGCACCAGCGCCGTGACGTCACCGAAGGGATCCGGCCGCGATGCGACGAGCAGTTCATGCGCGCCACGGCGCGTCAAGATGTTGAGGTTCGTGAACAGTTCGGGCCAAGGCGCGACCGAATAGAACGGGTTGATGGGCTTCCGGCTGTGGAGCCCGCGTTCGGTGCCCCGCGCCGCGGCTGTGGCGAGTGTCGCCCCGACCGTCGCGGTTCCCGGCCGGAGCAGCGGCGACGAGATGAAGGCCAGGTCCGGCGCGAGTGGACAGCAGAAGAGCGCCGCGCGCCTGTTTGGTAGCGCAGCAGGATCGAGCCAGGTCCCCGGAAACCCCATGGCCAGCAGATCATCAACGTGCACATCGGCCCGGGTGACGGGCGTGTCCGACGTGATCAGCGAGCGGTGGACGTCGCCGTAGCCGTCGGGACAGAGAACGAGTCGCCAGCGTGCCTCGCGCAGCAGGATCGCGGCCATGTCGCGGGCGGACATGCCGACGCGTTTCTTCCCGATCTCACCAGATCCGGAAAAGTATTCGTCAGAGTGGCGCTCGTCGCCGTTCGCACCGCGGTCGACATCACGGTACATCTTTTCGAGCGCGTCGATCTGGCGCTGCCAATGCGCCATCTGCTCAGGGGTGCGTAGGTAGAGCGTCGCAATGAAGACGGACAACGTGTCAAGCTCCGCCGCCTTGAGCGGTGCGCGCGCAGTCAGGCGCTTCGCGACGCGCGCGTACGCGTTCTCGACCACGGAGAGCCAGTTCTCCAGCCGAGGCTCGCCGGGGGCGTCGGCATTGAGCGCATACGCGTTGAGTACCCGGAATGCCTTCGCTGGCGCTCGGCGTCGCGGAGGCGCCTTCAGCGATTTCGGTATGAGCCAGAGCGCGTGCGTGTAAGGCACACCCAGAGGTTGACCGGGGGGCGCCGTCGTGTCCGTGAAGGCCTTGAGATAGACCCTCGGGATGACATGATGCTGGGCCTTCTTCCTTGCCACGCTAGGCGGGGACCGCGGCGTCCAGCGTCGCCATCTGGCAGCTGCGCTGGCGCACAGGGGAAGGTGTCACACGACACCAGTGGCGATGGCGTACCGACCGTCGGTCGTCGTGCGGACCTCACCGAGCAGCGCGAGCGTCTCAAGGTGACGATGCACGATATCGCGCCGCGCGCCGGAAAAGCGCCGCATCGCATCGTCGACCGACAGCGGGTTGGCCCCTGCCATGGCGCGCAGAGTGGTGATCTGGCCGATGGCGTCGCCCGGCCACGGCAGCGGGACGGCTGTGGCGACCGCGGGCGCCCCCCCGTCGCTCTCGTCGTCGGGCGGGGCCAGCCCCTCAGGCGCAGCGGTCGCCGTCCCGACGCGCGCGCTCTGGAACTCGGGTCGGAGCCACCTCACACTGCCCTGCTTCTCCTGCTCGACGCGCGCGTCATGGAGCACGACGAGACGCTCAAGCACGAGCGCCGCCGGCTCTGGCCATGACCACCCGTACGCCTCAGCGACCGCCGCGTCGATTTCGTCATGCAGGTCTCGCAGGACGCTCCCGGCGGCAAGATCGTGGACGACCCGTTCTGAGGGCGACAACGCGACACCAGCCCTCAGTTTCTCGACAACGTGATACATCGCGGTCATCGTCACGCGCGCATCGCGGCCGATTGCCGCGACTCGATGCGCATCCAGTTTCTCCGCGAGCGCAGCGATGTGACCGCGCGTCGACGCGCTCGCGTCGGGGAACGGGAACGCCTCGAAGCAGGCGCCCTTGTTGTACCGCGGAGTGCCGTCAATGCCGAGTTTCGATCCGGCCGCCAGCGCCCACACGGTGTGGATCCACGACGACAGTACGCCCAGCACAAACGCATCGTCGACCGGCAGGGCCAGTGTCGAGTGATCCGGAGCAATCGCGCCATCATGGAAAATGAAGTAGCGATGACGCGCCGTCTCGACTGTGCAGATGAACCTCGCCAAGCCATGCAGTGCCTCGCGCAGTTCTGGCCTCGCGCGCGCAAACTGCCACCACCGTTCACGTGATGACTTGTCCCTGACCGCATCGCGGCTTGGTTTTACCCTCGTTCGCACGATGTCGTAGAGAGTCGGATACGTGGAAGCCTCCGTCTCTGTGCGGACACCGAAGTCGATCAGGAAAACGCCTCGTGGACGCTGCGCAATGTCGCGCCCATTCCGGTAGGGGCGAATCACCTCAGCATTCCGCGGATCCGCTGCAATGAGGGCGAGCGCCTCTGCGCTCTCAAGTATGAAG
>JANNXU010000049.1:0-36130 GCA_031409715.1 Gemmatimonadaceae bacterium | reverse complement strand
CCCCGACAGGCCGGCGATCGCGAACGGGAGCAGGAGGGAGGCGCGGTGGGACATGAGGGTCGCGGTCGGGATGGGCGTGACAGGCTGGTGCCTGAATCTGCACGCATATCGCATCCGGCACCGGGAGCGTTGGCGCGACGGTGGCGTCCCCCGCTGCCGGGCGGCCGCCGGTAGCTTCCCCGCGTCACCTTCAGCCGAATCCCCGCATGCCCTGCACCCTCGAAGTCCCGCTCGACTCGCTCGAGTCCGCGTTGCTCGCCGCCCCCGTCGCCGACCGTCTCGAACTCTGTGACGACCTGGCGAGCGAGGGGTGGACGCCCACGATGGCCCTCATTCGCGACGTGCGCGGGGCGATCGACACCTTGCGGACGTCGATCGTGAGCATGATCCGGCCGCGCAGCGCGTGCCTCAGTGCGGCGCTGGACGTGGCCGCCTTCACGACCACGCCACAGATCCTCGACGACTGCCTGCGCGAGATCGAGGCGAGCGCCGAGGCGGGGGCGCACTCGGTGGCGGTGGGTCTGCTCACCCGCGACGGTCACGTGGACATGGACGCGTGCGGCCGGATGGTGGCGCGGGGGCGCGAGTGCGGGCTGGTGGTCGCCTTCCTGCGCACCTTCGACCTGCTCGTGGATCGCGAGCGTGGGATGGACGACATCACCGCCCTTGGCATGACGCGGGTGGTCACGGCGGGGGTGCTGGGGTGGGACGCCTCGGTGCTGACGCTGGCGGAGCGCCTGGCGGTGCTGGCGGGCGACGTGCGCCACGCAGCCGCGGCCGCCGTGCGACATGGCGTGACGCCGGTGGAGGTGGTCCCCGGCGGCGGCGTGCGCGCATCGAACGCGGCCGACTTCCTGACCGTCTCGCCGCATCTCCATGCCTCATGCCGGCGCGACGGAGCGATCTCGGCGGCAGAGCTGCAGGCGCTGCGCGAGGCGCTGGACCGCGGGTGACCTTCGGCTCCGGAGGCCGCAGGGCGCCGGACACCGGCTGCCCTTCCCCGGCGTTTCTCGATAGCGTTCCAGCGTGCGCCGGTCAGTACCGGCGTTGCACTCAATCATTCAGGGAGTTTGTCACGTGATCAAGAAGCTGTTGCTGACCGTCGCACTGAGCCTCACGGCAGTGGCCACGGCGGCCGCACAGTCGGTGTCGGGCGAGTGGGATGCGTCGATGAACACGCCGGGTGGCCCGCGGCCGTTCAAGATCGTGTTCGTGCAGGAGGGCGAGAAGCTGACCGGCACCGTCAAGCGCGCCACCGGCGACGTGCCGCTCGAAGGTACGATCAAGGGCACTGCCGTGAAGTTCCGCTACACCATCAACTACAACGGCAACGCGCTGCCGATGGAGGTGACCACGACGCTCAGCGGCAACGAGATGAAGGGGTCGATCGACATCGCCGGACAGATGCAGGACGAGTTCACGGCCAGGCGCACCGGCAGCACGCCGCCGCCAGACCAGCAGCACTGACCGTCGACGTCGTCACTCGGTGCGGTGGCATGGCTCCGCCGCCGCACCGACGCTTTTCACACAGGTGTCCCCCGCGCCCCGGTGCATCGCTGCCACCGGGGCGCTCTGGCGTCGGTGCAGGCGCAACCGTATGGTTACCGATGTCACCCACACAGTCACGGCAGTCTCCGCGGCGACTGGTCCCCAGGCCACATGATCGTGGACGAAAGTCAGTCGCCCCCAACGTTCGGCATCCCCGGTGGCCGGTTCGTCATCGAGCGGGAACTCGGACGTGGCGGCATGTCCACCGTGTACCTCGCGCATGACCTCAAGCACGATCGCCGGGTGGCGGTCAAGCTGCTCAGCGACGACGCGCATGCCGCGATCGGTGCACAGCGGTTCACGCAGGAGATCCGCGTCACCGCGCAGCTGCAGCATCCGCACATCCTGCCGCTGCTGGACTCGGACCAGACCGACCGGATCACGTACTACGTCATGCCGTACGTCGAGGGGGAGTCGCTGCGGGACCGCCTCACGCGCGAGGGCGCCCTCGCGCAGCGGGACGCGCTGATCATCGCGCGTGAGGTGGCCGACGCGCTGGCGTATGCGCATGGGCGTGGCGTGGTCCATCGCGACATCAAGCCGGAGAACATCCTGCTCTCGGCGGGCCACGCGATCATCGCCGATTTCGGCATTGCCCGGGCGACAGTGCGCGGCGACGAGTCGGCGCTGCGTCTGACGCAATCGGGGATGGCCGTCGGAACCCCGGCCTACATGAGCCCCGAGCAGGCACTCGACGAAGGTGTGGACGGGCGCACCGACCTGTACGCGCTGGGCTGCCTGCTGTTCGAGATGCTCACGGGCCAGCTTCCGTTCACGGGCGCGACGGCGGTGGCGGTCCTCTCGCACAAGCTCTCGGGCGCCGTGCCAGTCTTCCCGCCCGCAGCCGGCTCGACGCCTGACGAGATCCGTGCGCTGATCGTCCGGCTGCTGTCGCTGGAGATGGCGGACCGGCCGCAGCATGCGTCCGACGTGGTGCAGGTGCTGGATCGTGTCTTGCGCGGCGACATCAGTGTCGCACCCACGACGCCCGCCATGCTGCCGAACTCGATCGCCGTGCTGGCGTTCGCGAGCATGAGCGCCGACCCGGGCGACGAGTACCTCGCCGATGGCATCGCCGAGGGGTTGACGCACGAACTCGGACGCGTCGCCGGCCTGCATGTGATTGCACGGACATCGGCGTTCGTGTTCAAGGGATCGACGCTGGACGTGCGCGCCATCGGCGCCCGACTCGGCGTCCGGCGCCTGGTCGAGGGGAGCGTGCGTCGCGCCGGCGAGCGCCTGCGCGTGACGGCGAAGTTGGTGGACACCGCGAGCGCCACCGAGATCTGGGCGGAGCGTTTCGACGGGTTGGCGAACGACGTCTTCGCGCTCGAGGACGACCTGGCGCAGGCCGTCACGTCGCAGCTCAAGTCGCTGGTGCTGGCCGAGCACGGGACCCTGCTGCGGACGCACGTGGTGAGTGCACCGCCGACGGCGAACGTGGCCGCGTACGAGCAGTACCTGAAGGGACGGTACTGGTGGGGAATGCGCACCGGCGAGACGATGCAGCGAAGCCTCGACCACCTGGAGCAGGCGCTGCGACTCGATCCGGACTTCGTGCTGGCAGCCGCAGCGCAGGCGGAGACGCTGGCCACGATGGGCCTGTACGGCATGGCCGCACCGATGACGGTCATGCCGCAGGCACGCCGCGCCGCGGAACAGGCGCTGGCGCTCGATCCCGCCTGCGCCGAGGCGCTCTGTGCGCGCGGCTGTGTGCTGGCGGTCTACGACCGTGACTGGGCGGCCGCCACGCGCGACTTCGAGGCCGCCATCGCTGCCAACCCGCAGTACCCCACCTCCTATCAGTGGCTGGCAAGCACCGTGCTCGTGCCGCTGGGCCAGTTCGACGAGGCGCACCGGGCACTCGCGACCGCGCGCGCGCTCGATCCGCTGTCGCGCTCGATCGTCGTGAGCAGCGCGGCGGCGCACTACTACCAGCGCAACATCGACGCCGCGATCGCCGACAGCCGTGAGGCACTGCAACTCGACGACCGGTTTGCGATGGGGCACTTCTTCCTCGGTCTCGCACTCGAGCTGCGCGGTGACCTGCCACGTGCCCGGGCGGCACTCGAGCAGGCCGAGGCGCTCTCACCGAGTGACGAGATCCTGACCGCGCTCGGTCGGCTCCACGCGATCGCGGGCGACGTCGAGCCGGCGGCCCGCTACCGCGAGCGCCTCGTGACGGAGGCCGCGCGCCACTACCAGTCACCGGTACTGGCGGCGCAGATCGCGGCTGCCGCCGGTGACAGCGACGACGCGATGCGACTGCTGCACCGCGCCCGCGAGCTGCGCGCCTCCGACCTGATCTGGATCGGTGTGCGGCCCGCCTTCGATACCCTGCACGCGCTGCCCGCATTCGACGAACTCTGCGGACTCCTGCACCTGCCAGTGATGCCACACCTCCCTCCGCCGCACGCAACCATGGAACGGACATGAGCGAACGCATTCACCAGCTCTTTCTCGACAGGGTTCGCGCTTCCGGCGCCGCGAAGCCGTCGGTCACCACGGCGGGCACCAAGGTTCCGCTCGACCTGACGGCGCACAAGCCGGATGGCATGACGTGGCACGACTACCTGATCCTGCTGCTGCAGATCGGCGCCGAACTGGAACACTGCCTGATGGTGCAGTACCTCTATGCCGCCTACTCGCTCGGCGGGCCACGGGTGGCGCCGGCGCATCGTCCGGCCGTCCGCAAGTGGCAGGAGGCGATCCTCAGCATTGCGCGTGAGGAGATGGGTCACCTGCTTGCCGTGCAGAACATGCTGGTGCTGCTCGGCGGGCCGATCAACCTCGCGCGACAGGACGCGCCGTGGGATTCGCCGTTCTACCCGTTCCCGTTCGAGCTCGAGCCGCTCTCGCTGGATTCGCTCGCCTGCTACTTGTACGCGGAGGCACCGCCGACGGACCCGCATGGGACCGCCGCATATGACGAGTATTGCGCACACGACAAGGCGATGATCCAGGATGCGGTGAACCGCCGCCTGAAGCCGGGGCAGTCGGCGCACCACGTGGACGAGATCTACGAGTCGATCATCGCGATCGTCGCGGACACGGCGCTGATTCCAGACCGGGCATTCAACGCCGACTCATGGGACCGACAGCTCTCCTGGGACGAGTTCGCGAAAGGCTATGGCCCGCAGAATGCCACGCCCGCCACGGACGACGCCCCACCGGACAGGAAGGCGTCGGAGTGGCCGGCGCGCGTGATCGTGCCGCAGATGGCCACGCGAACCATGATGCTCGATGCGCTGCGCGACATCGCCGGTCAGGGCGAGTCGCCCCACCTGGGCAATGACACGGAGGAGCCGTCGCACTTCGACCGGTTCCTGGAGGTGTATCAGGAGCTGCGCGTGCTCGGCGAGGTGACGATCACGCACGACCAGGTGAAGAATCCCACCACGGTGCAGTCGCGTGATGCCGAGGCGACGTATCTCACCAGCCTGCGCGCGCGGCACTGGGCATCGCTGGCGAACATCCGCTACCGGCTGCTGCTGGCGTACCTCACGCACATGTACCACCTGCCCGTCACGGCCGAAGCGAACCGCCCGGGGATGCGACCGGGCACGATGCACCGGATCTTCAGCGAGATGTACAACCTGAAGGCGATCTGCGGCCTGCTGGCGTACGTGCCGGCGCATGACGATCCAGCGGGGCCGTTCACCGGCGCACCGTTCGAGGTGCCGTACGTGCTGCAGTTGCCCGACGGGGAACGCAGCCGCTGGCGCTCGCATCGCGACACGCACGAGGCGAGCATCCGTCTCTGCGACACGCTGCTGGTCGACGAGCCGACGATCGAGGGCCGCAAGTACCTCACCGCACTGCGCGAACTCGATGTGCAGTCGCTGGCCTGGCTGGAGCAGATGCTGGGCACGCCGCACACGACCTCCCGGGGGACGACATGACGATCCGCGCACTGCGCATCCTGCCGCCACTGGTGATCGGCCGCCTCGGCGGGGCTGCGGAGCCGGTCGTGAATTACACGCTCGAGGACGATCCGGAGCACGCGCTCGGCTTTCGTCGCATCGTGGCGCAACCGACGTTCGTGGTGGATCCGGACACGGGCGCGATTCGCTCGTCGTACCTCCCGGATCGGGTCGACTTCAAGGCGGGTGAGTTGATCCGTCCCGTTGCCCCGTTCCTCGAGGTGTTCGCAGAGACCGACGACGCCACACTCCAGCCACTCACCATCGCCCTGCTGGCGGCACACGGCCTGTCGCCCGCCGACGTGCAGTGGCGCGGCCGTTTCGGCAACCGGAAGGTGGTGCGCCGGACGAATGACGAGGCCGATGCGGTGCTGGCCGACACGGGCTGGTTCACGGACCATGCACTGCAGAAGCTCGCCGGTCGGTGCGCGAACTTCGTGTCGCCGCAGGCACGCATCGACTTCGGTGGCATTCGCTACATCGCACCCACCAGCGCATTTCCCGGGATCCGGCTGCGCTTCGTGCCGGCGAAGGGATTGATCTACGGTCCCCCGGCCGTTCCCGGTGACGGCGACTCGCCCGTGATCACCGAACCGATTCCGCCTGAGCGGCAGATCTACGATCCGACGAAGTCGTGGTACAAGTTCGAGATCCCGGTCGAGATCGACGACGATGATCCGAACTACACGGGTTTCGCCAACGAGACCCTGCCGGCGTCGCTGTTCGCGATCGTGCCACCGGCGCCGTCATGGCTGCATGAAAACAAGGCGGTCAGCCGCGGCTATCTGGACGATGCGTGCGACGGTATCGTCGAGGTGGCGCTGACCCTTGCCGACGGCACGCGGCTGGCGGCGAGCGCGCGCGTGACCAGCGGGCCGCCAGCCATCGTGCCCGACTCGCTGTTCGTGCGCACGCTCGCCGATGATCTCGAGCAGGCGCTGCTCGGCCCCACGGTGGGTACGCAGGTGACTGACGCGGAGATCCGGCAGCAGGCCGAGGACATCGTGCGGCGTGCACACGAGACGGTGCGCTTCCTGAATGTGACGGTGATGAACGGCAACGTGATCAAGGGGCGTCCGCCGCTGTCACTCGATACGATGCCCGCCGAGGAGGCGTACGATACCGAACGCCTCGAGCGCCCCGTCATGAAGCCGGGTGGCGTGGACACGCTGGCGGTGATGGCGCTGCACCAGCAGGTGTACACCGCACTACGCGCCGGTGCCGCACCATGGTTCGTGCGGCTCCTGCGGCAGCCGAGCGAGGCCGGCGACTTCACGGATGCGGGACGGCGCAAGATGCCGGCGCTCATGTGTGGTGCCGACAACAACTACCTGTCGCTGACGCACCGGCAGATCGACACCATCCGCGCCGCAGCCGAGGCGGCGCCGTTCATGGGAACCCGTGCTGCGGATACCGCACCGGCTGAGGTCAGGCCGGCGCTGACACCGCGCAACCTGTCGGCGCAGCTGCATTACACTGCGGCCGGCAATCCGCAGAGCACACACATCGCGCAGTCGGTAGCCAACTGCACGCCGGGCCTCGAGGTGGACATGCGCGCCGTCTGGCGGCGCCTGTTCGAAGGGATCACGCTGCGCGAGTACGACAACCTCGTCATCGCCGTCGACGACGACGTCACCGATCCGGTGGTGAAGGCGCTGGCCGGACACCGTCTGCTGCGCGTCAACGGCGTGGCGATGCAGACCGTCAAGCTCGGACCGTCACCGGCGGACCCCGACGACAACGTCGTGCTCTCGACCGAGGACAATCCCGGCGGTGTCGCCCCACTCGAGTGGTCGAATGCGCTGGCGCACGTGCTCGCCAATCACGTCGGCGGCACGGTCACCTGTGACTTCAGTGCGACACCGGTGTGGCTCAAGCAGGTGCCGCTGGACGTGAAGGACATCACCTTCACGACGGTGTCGCTCCGCGTGCGCCCGTTCTTTGCACCAGGCACCGCCACCATCTCGGAGACGCTCGCCATTCCCGGCGAGCTCACGCAGGGGCTCTGCTCGCCGTGGCAGAATGACTATCGGGAGTGCTCCTGCTACTACTGGGCCTCGGCGCGTCCCGACTACGTCAACGTCGAGACGGGCCCCGACGGTGCGAGCCGGGGCGACAACTGGCTGCAGAAGCAGCGCACCGGCGAGTACGTGCCCGACGACTACGCCGACTCGCGACTGATCCTGTACGACGACCTGTTCGAGGGCTGGGAGCAGCTGCTCGTCTTTCAGGTGCGTGGGCGCGACCTGCGTGGTGACGGCGTGGCGGCGCATCCCCCATCGGCAGCACCGGTGGCCGACGCGCCACCCACACCGGACGTCCCGCGCGCATGAGTGTACGCGCGCGCCTGCTGCCGGTTGTCACCGCCGACCATGGTGACGAGGCGCCCGGCTGGCAGGCACCACCTGCCAGCACGGGTGACCGCCGTCGCGAACGGCTGGTGGCCGATGCGCGCGCCGTCATGCAGGCCAGCGCACCGCAGGCCCCCGAGGCCCACCTGCTGGACGCCGACGGCGGCTTGCACCTGTTCCTCCCCGACGGCAGCCGCCTGTTCGACATCGATGCGGCGACCGGCGCGATCCTGCGCGCGGCCATCACGCACGGCGACCTGCCAGACCGGCTGGCGGCGCTTGGCGTGGTGCATACGCCGTTCATCGACGACACACCGCTCGTCGCACCACCGCTGCATGCCATCTCGCTGGCCGTCGCACAGAAGTGCAACCTCGGCTGCACCTACTGCTACGCGCAGCAGGGTGAGTTCGGGGCACCGGCGATGCAGATGGCCGCACACCAGGCGATCAGCGCCATCGACCTGCTGATCGACGGTGCGGACGCGGGCAGTTCGCTCAACATCGCCTTCCTTGGCGGTGAGCCGCTGGCGAATCGTGCCGTGCTGCGCGCCGCGACGCTCCATGCGCAGGCGCGTGCGCTCACGCGTGGCGTCCGCGTCGGTTTCTCGATCACCACCAACGGCACGCTCGTCAACGACGCCGACGGCGACTTCTTCGAGGAACATGGGTTCGCGGTCACGGTCAGCCTCGACGGGCCGCGTGAGGTCCACGATGCGCAGCGTCCGACCAAGGGTGGCCGCGGCAGCTTCGAGCGCATCATGCGCAACGTCGCCCCGCTGCTCCGTGCGCAGCGACGCATGCAGGTGTCCGCCCGGGTGACGGTCACACCCGCCAATCTTGGGCTGCGCGAGACGCTCGACCTGTTCATCGATGCCGGCTTCCACAGCGTCGGGTTCGCGCCGATGCTCTCGGCACCGAGTGGCCAGGGTGAGATGCAGCATGCCGATCTGGAAGTGATGCTCGGCGAGATGATCGACTGCGGCCGCGAGTACGAGCGACGCACCGGTTCGGGGGCGCGCTATCCCTTCGCGAACATGGCGAACGCGATGCGCGAGATCGCGCGCGGCACGCATCGCCCCTATCCGTGCGGCGCGGGTGCCGGCTACCTCGGCGTGTCGGCCGACGGTGCGCTCTCGGCCTGTCACCGATTCGTCGGCGACGAGGCGGGCGCGATGGGGTCGGTGCAGGACGGGATCGACCGCACCCGGCAGGCGCAGTGGCTGGCGGGACGGCATGTGCACCAGCAGTCGCCGTGCACGTCGTGCTGGGCGCGGTATCTCTGTGGCGGCGGGTGCCATCACGAAGTGATTGCACGCGGTCGTCCCGCCTGCGACTACATCCGCGGCTGGCTGCACTTCTGCATCGGCGCCTACCTGCGCCTGCAGCCGGCACCGCTGTCGAACGCGCACTCCCCGGTGTGAGATGAGCGGGCCGGATCGCGCGCGGGCACACGACACCGAGGTGGATGTCTGCGTCGTTGGCGGCGGGCCGGCCGGCAGCGTGCTCGCGACGCGCCTCTCGCAGCTCGGTCGCCGCGTCTGCCTCGTGGAGCGGCGACCCTTCCCGCGCGCGCAGCTCGGTGAATCGCTCACACCCGGCGTGCGGCCACTGCTGGCGAGCATCGGCGCCGAGTGGGTGCTGGACGCCGACGGTGCCGATCGGGTGCACACCGTGGTGCGGCGCTGGGGTCAGTCGGACGACTCGCGCATCGACCCGCGCGCGGAGGGTCGTGTCGTGGATCGTGGGCGGTTCGATGCGCGCCTGCTGTCGCATGCCGCGTCACTGGGGGTACAGGTGCTGCAGCCCGCGACGGTGCGGCATCACGAGCGCAGCGGGACGGCGGGGTGGACGCTCACACTCGACTCGCCGGTGCGGGGCGCGCTGGTGATCGGCGCGCGGCTGCTGGCATTCGCCACCGGCCGCGGTGGCAGCGGCGCGCCGCGGGTGCCGGTGAGTGCAACCCTCCCGCGCACGATGGCGCTGCACGCGTACTGGTCGGGACCCGCCGTGCCGACGGAGCCGCGCATCGAGTCGGTGCGCGACGGCTGGTGCTGGGGTGTGCCGATTCCGGGGGTCGGCTACAACGCGCTGGTGTTCGTCGAGGCGGATGCGCTGCGGCGCGGTGGTCGTGGTGCGCTGGAGGAGCTCTACGCGCGGATGCTGGCGCAGTCGGCGCTCGTGCGACCTGCGGCCGGCAGCGTTCGGCTCTCGCCGATCCTCGCCTGCGACGCCACGCCGTCGCGCGCCACGTCGTGCATTGCTGCAGACCTGATCCGCGTCGGTGACGCCGCACTCGCACTCGACCCGCTGTCGTCGAGCGGGGTGCAGAAGGCGATCCAGAACGCGCTGTCCGGTGCAATCGTGGCCAACACGCTGCTGCAGCATCCGGAGCGCGCCGCGGTCGCGATGGCCTCGTACGAGCGTCAGGTCGAGACGACGGCAGGACGACATGCGCGCTGGTCTGCCGGTCACTACGCATCAGTCGCTGCCGGCGGCGACATGGGGCGGTTCTGGGTCGCGCGCAGCAGCGATGCCATGCCGGACCGCGCAACACCCGTCGTCGATGCACGGCTCACGCCGGCCACGCCGCTCACACTGTCGCCGCTGGCCTCGATCTGCCGGACTGGCTGCTACGGCACCGAGTTCGTGGCCGAGCGACGCGCGCTCGAACATCCATCGCTCGAGTCGCCGGTGGCGTTCGTCGGCGGGCATGACGTGGTCGCACTGCTGGAGGCATTGCCGCTCGCGCCGACCGCCGACGCGCTCGTGCAGCAGTGGCCTCTGCCGGTGCACGAGGGACGCGCGGTGGCGCGGTGGCTGGTGCAGCACGGCATTCTCGTCGCGCAGGCCGCACCGACGGGAGGCGTGGCATGAGCGCACTGCGCGAGTGGCTGCGCGCCGCCGGCCTTGAACAGCACGCCGACCTCCTGGAAGCCAACGAGGTCGATCTCGACACGCTGCGCATCCTGAGTGATGCGGACCTGCAGGAACTCGGTCTCCCGTTCGGGCCGCGCAAGCGACTGCGCCACGCGCTGCACGGCAGCGACGTCACCCCGGGCGCCGTCGCACCCGCAGCCTCCGCCACGACGCGCGACGATGCCGGGGAACGCCGTCAGCTGACGGTGCTCTTCTGCGACATGGTCGGGTACACCGAACTCGCGTCCCGCGTGGACCCGGAGGTGCTGCAGGACATCGTCCGTCGCTACGAGGACGCCTGCGCGGTCTGCATCACACGGTACGATGGCTACCTGTTCCAGCGACTGGGTGACGGCGTGGTGGCATTCTTCGGCTTTCCCGTCGCACACGAGGATGAGGCGGGAAGGGCCGTGCGCGCGGCACTGGACATCGTGGCAGCGCTCTCACGCACCGAGGTGCCCGAGGTGGGACGACTGCAGGTGCGCATCGGACTCGCCAGCGGCGTGGTGGTCGTGTCCGCCAGCGAGCGCAGCGCCGTCGGTGAGCCGATGAACCTGGCCTCGCGTCTGCAGGGCCTCGCCAATGCCGGCGAGATCGTGATCAGCGAGCGGGTGTTCCGCCTGGCCGGTGGTGCGATGGACTGCACCGACCTCGGTGCGCAATCGCTGAAGGGCATTGCCGCCACGGAGCATGCGTGGCGCGTGAACGGGCTGAGCGAAGGCACTTCGCGCTTCGAGGCCGCGACGCAGCAGCGCGTCACGCCACTGGTCGGTCGCACCGAGGAACTCGAGGCGCTGCTGGCGCGCTGGCGGGAGACACTGCATGGTCGCGGCCAGGTGGCCCGGCTCTGTGGCGAGCCGGGGCTCGGCAAGAGCCGTCTGGTGCTCGGATTGATCGAGCGGCTCGAAGGGGACGGCGTGCGGACGCTGCGCATGCAGTGCTCGCCGTTTCAGGGCAACAGCGCCCTCTTCCCCTTCGTGGATTATCTCGCGCGTTCGCTCGATCCGTTGCACGAGGACACCCCGGCGGCGCGCCTCGACTGGATCCACGCGCTGGTCGTGGCACAGCGTGGCTGGCCGGTGGAGGACGCCGCCTATCTCGCAGCGCTCTTCGGCCTGCCCTGGCGCGACCGGTATTCGGTGGCACCGATCTCACCGCGCCGCATGAAGGACGAGGGCACGCGCGTGCTGATCGAGCTGTTCGCCACGGCATCGCAGGTCGCGCCGACCGTGCTGCTGATCGAGGACGTGCATTGGGCCGACCCGTCCACGCTCGACGTGCTCGCCGCCCTCGTGACCCGCGCGGCCAGTGCGCCGCTGCTGGTGGTGCTCACACATCGTCCCGAGTTCCAGCCGACGTGGCCCGAGCCCGATCACGTACTGCCGATCGAGCTGTACCGGCTCGACGCGGCGCAGAGTCGCCTGCTCGTGGAGCGGACGTCGGGGCGCACGCTGCCGGAAAGCCTCGTGCAGGGGATCATCGCGCGCTCCGATGGCGTGCCGCTCTTCATCGAGGAGTTGACACGGGCGGTGATGGAGATGGACCTCAGCCGGAACACGGGTGAGCGTCCGGCGCTGTTCAGTGTGACCGGGCAGGCGGTGTTGCCGGCCACGCTGCGCGACCTGCTGATGGCGCGACTCGATCGGGTGACGGCCGTGAAGGAGGTGGCGCAGATCGGGTCCGTGATCGGGCGCGAGTTCAGTCGCGACATGCTGGCCAGCGTCGCGCGCATCGACCCCGATGCGCTGACTCAGGCGCTCGCCGAACTCACCGAGTCGGGATTGGCGCAGCTGACGGGCACGGGGCAGTACATGTTCAAGCATGCGCTGGTGCATGACGTGGCGTACGACTCGATCCTGCGCTCGCGCCGCCAGGAGCTGCACCGCGCGATCGCCGCCAGCCTGGAGCGCCGCAGCGCCGGCGTGCGCGAGCTGCAGCCCGAGGTGCTGGCGCGGCACTATGGCGAGGGAGGGATGGACGCGGTGGCGATCCCGCTGTGGCGGCGCGCGGGCGAACTCGCGATGCAACGCCTCGCCCTGCCCGAAGCGCTCGCCTTCCTGCGCCATGCCCTCGAGCGCGTGCCGGGGCTCCCCGCCAGTCCTGATCGTGACCGGTTGGAGCTCGACATCCGCACACTGCTCGGCCCGGCGATCGTGGCGCATCGCGGCTGGGCCGCGCCGGAGGTGTTCAAGGCCCTCGAGCCGGCGTGGCAGCTCAATCAGGCACTCGACGACCGCGAGGCGAGCATCCCCGTGCTGCACGGGATCTGGGTGCACTTCATGACGGGCGCCAAGCTCGCGGCCTCGCTGGAGTGGGCCGAGTTGATGCTCGAGCAGGGCCGGACACGCGGCGACGAGCGGCTGACGATCTGCGGCCATCGCGCCGCGATGACGACGTATTTCTGGCTGGGTCGGTTCGACGAGGCGAAGCAGCATGGGGACGAGGTGCTCGCGGTCTATGATCCCGCGCGTCACGGTCAGATCGCGCAGCGCACCAACAGCGATCCGCTCACCGGTGATGGCATCTACCGCGCGCACTATCTCTGGATGCTCGGTCATCCCGACCAGGCGTGCCGCGTCAGCGAGCGCACCGCCGCCCATGCACGCCAGCGCCAGCATCCGTTCGACATCGCGTTCGCGCTCACGCTCGGTGCCCAGTCGTACGAGTACTGCGGCGACGCCGCGCGCCTTGCCGCCTGCGCTGACGAGGCGATGCGCATCGGGCGCGAGTTCGGCGTGCCGCTGATGTCGGAGATGATGGCGGAGATCAGCCGCGGCGCGGCCTGCTTCCTGCTGGGTGCGTACGCCGAGGGCATCGAGGAATCGTCGGTCTCGATCGCGCGGCTCGAGCAGACCGGTCACCGCGTCTGGATCGCCTATCTTTACGCGCGGCTCGGCATGGCCATCGCGCAGCGCGGCGACCTGCCGCGCGGGCTCGCGCTGATCGAGGCCAGCCTGTCACGCGAGGACTGCCGCGAGGATCGCGCATTTCTTGCCGAGATGCACCGACTGCGCGGGGTCGTGCTCGCGGCGCTGCACCGGACCGTCGACGCGGAGCAGTCGCTGCGTGAGGCCCTTGCGGTCGCACAGGCGCAGCGGGCGCAGGGATGGGCACTGCGCGCCGCGACCTCGCTGGCGCGGCTGCTGCGCGACTCGCAGCGCGAGGACGAGGCGAGGGCGATCCTCGCGCCGGTGTTCGGGTGGTTCGACGAGGGGCATGACACGCGGGACCTGCAGGCAGCCGCCGCGCTGCTGCAGGAGCTTGGCGACGGCGCCGGCAGCGCCGACGAGGCGGGGAACATCGGCAGTTCACCATACAACACCATGGAGCACCGCACATGACCGAGCATGACCACGCGGACGACCAGGCCGCACTCGAAGCGCTGAACGCGGAGTGGGGCGCCTGCGCGTCGGCAGGCAACGTGGAAGGCGTCGTCGCGCTCTACACGAGCGACGCGACGCTGGTCTGGCCCGATGCGCCGGCCATGCAGGGCACCGATGCGATCAGGGCGGCATACACCGGCATGCTGGCAGCGCCGGGTGTGTGGATCAGGTTCACGCCGACCACGGTGACCTTCTCGGGTGACCTCGCCGCCGATTTCGGTGTGGTGGAGCTGCGCATGCCGCCGACGGCCCCGATGCAGACGGCGAAGTACCTCGTCGTCTGGAAGAAGGTCGATGGCGCATGGAAGGTGTTCTACGACGCCTGGAACTCCAACGCGCCGGCGCCGGCAGGCTGACCCGGCTGCCGGGTCGATCGCGCGTCGTGCCAGAGGCGTGAAGGAGCAGTCGGCAGATCACATGGCCCGTCCATCGTGCTGCCGACTGCTACTTCACGTCACACTAGGCCAGATACCCCTGCAGCCCCGGCACGAGCGTGTCCACGGCGGCGGGCGCAAACACGGCGAGGTGATCGCCAGGCACCATGATCGTGTCGAGGTGCCCGATCCACGCGCCCCACCCGTAGTCCTCGGGCAGGTCGCACCCCTCGATCTCGGCCGACGACTTCACCAGCAGCGCCTCGCGCACATGCGCGGTCGGGGCGTACCCGACCAGCAGCTCCTGATGCAGCTCGTTGAGGTAGAAGGCACGATCCTCGAGTTCGATGAGCGTCCCGTTGGCCCAGGCGTCACGGCAGCGACGCACCTTCTCCTGGTGCACACGCTCATCCGACCGGCGCGAGGCAATGCGGCCAAGGATCTTGCCGCATCGCACCAGCAGCGGGTCACCGCGGAAACGCTTCCACGCCACCTGGATGCGTCGCCGGAAGTCATGGCGATTCTCGTTGGTGCTGACCGGGTTGGCCGAGTCGAAGATGATGAGCTTGACGGCGCTGCCACGCGCAGTCAGGCGACCGGCGATCTCGTAGGCGATGATGCCACCGAACGAATAGCCGCCGAGACGGTACGGTCCAACGGGCTGCCTGGCGACGATCATGTCGAGATACTGCGTCACGAGCGTGTCGAGGTCCGGCACGCCGAGGTCCCGCCGGTTCAGCGACGGTGACTCGATGGCATACACCGGACAGTCGACGCCGACCAGTCGTGCCACGAGCGCGTGATAGAACATCACGCCACCATCGCCACCATGCACCAGGAACAGCGGGGCGCCCCTGCCCTCCGCGCGCAGCGTGGCGACGTGATCCTCGAACGGGTGCGACGCGACCGCGACATCGGGTGACACTGCAGCGACTGCGCCGCGATCGATCTCGGCGGCCAACGCCCGCACCGTCGGATGCTGGAAGAGCACCGCCAGCGGCCGGACGAAGCCGAACTCGGTCTCGAGCCGGTTGAACAACCGCAATCCGAGCAGCGAGTGCCCACCGAGATCGAAGAAGGTGTCCGTGACACCAAACCGCTCACGGCCCAGCAGCTCACTCCAGATCCGGAACAGCGACCGCTCGGTGACCGTGGCGGGATGTTCGTACGACGGCTCGGCGGTTGGGCCCTCCTCCTGAGCGTCCAGCCGCGCGAGCAGCGCGCGAGTGTCGATCTTGCCTGTGGGCGAAAGCGGGAAGCTGTCGACGAACATCAGCGACGCTGGCAGCATGTGCTGCGGCAGCGCCACTCGCACGGCCTCCATCACGGCCTGACGTGACGCGACATCACCGGTGCAGAATGCCACCAGCGACTTGCCGGCGACAGCATCGGTGCGCACCACGACGCGCGCGGCCGTCACACCCGACTGCGCAACCAGCACCGCCTCGAGTTCACCGGGTTCGACGCGGAAGCCGCGGATCTTCACCTGCTGGTCGATACGGCCGATGAACTCGATGGTGCCATCGGGGAGCGCACGGCAGCGATCACCCGTGCGATACAGCGTCGGCGCGTCGGGGTCGCCGAGCGGGTTCGTGATGAACGCGGCGGCCGTGAGCTCCGGACGATCCATGTATCCGAGCGCGACACCCGCGCCACCCGCACACAGCTCGCCCGCGACCCCGGCAGGGACCGCGTGCAGCTGCTCATCGAGGATCACCACGATCGTCCCCGGCACCGGCGTACCGATGGGGATCGAGGGGCGCGCGAGGTCCGCCGCCGTGATCTCGTGCACCGTGGTGAACGTGGTGTTCTCGGTGGGTCCGTAGCCGTTCATCAGGCGCACCTGCGGCAGCAGTTCCAATGCGCGGGCCACGTGCCGCATCCCGAGCACGTCACCACCGGCCAGCAGGATGCGCAGCCGGGCCAGCGACTCGGGACGTTCGTCGATCATCGCCTGGAACAGGCCGGCCGTGAGCCAGAGCACGCTCACCCCGTGGCGTGCGATCTGCGCCGCGATGTCACGGATCGTGAGCGCACCGCGCGCGGGAATGACGAGGCAGGCGCCATTCAGCAGCGCGCCCCAGATCTCGAGCGTCGATGCGTCGAACGAGAGCGGTGATGCGAAGAGGAAGACGTCCTGTGGCGTGATGTCGATGCACCCGGGTGCACGCACCAGCCGCGCGATGCCGCGGTGCGGGACCATCACGCCCTTGGGGCGTCCCGTCGACCCTGACGTGAACATCACGTACGCCAGGCTTTCCGGCGTGACGGATGCCCGACCGCTGGCCGCATCGGTGATCGGCTCGAGGCCCGCCAACATCGACGCGAGCGCTGCGTCATCGAGCGTGAGTGACGGCTGCACATCCTCGCGTAGGTGCCGCTTGTGCTCCTCGGGGTACGCGGGATCAATCGGCACGTAGGCCGCGCCACACTTGAGGATCGCGAGGATGGCGATGATGAAGGCCGTCGACCGCTCCACGTCCAGCATCACGCGCGCACCCGGTGCGACACCGACTGCCGTGAGACGGTGCGCCAGCGCGTTCGCGAGTCCGTCGAGCCGCTCGTACGACAGCGTCGCGTCGTCACCACGGACGGCAATCGCGTGGGGCGTCGCCGTCACCTGCGCCTCGAACAGCGACACGACATCGCTGACGGCGGCACGCGGCGGCAATTCCGGCAGCGGCGACGCCGGAAGCGGAGATGCGAGCGCCTGCGATGCGCGTGAATTCCGCGCGATCGACAGCTCCGCCAGACGCGTCCCCGCCGGGGACTGCACCACCGCCGCCAGCCACGACTCGATCAGGTCGAGCCAGCCCTCCACACGCGCTACGCTGAAGCGGTCGCGCGCCGCCGTCGCGAGCAGCGAGAAGCGTCCATGATCGTCGGTGACGTACAGGCTCAGGTCGAACGTGGAGTATCGCTTGGCGTTGACCTGCAGACTGGCCGTGACGCCGTCGCCGTTCCATTCCGGCGAGGTGGTCTCGAGGGTGAACGTCGTCGAGACCCGCGGCAGGCGCACGCCAGTGGGCATGCCGCGCAGGATTCGCGAGAGCGTCGTCGACTGATGATCCAGCGAGTCGAGAATCAGCCCGCGATTCTCCGCGAGGTACTCACCCACGGTGCCATCATCGGTCCGTATGCACGGCAGCGGCAGGAAGTGCACGCCGTGCCCGACCAGACCGGGCAGCCCCGCCGACGCCTGACTCGCGATCGGTGTGCCGATGCAGAATGCGTCCTGTGCCGAGAGCCGCGTCAGCACGTCGCGATACGCGGCGAAGAAGAGGGTGTACGGCGTGAGTCGCTGTGCGCGACAGAACGCCAGCACCGCCTCGCCGAGCGCCGGACTGAGCGCACGCGTCGTGGCGATGCATTCGAACGAGTCATCCGACGTGCCACGCAGGTCGGCCGGAAGTTCCAGCGTCGGCGGCAGCGTGGCCAGTCGCCCGATCCAGTACTCGGTATCCTCGGCACGCCGCGCGGACTCGTCGGGCTGCACCTGACGATCTACGAAATTCCGGAACGGCGTCACGTCCGGCACTCCGCCAGCCACGCCGGCGGCGCGGCGGTACAGCGCGAGGATGTCCTCGTACACCACGCCGAACGACCAACCGTCACAGACGCTGTGATGCGCGACGATCAGCAGTTCATGCCGCGTGTCACCCAATGCGAGCAGGTGGAAACGGCACAACGGCCCCTCGTACAAGTGGAATATCCCGCTGATCACGCTGGCGCGATACGCCTCCACGGCGTCGGCGGATGCGGTGCGCAGGTCCACCGCAGTGACCATCACCTCGCAGCGATTCGCCGGCACGAATCGCTGCGCACTGCCATCACGCTCGAACACGGCACGCAGTGACTCGTGACGAGCCACCACGGCGCGGACTGCCGTGTCGAGCGCACGACCATCGAGCGCCCCGTCGAAACGGATCGAGATCGACTCGTTGAAGGCGCGTGAGTGCCCCTCGCTCATCGCCGAGGCGACGATCAGCTCCTCCTGCTCCGCAGTGACAGCGATGCGGTCACCGTTGGCGCCACCGGGGAAGAAGCCACCATCCTGCAATGCGGTGATGCTCTCGCGGAACGCCGCCAGCACCGCCGACACATCCTCATCCGAATGTGCGACCGACAGGAAGCTCGGGCGCGTCTCCCAGATGTGCACGCCGCGCAGGCGCATGTGGTAGAAGAACAGCGACGCGTACTTCAACCCGGGGGCGAAGTTGATCATGAACATCGAGCTGAATCGCGTCACCTTCACCGGCACGCCGGCCTCGTCGGCGAATGCGTTCATCGCGTCCACCAGCGACTCGGTGCGGCGGTCGAGCGTCTCCTGCAGCGCCGGGCCTCGTGCCGTGAGTTCGGTGAGCACCGCGCGGGCTGCCGCCAACACCAGCGGATGGCGCACGAACGTGCCGGCGAAGAAGGTGACGCTGGCATCGGGACCGGAATCATCGCCGTAATTCCAGGCGCCGCCGTCGAGCGCATCCATGTACTTCTTCCGGCCGGCGAGTGCACCGATCGGCATGCCGCCGCCCATCACCTTGCCGTACGTGACGAGATCGGCGTCGATGCCGAACACCGCCTGCGCGCCGCGCGGGTGGCAGCGGAAGCCGGTCACCACCTCGTCGAAGACGAGCGCGATGTCATGCTGCGCCGTGAGTGCGCGCAGGGCCTGCAGGAACTCCCGCGGCTGCAGGTCGGGACGCCGGCTCTGCACCGGCTCCACCAGCACCGCCGCCAGCTCACCGGCGTAGCGCTCGATGAAGGTCAGCGACTCGGGGTTGCCGTACTCGAGGATCAGGATGTTCGCGAGCGAATCGTCGGTGATGCCTGGCGCGATCGGCGCCGTCGTGAGCTGCCCGTTCTGCACCACGGGACGGCCCAGCACCTCGTCGAAGATGCCGTGGTACGATCCCTGGAATACCGCGATCTTGTCGCGCTGAGTGACGGTGCGCGCGATGCGGATGGCCGCCGTCACGGCTTCCGACCCGGTGTCGCAGAAGGTCGCGCGATCCTTGCCCGACACCTCGCACAGCAGCTTCGCCACCTCACCGGCGAGCGGCGATGACGGTCCGATCTCGAAGCCAGTCGCGAGCTGCTCGGCCACGGCATTGACGACGACGTCAGGCCGATGGCCGAGCAATCCCAACCCGAAGCCGAGCGTCACGTCGACCCAGCGATTGCCGTCCAGATCCCACAGGTGCGCACCCTTCGAGCCCGTCGTGACGACGGGATACACCATCTCCTTCCACAGTCGGTTGAATCCGGCGCCGGCTCGCGGGTCCGCCAGCATCGTCCTACTCTCGGCGATGTTGGCCTTCGACTTTGGCGTGCGCTCCGTGTACGCGGCGATCAGCGCGTCGAGGTGCGCCTGCTGCTGCGCGGTGAGCGCATGCGCGGCCGCCGCACCCGACGCCACCGGCCGGAACGGACCGAACGTGATCGGCGCGTTGCCACCCTTGTGCAGCGCACCGGCGTCGAAGCCGGATTTCGTCGCAATCGCTGGCGCAGCGGCAGCCGCAGCCGGCAGCGCACCGGGCATCAACTGCTGGAGCATCGCCTCGAGTCGTGCGACACGATCGTCGAGGCTCCCGTCGCGCGCAGGCATGACCGGCGCGAACATCGGCGCGGCGACGGACACCGGCGCAACCGGCTGGAACCGCGATGCCTCCAGCGTACCGTCGAGGAACGCCGCCAGCTTCGTCACCGAATCGTGATCGTGCATCAGGTGCTTGAACGTGATGCGCGTGCCGAAGTGACGACTCAGCGTCACCGCCGCCTGCCCGATCAAAAGCGAGTCCAGCCCGAGGTCGAGGAACGTGGTGTCGACGGCAATGTCATCGAAGCCGGTGATCCGCTGCACCTGCGCACGCACTTCGGTGACGAGGTGTTCCTTCCGGGTGCGCATCGTCGGCGGTGCGACGATCGGAGCCGTCACCGGCACGTTGCCCGGCGGCGAAGAACCTGCGGTGGTTGCAGTCAGGACCATTGGCGATTGGAGCTGTCGTGCGGCAAGTGGTAGGACGAGCGTCCGCGCATTCGGCCAGAACCGCTTGCGCTCGAAGGGATAGGTTGGCAGCGGCACTCGGCGGCGCGTTTCACCGTTGAAGTACAGTGTCCAGTCGATGCGGCCGCCGGCACACCAGAGCGCACCGACGGACTCGAGGAATCCGTCGCTGGCCCCATCCTTGGGCAGCGAGGTGATGATCGGATGATCCGCGCCATCGGCGATGGACTGACGCGCGAACGTGATGCAGCTCCGTCCCGGCCCCACCTCCACCAGCGCGAGGGTGCGATCCGCCGCCAGGCAGCGGACGCCATCCTCGAAGCGCACGGTCTGCCGGATGTGGCCCGCCCAGTATTCCGGCGACGCGACGCTCTCGTCGGTGACCCAGGTGCCGGTCACGTTGGACACGAATGGCACCTGCGGCGCAGCGAACGCGACCGACGCCACCTCGTCGCGGAACGGGCCGACCACCGGCGCCATCATCACCGAGTGGAAGGCATGCGAGGTGCGCAGGTCGCGATGCGGGATCTCCTCGCGCAGCAGGCGGGCAGCCAGCGCCCCAATCGCCTCGCTCGTGCCGGAGACCACCGTCATCACCGGCGAGTTGATCGCTGCGATCTCGACGTCATCGCTCAGCATCGGGTGCACGGCACTTTCCGGAAGCCGGATCGAGAGCATCGAGCCGCCGGGCAGCGCATCCACCATCCGGCCACGCGTGGCGATGAGGCGCAGTGCTGCCTCGAGCGGAATCGCACCGGAAAGGCACGCCGCACTGTACTCGCCGACGCTGTGCCCGATCATCGATGCCGGACTTACGCCATGCGCCTTCCAGAGCCGCGCCAACGCATGGGACACGACGAACAACGCCGGCTGCGTGAAACGTGTCTCGTTGAGGACGGCCTCGGCCTGCTCCGACTCGTCGAACAGCAGCGCGCGGATGTCTGCAGCGATCAGCGGCTGCAGGATCGCCGCGCATTCGTCCACCGCGTCGCGGAAGACGGGCTCGGTGGCGTACAGCGCCCGCCCCATGCCGGTGAACTGCGCACCCTGCCCCGGGAAGAGGAACGCCACCGGCAGATCACTCATCCGCGCGGCGTGACCCTGAACGTCGGGAGCACGTAGCCTGTCGATGGCCTCGCCGACGGTCGCCGCCGAAATCGCGAGGCGATGCGTGAACAACTCACGACCGGTGGCCAGCGTGAACGCGACGTCCGCCAGCACGGCATCCGGATGCCGCTCCAGATGATCGGCGAGCGCCACGCGCATCCGCTGCAATGAAGTGGCAGACTTGGCCGAGAGCAGCAGCAGCTCCCGCTGCCGCGTGGACGGGGCGCTGGCGGCTGCCGCCGGTGCCTCTTCGAGCACGACGTGCGTGTTGGTACCACCGACGCCGAACGAACTCACGCCGGCACGACGCGGTGCACCATCGCGCGAGACCCACGACTCGTTCCTCGACACGATCCGGAACGGTGACGCCTCGATCCGCAGCGCGGGATGCGGCCGTTGCACATGCAGCATGGCCGGAATGATGCCATCGCGCAGCGCGAGCACGGCCTTGATGAAGCCCGCCATGCCGGCCGCCGCATCGAGGTGACCGAGGTTCGACTTGACCGAGCCGATGCCCGCGAACTGCACGCCGTCGGTCTGCTCGCGGTACGCCGTCACCAGCGCCTCGAACTCGATCGGATCGCCGAGTGCGGTGGCCGTGCCATGCGCCTCGACGTAGCCGATCGTTGCGGGCGACACACCGGCCTGTGCATACGCCTCACGGATGGCCCCCGCCTGCCCCGCCACGCTCGGTGCCGTGAAGCTGACCTTGTCGGAGCCATCGTTGTTCATCCCGACGCCCTTCACCACCGCGTGGATGGTATCACCATCGGCAATCGCCTGATCCAGCGGCTTGAGCACGACCGCTGCGAGCCCGTTGCTGAAGACCGTTCCAGCGGCGCTGGCATCGAACGGACGGCAGTGGCCGTCAGGCGACGTGATACCGCCCTCCTCGTGGTAGTAGCCACGGTTCTGCGGGAAGGTGACCGACACGGCCCCCGCGATCGCCATCTCGCACCGTCCCTCACGCAGCGCGTAGATCGCCTCGGCCATCGCGACCAGCGATGTCGAGCACGCCGTGTACACGTTCAGCGCCGGACCGTTCAGGTTGAGCTTGTAGGCGGTGCGCGTGGCGAGATAGTCCTTCTCGTTGCCCATCATCACCACGAGGTCGCCAAGCTGCGCGCGCAGCGTCGTGTCGGCCTGCACGTACTGCTCGTAGAACGTGTTGTTGCTCATCCCCGCGAACACGCCGACGCGACCCTGCACGCGCGACGGCGCATGGCCCGCGTCCTCGAGCGCCGACCACGCCGTCTCGAGGAAGAGCCGGTGCTGTGGATCGGTGGCAGCGGCCTCGTTCGGCGACATGCCGAAGAATGCCGCGTCGAACTCGTCGGGGCTGGCAAGCTGGCCGCGGCGCTGCACGTAGTGTCCAGCGGCCCGCATCGCGTCCGGATCAAGCCCTTCCTGCCGCAGTTCGTCGTCGGTGAACGTGACGATCGACTCGACGTTGTTCACCAGATTCGCCCAGTACTCGGCAACAGATTCCGCGCCGGGAAACCGGCCGCTCATGCCGATCACGGCGATGTCGTCCGTCTTCGTGCGCTGACGGCCCGGGCGTGAACCGAGTGCGACCGCGGCGGGCTGCACCTCGGACTCGATCGCCGCGGCCAGCTTGCGAATCGTCGGATTGCCGAACACGTCCACCACCGACAGGTCGCGTTCCAGCGCACGGACCAGCAGGCCATGCACACGCATCAGCAGCAACGAATGGCCACCGAGATCGAAGAAATTCTCGTCGATGCCGATGTCCGTCACGCCGAACGCCCGCTCCCACACCCGCGCGATTCGCTTCTGCAGCAGCGTCACCGGCGGATGCGTGCTCGGTCCACGGCTCGCGTCTGGCAGAGAGGGCGCGGTGATCTGCGTCAGCGCCAGTGCATCGCGACACGACGCCACCGTTGCGTCGGGCGTCTGCGCGGCGCGGCGGAGCACGGCACAGAGCGCCTCCAGTAACGCGCTGGCGTCGCCCTCGTCGAACCGGCCAGCCTGATGAATCAGGTCGAGAGCCAGCGCCGACTCGCCGGGTCGCACGACAAGTGTCAGCGGGTAGTTCGTCCGCACGGGCGAGGTGAAATCCTGAACCGTGACGTCGTCCGTCCACCGCATCGCACCATCGTCCACACCATAGTTCTGGAACACCAGCAGCGACTCGAAGAGCTGCGATCGCAGCGGCACGGCGCACAGTTCCTGAATCTCGCGCAACGGCAGATGCTGATGCTCGCCCAGCGCAATCGCCTGCGCCTGCAGCGCAGCGGCGAGGTGCTCGAAGCTCGCACCGGCATCGAGGCGCACACGCACCGGCAGGTTGTTGATGAACGCGCCGATGATGGACTCGACGTCCGGCAGCTCCGCCGGTCGCCCGGAGAACGTCGCACCGAATACCACGTCGTCGCTGCCGGTGCGACGGGAGAGCACGATCGCCCAGGCGGCCTGCACCAGCGCGTTCAGCGGGCATCGTAGGCGACGGGCCAGCGCCTGCAGCGCCGCCGTCACGTCATCCGCGAGCGTGACGGTGCGCTCGGCGAAGACGGCACTGCCGCGCGCCTGCGACGAGACCGCCGTCGGCTGCGTGACACCAGTGAGGTACTCCTGCCAGAATCGGCGCGACGGCGCGAGATCGACCGAGCGGTACCACTGCAGATATTCGCGGATCGAGGCGCCGCGCAGGGCCGGTGGCTGCTCGCCACGCGTGATGGCGCGGTATGCAGCCGACACCTGCGCCAGCAGCAGCGGCCACGACCAGCCATCCACCTGCAGGTGATGGTGCGTCCAGATCAGTCGCGCCGGTGCACCGGCGTGCTCGACCAGCGTGAGGCGCATCAACGGTGCCCGGTCGATGGGCAGCCCCTTCGCGCGGTCGGCGGCGAGGAGCGCGTCGAACGCCGAGTCGTCCGCGATTCGGACCACATCGAGCGGGATCGACACGCGTGGCCGCACCACCTGCACCGGTTCGGCGAGTCCAGCGCCGAGGAACTCCGTGCGAAGGCCGGCGTGCATCGCGGCGGTGTGCTCGAAGGCGGCGCGGAGTGCTGCGGCATCCACCGTGCCGGTCAGCCTCCAGTGCCATTGATCGATCGCGGCGCCAGGGCGCGCCGTCTCGAGGGTGTAGTAGAGCTGCTGCACCGGCGTGAGCGGCAGCACGTCCTCCACTTCGCACGTGATCAGGGGCAGGTCGCGATCACGCAGGTTCGCCAGCGGAAAGTCCGACGCGATCCACGCTGCACTCGCCTGCGACTGTTCCGTGAGCAGTCGCAGCGATGACAGGCACGCTGCTGCCATGCCGGCCACCAGCTCCTGCGGCACAGCTGCGAATGTCCACGTGAACTCGAGGCAGCCGTTCTTGATCCAGGCGTTGATCTCGAGCAGGTGCGAACGCGACGAACCGCCGTCGTACCAGGAGCCCGACGCGTCACTGGCGAAGGTGAACAGCGCGCTGTCCGCCGTGACCTGATCGAAGCGGCCGAGGTAGTTGAAGAGGACGTCGCGCGTGGGCGCGTCGATGTCGAGCAGGCCGAAGCCGAAGCCGCGCTCGGGCACGCCGCGCATCGCCCGCTTGGTGGCAGCCACCAGCGACTCCAGCGCCGCGCCACGCTCCACGTGCAGCGCCAGCGGGTAGATCGCCGTGAACCACCCGACCGTGCGCGAGAGGTCGAAGGCACTCGCCTCGCGTCGGCCATGTCCCTCGAGATCGAGCGCCAGCTCCGTCACATCGCACTGCGACGCGATCGCGCCTGCCACGCTCGCGACCAGCACCTCGTCGAGCTGCGCGCGCATGCCAGGTACCGCGTGCTGCGTGAGCTGTTCGGTCTCGCGCGGCGTGAGGCGCACGGTGATCGACTGTGCCTCGCCTGCGGTCGTCACGACCGCCGCGGTGCGTGGCTGCAGACGGAAACCGCGCGCCTGCTGCAGCCAGTACTCGCGCTGGGCGATGATGGCCGGATCCGAGGCGAGTGACGCGACGTGGTGCGCCCAGTTGACGAACGGCGTAGGCACCGTATCCACAGGCTTGCCACCCAGCAGCGCCTCGAGATCCTCGAGCAGGATGCGCCACGACACGCCGTCCACCGCCAGGTGGTGGATGGCGAGGTAGAGCTGGCCGCTGGCGGTGAAGTGCACCGCCGACAGCATGATGCCCTCGTGCACGCTCAGCGCGCGCTGGGCGTCGAGGCAATGACGCTGCAGCTGCGCCTCGCTGACTGGCGTCTCCACACGCTGCACGACGAGCGCCGGTACAGCCTGCACCTCCTGCACGCCGTCGCGGAAACGCGTGCGCAGCGCAGCGTGATGCTGCACCAGCTCGCGCAGCGCACGCTCCAGCTGCGATGGGTCCACCGGCGTCGCGAGATCGAACAGGAACGACTGCGTCCAGTGGTTCGGATCGGGCAGGTCGTGGCGGAAGAACCACCGCTGGATGGGCGTCAACGGTGCCGGACCCGCGACCGGCGCGATGCTCGCAACCGGCGCGGAGAGCAGCGACCCCGCGCCAGCAGCCAGCCGCTCGATGGTGCGACGCTCGAACAGGTCGCGCGGCGTGATCTGAATCCCGGCTCGCCGCGCCTGCGACACGATCTGGATGCTCAGGATCGAATCGCCACCGAGCTCGAAGAAATTCTCGTCGCGGCCGACGCGATCGAGCTTGAGCGCCCGCGCCCAGATCTGGCCAAGGATTGTCTCCACCTCGCCCAGCGGCGCCTGATGGCTGGCCACGGTGCGCACGCGCGTGGAGTCATCGGGGGCGGGCAGCGCCTTCCGGTCGATCTTGCCATTGTTCGTGAGCGGAAACCGCTCGACGTACACGATTGCCGACGGGATCATGTACGGCGGCATCGAGGCACCGGCAAACTCGCGCAGCGCCGTCAGCGATCCCGCCTCGCGATCACCCACGAGGTACGCCACGATCCGTGCGTCGCCGCCACGCCCGAGCACCGTCACGAACGCCTCGCGCACCGCCGGGTGGCGCTGCAGCACCGACTGGATCTCGCCCAGCTCGATGCGGAAGCCGCGGATCTTCACCTGGTCATCGCTGCGCCCGAGATACTCGAGATCCTGCGTCGGCAGGAAGCGGGCGATGTCACCGGTGCGATACAGCCGCTCACCGTCGCGGAACGGGTGCGGCAGGAACCGCGACGCCGTCAGCTCGGGGCGATTGAGGTAGCCCGCCGTCACGCCGGCACCACCGACGTGGATCTCACCCGGCACACCGATCGGGACGGCATGCCCATGGCCGTCGAGCAGATGGATCTCGAGGTCGGGAATCTGCCGGCCGATCACGCTGCCGCTCGCGAGATCGGCACTCGTGATGGGGCGGTAGGTCACATGCACCGTGGTCTCGGTGATGCCGTACATGTTGATGAGCTGCGGTCGCTGGTCGCCATGCCGCGCGAACCAGGGGCGCAGGCTCTCCAGCTCCAGCGCCTCGCCGCCGAAGATCACGTAGCGCAGCGCGAGTGCGGCATCCGCCGGCACACGCTCCTCACGCTCCTCCGCCGCGATCAGCTGCCGGAACGCCGACGGCGTCTGGTTCAGCACCGTGACCTGCTCGCGCGACAGCAACGCCAGGAAGTCATCCGGCGAACGCGTCACGTCGTACGGCACCACCACCACGCGCCCACCATACAGCAGCGCGCCCCAGATCTCCCACACCGAAAAGTCGAACGCGAACGAGTGGAACAGCGTCCACACGTCGTGCTCGTCGAAGTGGTAGTACTCCTCCGTCGCGGTCATCAGGCGCGCGACGTTGCGGTGCGTGACGCGGCACCCCTTCGGCTTGCCGGTCGAACCGGAGGTGAAGATCACATAGGCGAGATCATCGGGATCTCCCGCCACGGCAGGCGTCACCGTCGGCAGATCGCGTTCCTCGGCAATCGCCTCGAACGTGACGACTGCCGCGGTCGTCGCCGGCAAGCGTTCCACGAGTGACGCCTGCGTCAGCAGCACCGTCGACGCGGCATCCTCCAGCATCCACTGCAGTCGCTCGGCCGGATACGCGAGGTCGATCGGCAGGTAGGCAGCACCGGTCTTGAGAATGCCGAGGATCCCGATCACGATCTCGGCCGACCGGTCCACGCACATCGCCACGATGTCACCGCGCAGCACCCCGTGGGTGCCGATCAACGTGTGCGCGACGCGATTGGCCGCAGCGTCGAGCTCACGATACGTCCAGCTCCGCGCTTCGTACGAGAGCGCCGTGTGCTCCGGTGTCCTGGCCACCTGTGCCTCGAACCACGACACGAGTGTTCCCGGCACCGGGAACTCGCACGGCGTGGCCCAGGCCGCATGCAACTCACGCAGCTCGTGGGCGGTGGTCAGGTGGTACGTGCCAAGCGTTGCGTCTGGCGTGGCCGTGAACTGCACCAGCAGCGAATGCAGATGCCCCAGCATGCGGCGCACCGTGGCGAGGCTGAACCTCGCGGGATCGAACTCGATCTTGATGCGCAGGCGCTCGCTGCCGTGGTAGGCTGCGACCGTGATCGGGAAGTTCGTGCGCTCGTAGAGTTCCACCGTACGGCGCGTCCAGTCGCCGCCCCGTTCGCGCATCACCTCGCCGAGGTCGAAGTTCTCGAACACGAGGATGCTGTCGAAGAGCGACTGCCCCTTCTCCAGATCACTCCAGGCCTGCACGCGGCTGAGTGGCGTGTGCTCGTGCGCGCGCATCGCCACCCACTGCTCCCGGAGCGCTTGCAGCAGCGCGAGCAGTGGTGTCTCCGGCTCGAGCGAGGCGCGGACCGGCAGCGTGTTGATGAACAATCCGATCGCCTCGTCCACACCCGCGATCGACGACTTGCGGCAGGCACGTGTTCCACCGAACACAACGTCGGTCTCGGAGGAATAGCGCGACAGCAGCAGCGCCCATGCCCCCTGCACGAGCGTGTGCATCGTCACGTCACATCGCGACGCGAGCGCCTCCAGCGCGCTCGTCTCGGCCGCGGTGAACGCAAGGTCGTCCTGCCACGAGAGCGGGTCGCGCCCCGCGTCCGGCAGACCATCCACCGTCAGCGGTGTCGGTGCCGAAAAGCCACGCAGGCGCGTGCTCCAGTAGGCGCGAGAGCGCGTGTCGTGATCCTGCGTGACGCTCCACTCGGCAAACTCGCGGAACGCCAGCCGCGTGGCCGCCGGCGCCGGCTCCTCACCCAGCCGGTGCGCCTCGTAGCAGCGGAACAGGTCGTCGAGGATGATCGGGAAGCAGCGACCATCCACGATCGCGTGATGGATCGAGAGCAGGATCCGCGTGTCACCCGGGGCGTACTGCACCATCGTCGCGCGGCACAGAGGTGCGCGGGACAGCGGGAGTCCTTCCGTACGGTCGGCCAGCAGCACCTTCCGGAAGTCGATCGCGCGGTCGTCGGCAGGCAGCACCGTATGATCGAGCACGCGCAGTTCTGGCGTGGCGTCGGCAACGATCTCCTGCGAGGGTGCCTCATCCGTGTCCCAGACGAAGCGTGTGCGGAGCACCGGATGCATCTCCGCCAGTGACGCGAGCGCGGCGCGGAGCGCTGTAAGGTCGATCGTCTCGTCGGTGCCGCAGACGATCTGCTCGATGTCCACGCCGCGGATGCCATGGATCTCATGGAACAGCATCCCGCTCTGCAGCAGCGTCAGCGGATAGCCTCGCTGCCCGTCGGCCATTGCGATGCCGTCGGCTGCCACCAGTGGGGTGTTGTGTTCGAGACTGTGCGCCATGTCGTGAGTCACGCGTGTCGGACGACGTCGGATGGTTCGAGTGAGTGACGCTCAGGATGCGCCGCGCCTGCGAGTGCCGGAACCGGCCCACGCGCGTGCGGACGTCCGTCGTGCCGTCGATGTGGGGGCCGAACAGGTCGCGCTGCGGTCGCAGTCGTGAGAGGACGAGGCGCGTGCGCTCGCGTGCACACGCGCGGCGCAGTCCTCGGCTGGCGGTGCATCGGCATCGATGGCACACGCATCGGCGGCACGTCGTCGTGTCGCGTGGCGACCGTCTGCAGCATGCTCCCGGTCGCTGGAGCCGCAAACATGCGGTTCAGGCGGCGATCCGGTCGGCGATGCGCAGTAGACGGCACGGTCGTGCAGACCCGTGTCCGTCGCAATCGGCGCTCATGCAACATAGATGTCGCCGCTCCAAGTTTGCATCCGATGAGGGCGAGTCTCACTGCGTGGTGCGCTCCACTGCAGAGAGCGCCATGCGTGTGGCGTGCGCACCTGACCTGAATTGCATGCACACGCCGCAGTGGGCATGCACGGCGCGTGTCGACGCGGACCGCACGCTCGCGCCGCGCCGATGGCGCAACCAGATGTTTTCATTGCGATACTTCATGTCGGCGAGTGTCGGCAGGGCGCGACGGATTCGAGCAGTTCGTCGAACGAGCGGGACACTTGCGGACTCGACCGGGGTGCTCACGCCAGAGGCCGTCATCTGCTGCGCACGACGGTCGCCGAGCCGTCAGGACGGAACGAGCCGTGAGGCGAGCGCATCCGACAGCCGCTGCCCGGTCGGACAGCCTGTCGGGCTGCACGGCCAAGTCCGGGTCGCTATCTTGAGACTCTGGGTGGCTCTACCGCTGTCCCGCCTCCCGCGAGTCGCACCGTCACGAGGGTCTGGGTGGCTCAGCCACTGTCCCGCCTCCCGCGATTCGCCCCAGCATGCTGCCTGCCGTCACGCTCGCCCTCCACGCAGCCGCTGTCCTGCATGGTGCACCCGTCTCGCTGCCCGATTCGCTGACACCACCGCGTGATGCCGCCGCGGTGTACTCGGGCCGGCTGGGCCAGCTCGACGTCCGTGCCACGCGGCTGGAACGCGCCGAGGTGATCATCGATGGCAACCTGGACGACGCCTCATGGGCGAAGGCCGCGCTGCTGACCGGCTTCTCCACCTACAGCCCCGTCGACGGCCGGCCCGCGCAGGACTCCACCGACGTCCGGTTGTTCTATACCTCGGACGCGATGTACATCGCCATTCGCGCCTGGGCGCCGCAGGGCACCGTGCGTGCGACCCTGGCGGAACGCGACCGGATCGCGAACGACGACTGGGTCGCCGTGCATTTCGACACCTTCAACGACCGCCGCCGGTCGTTCGTCTTTGCCGTCAACCCACTCGGCGTGCAGGCCGATGGCATGCGCAGCGAGCAGTCGGCGGGTCCGGGAGTCTCCCGCGCGTCACTCGCCGCGGCGGACCTGACGCAGGACTACGTCTGGCAGTCGAAGGGGCGCGTGCTCGACGACGGCTTCGCCATCGAGATTCGCATCCCGTTCAAGTCGGTGCGCTTCCAGCTCGGTGCACCGCAGGACTGGGGGCTGCAGATCGTCCGGCAGACGCAGCGCACGGGATATCAGGTGACCTGGGCGCCCACCTCGCGTGCACGGCAATCGTTCGGCGTGCAGGCGGGCTATCTGCGCGGCATGCGCGACATGACGCGCGGCGTGGTGCTGGACGTGACACCCGTGGCCACGATGCGCGCCACCGGCGCGCCGGATGCCACGACCGGCGACTGGCGCTACGGCACGCAACGGCAGGTCGGTGCCGACGTGCGCTGGGGCGTGACCAGCAACTTCACCCTCAACGCCACCGCCAACCCCGATTTCAGCCAGGTGGAGACGGACGTCGGGCAGATCCCCGGTGATCCGCGCTTCGCACTCTTCTTCCCCGAGTTGCGCCCGTTCTTCGTGGAAGGCAGCGAGCAGTTCGACGCCCCCAATCGCCTCGTGTACACGCGGCGGATCATCAACCCGCGCATGGCGGCAAAGCTGACGGGCAAGATCCCGCGCACCGACATCGGGTTGCTGACGGCGGTCGACGGGGCCGAATTCAGCGCCGACGGTGCCACCAATCCGATCTTCAACATCCTGCGCGTCCGGCGCGACATCGGCAACGAGAGCACCGCCGGGCTGTTGTTCACCGACCGCTCGGAGGGGTCGCGGTACAATCGGGTTGGTGGGTTCGACACACGCGTCCAGTTCCGCAACATGTACAGCATCGAGGCGCGGGCGCACGGCAGCGCCTCCCGCGACACCGGCCCGCGACGTGATGGCAGCATGCTGGAGGTGAACGCCGGGCGCACGGGCCGGTCATACGGGTTTCGCTACGGCCTGATGGCCGTGTCGCCGCAGTTCGAGGCGCAGGCGGGATTCGTCAATCGCACCGACCTGGTGCGCGGACAGGTCAATCAGCGCTGGACGCGCTTTGGACGGAAGGGTGGCTGGTGGGACCAGCAGCAGAACTTCCTGACGGCGACCTCGCTCTGGACCTGGGACGACTTCAGCGGCGGCAGCGCCCCGCTCGAGAACCGTGCCGCGCTGGACAACACCATCACCATTCGCGGCGGGTGGCGGATTGGTGTGCAGCCCGAGCTGCAGACGATCGCCTTCGACCCTCGACGCTACACCACCTACGGCGTGGTGCGCGCCGGCGACACGGTGGCGTTCCAGCCAAGTGGACGGCAGACGATGGGCGCTGTGCAGTTCCAGTTCAGCTCACCGCAGTGGCGGTACGCCGGCGTGACCGTGCAGTCGAGCGTGGGGCGCGACCCCGACTTCTTCGAGACGGCGACGGTGTCCCGGCGCGACCTGGATCTGGCGGTCGACCTGCGCCCCAGCCCCCAGGTGCGCGTGGGCGTACTGTTGCGCTACCAGCGCTACGATCGCCTCCGGGACGGAACGCGTCTCAGCGAGCAGGTGGTGCCGCGCCTGCGGCTCGAGTACCAGTTCACGCGGGCGCTGTTCTTCCGGTTCATCGGCCAGCTCGAGGCGCGCAGTCGCGATGCATTGCGCGATCCACGCACCGACGCGCCGATCCTGCAGCGGAGCAGTACCGGCACGTGGGCCCCGATCGCCGCCCGCCAGAGCCTGCTCGGTCGCGCCGACTGGCTGGTACAGTACCTGCCCTCGCCGGGCACGGTGCTGTTCATGGGCTACGGCAACGCGCTGGATGCCAGCCTCACGAACCGTCCCGGCGATCTGCAGCCGCGCTCGGACGGATTTTTCGTCAAGCTGAGCTATCTGTTCCGCGCCGGTGTGCCGCGGCGGGACATGGCAGGACGGTGATGCAGGCCGCCGGGATGGCGTGGCCGCCGCGTCGGGTTGCCCGCCGTCCCACTTGCGTTCGCATGCGTCACGGTGCGACCAATCAGTGATCGCATGTCGGCAACACGCACCTCTCACCACCCGCCGCGCACCGTCCCCCGCACCGCACGTCCCGGCCCCGCCCAACGCGCATCATGCACTCCACTGCGGTCAGGTACACGCTCGTCTTCGTGATCCCCATCGTGGTCGCGCTGTCGCTGGCCGCGCAGAGTGCGTGGTCGTTCGGTGCCCTGCTGTTCGTGTTCGGCCTGTTGCCCGCGATCGAGATGCTGACCACGCCCGATGCCGCGAACCTGTCGGCCGCCGAGGAGGCCGTGGCCAAGGCTGACCGGACCTACGACCTCGTGCTCTACAGCCTCGTGCCGATCCAGTGGGCACTGCTCGGCTTCTTCCTCTGGCAGGTGACACGCGCCGAACTCGGTCTCGTCGCGATGATCGGCCTCACCACCGCGATGGGCGTCGCCTGCGGCGTGCTCGGCATCAACGCCGCGCACGAACTCGGTCATCGTGCCCGTCGCGCCGAACAGCGGATGTCGAAGCTGCTGCTGCTCTCGACGCTCTACATGCACTTCTTCATCGAACACAATCGCGGGCACCATCGCAACGTGAGCACCGACGACGACCCCGCGTCGAGCCGGTATGGTGAGGCGCTCTATCCGTTCTTTCTCCGCACCATCGTCGGGAGCTGGCGGAGTGCCTGGGCGCTGGAGGCGACCCGGTTGCGTCGGGAGGGACTGTCACCGTGGAGCATGCAGAACGAGATGATCCAGTACCAGCTGCTTCAGGGCGCGCTGGTCCTCGCCATCGGTGCCGGTCTCGGGCTGACCGCCCTCGTCGCGTTTCTCGGCGCTGCGTTCATCGGGATCCTACTGCTCGAGACGGTGAACTACATCGAGCACTACGGCCTGCGCCGCAGCCGCACGACCGACGGCTACGAACGCACCATGCCATGGCATTCATGGAACAGCAATTATCCGCTGGGCCGACTGGTGCTGCTCGAGCTGACGCGCCATTCGGACCATCACTATCTGGCGAGCCGCAAGTATCAGGTGCTGCGGCACTTCGACGACAGTCCGCAGTTGCCGGCGGGCTACCCGGCGATGATGCTGCTGGCGTGCCTGCCGCCGCTCTGGTTCCGGGTGATGCATCACGAGATCGCGCAACTCGACTCGCGCGGCAGCAGGCGACACGAGGCGCGAGGGGCGTCCGGGACGGAGGCAGTATCCTTGAACGCGACACGGGGTACGAGTCCCTGAACGCGACGTGGCGTCAGTCTCCGTGGCGTGGCTATAGAGTGCCCATGGAGAGTTCGCGGAGAGTCCCCGCACCTCGAACACCGCCGCGCTGACCACCCTGTTTCGCCCGATGCTCAGCCCCGGTGTCACGCTGTGCACCGACGGTTCCTCCGCGATGCGACTGGCGGCGCTGGCCGTGCGCGTGAAGCACGTCGCCATCGTGACGTCCCGTAATCAGCGCAAGCGGGGCATCGACCACGTTTAGACGGTCAACAGCTACAATAGCCTCGTCGAGGTCCATGCCCTATTATAGCCATATCAGGCTATGATAGCCTCCCACCCCAGAGGTTCCTATGTCCTCGCTGTGGCAGCAGTATGGATTACGCCGCAACCCGTTCTTCCAAGAGCCCCTCGCCGAGGACGGCGACGGCCCGGAACTCGAGGAGTTTTTCACCGGTCGCAGTGCTGACCGTGCCGACTGTATGGTGCGGCTGACGCACGATGAACAAACACGCTTGGTGCTCCTCGGCGCGCCGGGGGTTGGCAAGACAACGCTCTTGAACCGGCTCTTGGCCGACGTCCGCCAACCCGACGGCATGCGGCTCGCTTGGCTGGTGGCCGGAATACCACCGTTGAACTTGCCGAAGGCCGCAACGCTCCAGGACTTCTGCATCGAGGTCTTGCGACAGGTACTCGACATGCGCCGCCAGATGCGGGTCGCGCACAAGGGCGGGCCTGGCGCCACGAAAACGAAGGCTCTGTTCCGCAGTTGCGTTGGTATCGGGTAGCAATGGGTCGCAAATCGTCCGAGCTCCGCTACCCTTTTTGGTATGCTTGGCTCCCAGAAGGCTCGAGAACGGCGGTTCCACCACGGCTACGTCTGCCCGCGATGCCACAGTGCCCGCGTCCAGCGATGGGGCAGTGAACGGACTGGCATTCAGCGCTACCGCTGCCTGCCCTGTGCGCGGACGTTCAACGACCTGACGCGGACGGCCATGGCGGGCACGCACATGCCCGAGAAGTGGCGCGCCTTCGCCGATACCATGCGCGACGGGCTGTCCACGCGCCGAGCGGGCGCCCGTGTCGACATGAACCACAAGACGGCCTGGCGCTGGCGGCACAAGGTGATGGCGTTCCTGACGCCGACCGACCAGCCGGTGCTGGGCGGCATCGTCGAGGCGGACGAGACCTACTTCCGGCGCAACTTCAAGGGCTCGAAGCCAGTGGGGCGTCGAGCCCGGAAGCACGGCACGAAGAACGGCTCCAAGCGCGGCCTCGGCAAGGACAAGGTGCCGGTGGTCGTCGCTCGTGCACGCGTCGGCGACACCCGTGCCATCGTGCTGCCTGGCACCTCAAACGCCGCTGCGCTGACCGCGGTGTTCCGGCCGATGCTCAGCCCCGGCGTGACGCTGTGTACCGACGGCTCCTCCGCGATGCGGGTTGCCGCGCAGTCGCTTGGGGTGAAGCATGTGGCGCTCGTGACGTCCCGCAACCAGCGGAAGCGCGGCATCTACCACGTCCAGACGGTGAACAGCTATCAGGGCCGGCTGAAGGCCTGGATCGCCCGTTTCCGCGGCGTCGCCACGAAGTACCTCCACCGGTACCTCATTTGGCACATCATCGACGAGCGGGTGCAGCGGCTGACGGCCGCCAAGGCGCGAGCCGTGCTGATCGGAAACACCGCGGAGCTGAACCCCGTGCAATGCTGCCCCAACTGCGGGGCCATGCTCTGCGCGGCGTGACGACAGACCGCGCACACCGGTGCTCGGTCTGTCCGAGGAGGCAGCGCAGTTCACTCACGTCGATTTGGGTCGCTTAGCTGAGGTCCGGCGCGAGCGCGACGGCGCTACGTCCGTGCTGCTGATCTGTGCGTCGCCCGGGCGAGCTGCCGCCTGCTCTGCAGCCTTGAAGACGCCGACGAGCTCCTCACGGCTCGGGAACAGCCGGTCTGCGGCGCTTGTCGTGTACGTCACCACGCCGACCGGGCTCTGGATACCACGCAACGTGTAGTCCACGAGCACATCGTTCTTCTCCCGGCACAACACGACGCCCAGCGTTTGTTCATCCCGCGCGTCGGTCCCCCGCTGACGGTCGGTTGTCAATGATCGTCTGAAATTCCCCAGGGAGTGATCGTCTCAAATTCCCCACCCGGGTGATTCACAGCTCGGAAGGAGCCGTGAGGGTTGAGCGGACGAGCCCCGCCTTCCGCTTCTCGCGGAGCCGGTAG
The DNA here is from genome assembly GCA_031409715.1 of Gemmatimonadaceae bacterium. GTDB lineage: Bacteria > Gemmatimonadota > Gemmatimonadetes > Gemmatimonadales > Gemmatimonadaceae > JACMLX01. The sequence goes on along the minus strand of JANNXU010000049.1, from coordinate 7 downwards.
GAGTCGC
>JANNXU010000048.1:0-14908 GCA_031409715.1 Gemmatimonadaceae bacterium | reverse complement strand
ATCATCGGTGTTGGCGACGCATCGAATGCGAGCTGCATTCCGTCAGGCGACCACGAGGGGGCGGCGCGGACGGTGAAATTGCCGGACGTGACCTTCGACGCGGCGCCAGTCGCGACGGTGACGACCCAGATGTGATTGAGTCGAAAGTCACTCTCGAATACTTTGGCATCGTCGCGACGGCGCACACGGGCTTCCTGTTCGCGGGCGAGCGTGTCGGGCGTCACGACGGCGATGCGACTGGCATCGGGCGACCAGGCGAGTGACACCACACCGTCGCGTAGTGTCGTGAGCTGACGTGCTTCACCGCCCTCCGCCGGCAGCAGCCACACTTGGGGCTTGGGCGCGTCGTCGCCTGTCCCCGCACCGCGCGCCGACACGAACGCGATCGTGCGACCATCCGGTGACCACGCCGGCTGCGATTCGCCGCGCTCGCCGTAGGTCAGCTGCCGCGCGGCCCCGCCGGCGAACGGCACGATCCAGATGTGCGAGCGTCGCTCGTGCTTGTCGCCGAGAACGGTGTCGGCCTTTGCATTGGGGTGCTCCCATCCGGTGACGGTGTACAGCACGCGATCACCCGCTGGCGCGATCGCCACCCCGCCAACGGCGTTGACTCGGAGCACATCGGCGTCGGTCAGGCCGCGGGCCTGGGCGTGGAGCGCCGGCACTGTGCCGAGCACCAGGACGGCGAGGCGAGCGCGGAAGCGTGTTGGGATTGTCATGGGCGGCGTTCGGCGGGAGCGTGAGTGACGGACTGGTGCCTGAACGATACGCAGCTGGCAGACCCGTCGCTGGCGGCGATCGCTCCGCGCGATGGTCAGAGTCGCCGCTGGCGACCTGCATTGTGCCGCGAGCGCTCCTCTCGACCCTTCCGCTCACACGTCAGGCACGCCACCTATCCAGCATGGCTTCGCCGCCTCTCATCCGCGCGCACGCCTCCGCTGACGACGCCCACTGGTACGCCACACGCATGGCATCCCCCGACACGTGGCTGACGCTCGGGCGTTCGTACGACGTCGCGACGTCACCGACGCGTGAACCAGTCCGGGTATCTGTACTTCAGCATGTAGAGAATCCACGCCGCCTGCACACTCGGATGCGAAGTGCTCTGCGGGCTGGCGAGCGTGAACGCGAACGCGCCCGGGCCGAGACCGTGCCACGACTCGCACCATCCGCCATCGGGCTGCTGATTGTCCAGTATGCGCTCCACCCATCGTCGCTCCACGAGGTCCGGGCGACCGGCTGCGAGAAGAAAGGCGGCGCGCTGAATGTAGAGGTCCGTGATCCGGACATCCCACCGTTGTTCACGGGCGATTCCAACCGCCAGCGTGTCGATGAGCGAGGCGAGGCCCGTGGTCTCCGGTTTCCGTGCCCGGTAGAGGGTCAATGCAAAGAGCTGATGCGTGCGCTTTCCCCACCAGTACTTGTCCGGCGAGAACATGTTGGCCCGTTCTTCGGCGGTCAGCTGCACGAAATCGGGAGCAGCGCCATACAGTATCCAGCGTTGATATTCCTGATACGTGTCGAGCGCTGGCCGGAGCACCGCTTGCACCGTGGGCCAGTGCGGATCAATGAGTCGGCGCCAGAGCGACAGCGGTTCGATCACCGAATCTTTGAGAAACCGGTCGCTGATCGAGCGCACCCGCGCGTCGCCCGACATCTCGGCCATGTCCGCGACCATGTGCAGCAGGGCCGAGTTGTTCGGCTCCGGGTGCTCGAGCATCCAGGTCGTCGCACGGACAAGCGCCGCGTCGAACTGCCGCGAGAGGTCAACGGGTGCTCGCCGCGGCCACGCCGCGCTGTTGAAGGCGATCAGGGCACCCGCGCTGAGCGCCGTGACGGCAGCCACGGCGCCAACGCCGCGCACGGCCCATCGCAGTCTTCGACTTGCCATTCCGCGAATCTCCACAGCAGGCACCACGCCGGACCCGGCGCGTCAACGGGAGTGGAAGAGTATGGCTGGTCGGACGGCGCGACGGCAACGGGTCCGAGGACGACTCGCCGGACGCGTCGCTCCGAGGCTGCCCGCTCGCAGAACGCCTCGTCTGGCGATTCTGGCACTTCAGCGCGGCGCGGCGTACGCTTTCACGACCCTGAACGCAATGGAGCACACATGCACAGACGACCGACACCGAGCGTCGTGCGTTTCGTCGGTGGCGCGGCTGTCGGGCTTCTCCCGCGAGCTCGCAGCGATATCCGCGGATTCCGCACCCGCGGCGGCCAGCATCCCGGGGGGAAGTGATTCAGGTCCGGAACGTTGCCCGGTGGCTCCTGCCCGCCCCTGACCAGCCCCTCGCGCATGAGCCGCGCCCGGCGCTAGACTCGAGAGTGCTCCCCCGGCACGCGGCAGCACAGCGCACCGGCAGAGCGTTGTGCGTGAACCCGATGCCTGGCGTCATCATGAATCCACTGTCGATGCTGAAGCACCCGAGCGCATTTCTGCCAGTCGTCATGTCGACGGCGGCGCTTGCGGCAGCCTTGTCGTTCCTCGCCACACACGGCCCGGCACCTCAGGCAGATGAAGGAACGGCGGCGCACATCTGGCAGATCCTCATGGTGACGCAACTGCCAATCGTGATCGTCTTCGCGGCACGGTGGATACGTCGATCACCGAGACAGGCGCTGCTGATCCTTGGCCTGCAGATCGCAGCGGCGCTGGCGGCAATGGCGCCGGTGTACCTGAACGGGTGGTAGCATGAGCACGGAACCAACACCGCGCCGACGTTTTCTCGCGTTCCTTGCGGCCAGTCCGCTCCTGTTCGGCGACACGCGCGCAATCCTGGCCCGCATTGCCGGTGCGGCCGGTGCGGGCGACGCACCGATGGGTCTCGCGACACGACTGCTCGAGCAGACCGCTGAGCTGACACCGATTTCCAGCGCCGCAGCAGCGCTCGACCTCTTCGACTTCGAGCCCGTGGCACGGAGCCGCATCCCGATTGCGCACTGGGGATACCTGGCCGGCGGCGTGGATGACGACGCCACCATCCAGGCCAATCGCGATGGCTTCGACACGTGGGCGCTGCGTCCGCGCCGGCTGGTCGATTCGAGCAAGGTCGATGCGTCCGTCACACTGCTCGGCGCGTCATTCCCGACGCCGATCATCATCAATCCCGTTGGCTATCAGCGCGCGTTTCACCCGCTTGGCGAACTGGCCGTTGCCCGCGCGGCGAAGGCGAAGAATCACTTGCAGGTGCTCTCCACCGTGAGCACGACATCGATCGCCGATGTCGTCGCGGCGCGCGGTGCGCCAATCTGGTATCAGCTCTATCACGACTTCGGCGACTGGGCACGCACCAAGCAGATGCTGCAACGCGCGGAGCAGGAGGGCGCATCCGCCGTTGTCTTCACGGTCGATCTGCTCGCCGGCAGCAACCGCGAAACCATGATCCGCTCAGCGCGCCGTGATCCGCGCAATTGTGTTGCGTGCCACGAGGGCGGCCCACCGGTTCCCGGCCTGCGCGGCCAGGTAGCCCGCACCGGGCAGCCACGCGTACCGATGCTCAATGGGTATCCACCGGTGCCACGCGAGCCGGAAGTCGGCATGGCCACGTGGGAGTGGGTGAAGCGACTGCAGGACACCACGTCACTGCCCGTGCTGCTCAAGGGTATCGTCACGAAGGAAGATGCGGAGCTGGCCGTCGCCCAGGGCATCCGCGGGCTGTTCTGCTCCAACCACGGCGGTCGCGCCGAGAACTCGCGTCGGGCCACAGTGACGTCGCTCCCCGAGGTGATTGAAGGCACGAAAGGGAAGATTCCCGTGATCCTCGATGGTGGCGTGCGCCGCGGCAGCGACGTGTTCACGGCCCTCGCACTCGGCGCAACTGCCGTCGGTATCGGCCGACCCTACATCTGGGGACTCGGTGCCTTCGGGCAGGAAGGAGTGGAGATGGTGCTGGCGATCCTGCGGCGCGAGACTGAGCTCGTGATGGCGCAGTCCGGCGCGCCGTCGATCGCGCGGATCACGCGGGCGCACATCGTCGAGCGCTAGTGTGGCTCGTTGGCTCGCTGACAGCGATAGACGTGCGACGGTCCGTGGCGTCCCGTCGTGGCGCAGGTCGCCGGCAAGTCTGTGACGAGCGGCGTGCCCGTACTCGGCGTCGCACGCATCCGTTGCGACGCCTGCACGCACGAGTATCCCAGATCCTCCCGCACCGCCGCACCCGCGCAGTTCAAGCCTCATCCCTGCCGGCCCCGGGTCACCCTCCCCGACCCCACGCCGACCGGCTCGCGCGGGATACCCGCTGCCGGTGACGGGCGCGCCGTCCCACGATCGCCAGCGTCTGGAGTGACATGACGCCCGCAGGATGCTCGCTCCCCAGCTCAGGTGTGCTGTAGGGTTTTCGCCTACAGCAACTTCCCTGCACGGGCAGCAGCGTACAGCGGACATCCATCACCGTCAAGGAGACCGCAATGCGCACGATTCCCACGACAATCGCGCCTGACACGTTCACTGCTCTGGTCGGTGGCGATCGGTCCGCTCTCCATCAACTGTTCGACGAGTACGCACCCGCTCTCGCCGAGTCGGCCGATGATGAGGTGCACGTCGAGACGGCAGCCGCCCATATCGTCGAGCACGTATTCGAGCGGGCATGGCAGCAGCGACGCGATTTCACATCGCCAGAGGGATTGCACGACTGGTTCGTGCGCGAGACGCACGCGATGTCGGTGCGTGAACAGGTGCGTCGCGCGGGACTTCGGCGCTTTGACGCGCGCGAAGAAGTCACGCGCGCGGCGGAAGCCGCAAAACCGCACGCTGACTACGACGTCGCGGCTGGCTGGGCGCGGCTCGAGCATCGACTCGATCTTTCCGAGCGTGATCCAGCGGCGGCGGCCGCGCTTCGCTACGAGGCGTCACGCCACGGTGCGGCCGAGCACATCGCCCACGTCGGCCAGGGCCCGCCAATCAAGCTGATCGTGGGCAGTGCAGCAGTCCTGCTGGCGGTCGGCGCCTTCATCTTCTGGAAAGTGCAGAACGCTGGCGCAGACTTCCGGATCACGCGTGCGCTGGCCGCTCCGGAGGCACACGCGATCGGGACGGCCGTCGGCGAAAGCGCGCGCGTCAAACTGGAGGACGGGACGCAGCTGACGATGGCGGCCGATGACAGCGTGACCGTGCCACAGGCCTTCAATCAGGATTTTCGCGCGCTGAAATTGCGCGGTGCCGCACGGTTCGAGGTCGCAAGCAATCCGAAGCTTCCGTTTCAGGTGCGCGCCGGCACAATGAAGATCGTCGCGACCGGCACGACGTTCACCGTCAGCGCCTACACTGGTGAACCGGTCGTGGTGACAGTGCAGGAAGGCGCGGTCAGCGTCACGGTTGGCAAGGATGTGCGCACGGTGTCCAGCGGTGCCGGCTTGATGGTCTCCACCGACGGGGTGTTGTCTGAACCCACGGCGGCACAACGGGACGAGGCGACGACGTGGGTCGACGGTCGGTTCGTGATCGCCGATCGCACCGTGCGAGCGTCGCTGCCGATGTTCCGGCGCTGGTTCAGCATGGATCTGCGACCGGAGGAACGGCTGCTCGAGCGCCGGGTGTCGATGTCGGTGCCGATCGACTCGGGGCTGAAAGCGATCGCGGCGCTCGAGCAGGTCGCGCATGTGAAGCAGATCTGGGTGCGGAGTCAGATGGTGGTGGTGGACGCGTCGCCCGGCGCACCGAAGCCGAAGAAGTAGTCAGACGGCGAGGAGTGACGGAGCGACACAAATCGCCACCGTGCTGTGCGTCCTGTACGACGACCCAATCAGCGGGTATCCCACATCCGACGCCCGCGATGACATCCCCGCAAGAGGGTAGCGTGCTCGTCGCCCCTCAGGGTTTCGCGTCAGCGCGTCGGAATGGCGCGCCCGTGCGCGTGATGCCACGCGGGTGCTGCGCTCACCTGGCGGTCAGCTGCCCGCGCCCGGATACGCCTTCTTCAGTTCCTCGGCAGTCCACGCGCCGTGGCTCCCGATCTTGTCGCGGATGGCCTTCACCTGCGCCGGCGTGACGGCACCGGCGGCATTGCCCCACTGCGAGCGTGCATACGTGAGCACATTCGCGACGTCGTCGTCGCTGAGCATGCCCCACGCCTGCATCACGCCATTGAATTCCTTGCCTTCGACCTTGATCGCGCCCTGCAGTCCGGCGATGACGATCGAGATCGGCACGTCGGGATTGCCGAGGAGCCACTTCGAGCCCTTGAGTGGCGGGAACGTCCCGTCCACGCCGAGGCCTGTGGCCTGATGGCAACTCTGACAGATCTGGCCGTAGGTCGCGGCGCCCTTGTCGGCAGGCGGTTCGGCGGCGGCGACGACGGCGGTGTCAGTCGACGGGGTTGGTGTGGCGTCTCCTCCCTTTCCGCAGCCCGCCAGCGATGCACTGGCGAGAAGGAGGAGGGCGGGGGCAAGGGCGTTACGCGCAGCGAATGGCATAGTGTGCACCGTGTTGAGAACCGTGTTGAGAACCGCGATACGGCGCCGACAAACGTCGACAGACCGACACCATGAACTTAACTCCCATATTCCGATGGGAATGTCAGGCTTCGCCCTACGATTACTCAGGCAATGGCCGACTTTGGCCGACTCCGCACGGCGGTACCTATGCCAACGAGCGTCAGACGACACGTCAGCCACGCTCCTTCACACTGTGCACGGAGTACGCGATGTCCCGAATACTCACCCAGGGCAAGGCTGCACTTGCGGCGGTCGTCGTTGGCTCCGCGATCATCGTGGCGTATGCCTGCGCGCCAACCGGCGCGAAGCAACCGAATACGTCGCTCGTCGGCGGTGACGCGGCCAAGGCCGTCTACGTTGCGCCCGGCAAGTACGACGAGTTCTACGCATTTCTCGCCGGCGGATTCAACGGACAGGTGGGCGTGTACGGCCTGCCGTCGGGTCGGCTGCTGCGGCTGATCCCCGTGTTCAGTCAGCACGCCGAGAACGGCTGGGGCTACAACGAGGAAACGAAGCCGATGCTCGAGACATCCTATGGCTTCGTGCCGTGGGACGACCTCCATCACACCGCGTTGTCGCAGACGAACGGCGAGGACGACGGTCGCTGGCTGTTCGTGAATGCCAACAACACACCGCGGATTGCTCGCGTGGACCTGACGCGCATGGAAACGGAGGAGATCATCGAGATCCCCAACGCGGCCGGCAATCACGCGTCGCCCTTCATCACGCAGAACAGCGAATACGCGGTGGCCTCGACGCGCTTCAGCGTGCCGATCCCGAATCGCGACATGCCGATCAGCGACTACAAGAAGGGGTTCCGCGGTTCGATCAGCTTCGTGAAGGCGAATGAGCCGGGGAAGATGCGGATCGCGTTCCAGTTGCTGGTGCCGGGCTTCAACTACGACCTGGCGCGCGCCGGCAAGGGCCCGTCGGACGGCTGGATGTTCTTCACCTCGTACAACTCGGAACAGGCGAACTCGTTGCTCGAGGCCAACGCCTCGCGCAATGACAAGGATTTCGTCGCGGCGATCAACTGGAAGGCCGCCGAGCGTTGTGTGACGGCTGGCAAGGGCGTCACGATGCCGACGGAGTACCTGCACAACATCCTCGATCCGTTCACCCGCTCGGCGCACGTCGTGAAGGAGACGAGCGTCGTCACGCTCGAAACTGCGGCCTGTCCCGGCGTGATGTACTTCCTGCCGACGCCGAAGTCACCGCACGGCGCCGATGTGGATCCGTCGGGCGAGTACATCGTCGCCGGCGGCAAGCTGGCCGCGGTCATCCCCGTGCACAGCTTCACGAAGATGATGGCCGCGATCGAGAAGAAGGACTACGAAGGAGAAGTGGAAGGCATCCCGGTGCTGCGCTACGCCAGCGTGCTGGCCGGCGAGGTGAAAAACCCGGGACTCGGCCCGCTCCACACGGAGTTCGACGGCAAGGGCTATGCGTACACCTCGATGTTCCTGTCGTCGGAGATCGTGAAGTGGAAGCTTGGCACGTGGGAAGTGGTCGATCGCGTGCCGACGTACTATTCCGTGGGGCATCTGATGATCCCCGGTGGCGGTACGCGGAAGCCTGCGGGCAAGTACGTCCTGGCGATGAACAAGATCACCAAGGACCGCTACCTGCCAACCGGACCCGAGCTCGCGCAGTCGGCGCAGCTCTACAGCATCGACGGCGACAAGATGAAGCTGCTGCTCGACTTTCCGACCATCGGCGAGCCGCACTACGCGAATGCCATCCTTGCGAGCGTGATCCGTGACCGGCAGCTGCGCTTCTACTCCCTGAAGGAGAATCGGCATCCCGAAGTGGCACGCACGGAGCGGGAGACCGGCATCAATCGTACGGGCCGCGCCGTCCATATCCGGATGGCGGCTCTGCGCAGCCACTTCTCGCCCGACAACATCGAGGGCGTGCAGCTTGGCGACACGGTGTACTTCCACGTCACGAACATCGAACAGGACTGGGACATGCCGCACGGCTTTGCGGTCACCGGCGCGAACACGTCCGAGATCCTGATGATGCCCGGGGAGACTCGCACGCTGAAGTGGGTACCCTCGCGCATCGGTGTCTTCCCGTTCTACTGCACCGACTTCTGCTCCGCACTGCACCAGGAGATGCAGGGGTATGTGCGGGTCTCGCCGGCCGGCTCTAACGTGCCGCTGCTTGCCAACTCCGGACGGGTTGGCCAGAACGTCGACGCGGTCGTCGCCGCTGCCACGGCCGCCGCCGCGCAGCCGAAGCGCTGAGCACGACTCCAGGCCAGCGGCGGTGATCTCGTAGCACCGCCGCTGGCCCCGCCTTCTCATCGACAGGTTCAGATGCCCCGCATTGCACGATGGCTCGTTGGTCTCGCCGCACTCGCGGTGCTCGGAGTGTTCGCCTTTCCACTCTGGCGTGTGACACTCGAGGCACCACAGTATCCCGAAGGAATCGGCATGCTGATTCACGTGAATGGTGTCACGGGTGTCGGTGAGCACGACCTCGACAACATCAACGGGCTGAATCACTACATCGGCATGCACCGTATCGAGCCCGATGCGATTCCCGAACTGCGCTACATGCCGTGGATCGCGGTGGCCATCGCGCTCACCGGAGTGCTTGTGGCGTGGAGCGGCTCGCGTGCCCTGTTCCTCGGATGGGCCGGTGCGGTGCTGGCGATCCTCGGCGCCGGCGTCTACGACTTCTGGCGCTGGGAGTACGACTACGGTCACAACCTGAACCCCGACGCGGCGATCCGGATTCCCGGACTCACGTACCAGCCGCCGCTCTTCGGGTCGAAACAGATTCTGAATTTCGTCGCCAACTCCTTCCCGGACGTCGGCGGATGGCTGCTGATCGGCGCCGGCGTCGTCATCGGCGCGGTGTTCGTGTATCTGCTGGTGCCTTGGCGCCGGCCTGTGGCGCGACACCCTCACACGGCGAAGGTGCTGCAATCAGCCGCCGCCATGCTCATCACGGTTGTTTCGATCAACGGCTGCGCCCCTGCCGGCCCGCGCGCGCTGGTGACGGGCGCCGACGAATGCGCGCAGTGTCGCATGATGATCACTGACGCGCGTTTCGGCGGAGAAGTCGTCTCGCGAACAGGTCGTGTGCAGGCATTCGATGCGATCGAGTGCCTTGCGGCGTACGTCGCGGCGGCGGATACGAATGCGTTGCGGGGGGTCTGGGTGAGCGACTTCGAGCATCCCGGTACCTGGCTGTCGGCGTCGAACGCGGTCTTCGTCGAAGGCGCCGCAATCAGCTCGCCGATGGGACGATCACTGCTCGCGCTGGCGCCGAGTGTGACACCGAAGCGCGCAGTGGCGCGCTACGGCGGCCGGTCTCGCGACTGGAACGCGGTGCTGCGAGGCATCGCCGCGACCTCCAGAGAGCGTACCGCGGACATGCACCATGCACATGCTGCCAGCTGACGCCATGCGGCGTGCCCGGTGTGTGATTGCGGTCGCTTTGCTCGCCGCCATGCCTCTCTGGGCGCCGCCGTCGCACGCCCGCCTGGTTCTCGTCACGCCGGGACCAGGCGCGCCGATCGCCACCGCCCTCGCCGCCGCCCAGCCGTTCGACACACTGCTGCTGCGCGCCGGCCTCTATCGCGAAGCCACGATCTTCGTCGTGAAGCCGGTCACGATCCGGGGCGAGCCCGGCGCGATCATCGATGGTGGCGGGCAGCACGCGCTGTTGATCGTGCGCGCAAGTCATGTCAGCATCGAGGGCCTGACGCTGCGGAGCACGGGCTTCAGTGGTATCGACGACCGTGCCGCGCTTCGATTCGTGGACGTGGCGGACTGTCGCGTGGTCGGCAATGTCATCGAACAGGCCTTCTTCGGCATCTACCTCGCGCGCGTCACCGGATGTGATGTCCGCGACAACATGGTCACCGGTACGGCCGGCGGCGAGATGGACGCCGGAAACGGGATTCACCTGTGGTACGCGCGCGACGTGCACCTGACGCGGAACACCGTGCAGCGGCAGCGGGACGGGATCTACTTCGAGTTCAGCCACGGTGGCGTGGTTCGCGACAACATCAGCCGCGACAACGGCCGGTACGGGCTGCACTTCATGTTCTCGGACAGCTGCCAGTACATCCACAACAGCTTCGTGCGCAATCACGCGGGTATTGCGGTGATGTACACCAATCACGTGACGATCAGTGAGAACCTGTTCGCCGAGTCGCAGGGAAGCGCGTCCTACGGCCTGCTGCTCAAGTCCATCTCCGACTCGCGCATCGAGCGCAACACCTTCCGTTCCAACTCTGTCGGGTTGCATCTCGAGGACGCCAACAGGAACCAGGTCACCGGCAACCGCTTCGAGCGCAACGGCTGGGCGGTGCGCCTGATGGCGAGTGCCGACGCGAATGTGGTCGAGCACAACGACTTCCTCGCGAATGCCTTCGATGTGGTCGCCGTCGGCGACCGCAACACGACGCACATGCAGGGCAACTTCTGGGACACCTACCGCGGCTACGATCTCGGTCACGACGGCGTCGGCGATGTTCCGCATCACCCGGTTCGTCTTTCGGCGCTGATCGTCGAGAACAATCCGCCGGCACTCGTGCTGCTGCGGTCTTTCCTGCTCAACCTGCTCGACCTCGCCGAACGGGTCCTGCCGGTACTCACGCCGGCGGCCGTGGTCGACACCGCGCCTGCCATGCGAGCGCAGACATGATTCGCTTCGTCGATGTGCACAAGCGCTTTGGCGCGCTCCCGGTGCTTCGCGGCATCGATCTCGCGCTCGCGCCTGGCCGGGTGACGGCGATCGTGGGTCCGAATGCGGCGGGCAAGAGCACGCTCATTCGCTGCATCCTGGGTCTCACGCGACCCGATCGCGGGAGCATCACCCTGGCAGATGGACGCGATATGCGCCTGCCGGCGTCACGCGCGGGGATCGGCTACATGCCGCAGACGCCGAGCTTTCCCGATAACCTCACCGGTCACGAGGTCCTCGCGATGCTCGACGCGTTGCGACCCGACGTCGTGCCGGACAGTGCGCTCCTCGAGCACTTCGAGGTTGCCGGCCAGCTCGACAAGCCGCTGCGCACGCTCTCCGGTGGCACGCGCCAGAAGCTGTCGGCGGTGATTGCGTTCCGGTACCGGCCAACCCTGCTCGTGCTCGACGAACCCACTGCCGGCCTCGATCCACTCGCGGCATCGGTGTTCAAGGCCGCGGTGGTGGCAGCGCGCGACGCGGGCGCGACGATCCTGCTCACGACACACGTCGTGGCGGAGCTCTCAGTGCTCGCAGACGAAATCGCGTTTATGCACGAGGGGACGATCCGCTTCGCCTGCTCGGTGGCGGCACTGCTTGAAGAGACGTCGGCGCAGACACTCGATGCGGCGCTCACGGCGCTGATGCGGTCGCCGATGGAGGAGATCCCGGACGCGACACTGCGCGCGGACGGTGACATCTCGCACCTGCGCGTTGTGCGGGGGGTGCGAACATGAGTGCCACGGTGACGGGAGTGCTACGCACCGCGATGCTGGCGCGGATCGTCGCGGCGCACCATGCACGTGACGTGCTGCGCAAGCGCTGGGTGATCGCGTACGCCATCGGCCTCGCGATCACCGGCGATCTCCTCCTGCGCCTGGCGGGGAGCGGTCCGTCGGCGCTCGTCTCGCTGCTCAATGTGGTGCTGCTGCTCATCCCGCTCATCGCACTGATCCTTGGCGCGGCCTCGCTCTATAGCGCGCGCGAGTTCACGGAACTGCTGCTGGCGCAACCGATATCGCGCCGGGCGCTCTTCATCGGACTCTACCTCGGCCTCACGGCGCCGCTCATGGGAGCAACTTTCGTGGGCCTCCTGCTGCCGTTTCTCGTCGAGCGCGCCCTCGATCCCGTCACCGTGCCACCGCTTGTCCTGCTGCTCGCGGTGAGCGTGCTGCTGGTTGGCGTGTTCACGGCGCTGGCGTTCGTGATCACGATCGCCGTGCGCGACCGTGCGCGCGGACTGGGCGTCGCAATCCTCGCCTGGCTCAGCCTCGGCGTCCTGTATGACGGCGCCGTGCTCGCAATCGCGACGGCATTCCGTGATTGGCCGATCGAACGCGGCATGCTGGTCGCGATGGCACTCAATCCGATCGATCTCGCACGCACGATCCTGCTGCTGCGGCTCGACGTGGCGGCCCTGATGGGTTACACTGGCGCGGTCTTCCGTCTTGCCTTCGGCAGCACGGCGGGTTTGATGCTTGCACTGGTGCTGCTGGTGCTGTGGGTCGCTGTGCCATGGATGCTTGGAGCGCGCGCATTCGACCGGGGTGACTTCTGATCCGGGCCGAGTCCGGGCACGTTGCCAACCGCGGGAACGCACTGCAAGCTCTCTTGATGAACCTGTCAGCCACTACCGGTCCCTTCCGTGCTGTCACAGACGTCTGAATACGCGCTCCGCATCATGGCGTTCCTCGCCACGCAGCCGACCGACACGCTGGTGACGGCGGTGGCAATGGAGGGCACCGTCAACGTGCCTGCCAACTACTGCGGCAAGATCCTCAACCAGCTGACGCGCGCCGGATTGCTGGAGTCCAGCAGAGGGCGCACCGGTGGCTTCCGTCTGGCGCGACCGGCCTCGCGCATTCGCCTCAGCGACGTGGTCGCGCCGTTCGAACCAATCGCCGTGGGGCGTGAGTGCCTGCTTGGCCGGGAGCGGTGTCGGGACAGTCACCCGTGCGCGGCGCACGATCGCTGGCGCAAGCTGTCGGAAGCGCGCGAGCAGTTTCTGCGCGGTACGACCGTCGCGGACGTGGCGCCTTAGCCCGCGTTCATTTGGCCAGCGCGCGGTGCTGCGCGGTCCAGTGCTGGCGGCTTCTGCTGTGTCAGCCGATGCGCTGCACCGCCGATCCGAGGCGTACGCCAGCCCCATCCAGAATCTTCGTCGGTCGGCGCGCGTAGAACTGGTGCGCCGCGATGTGCCATCGGATTCACCTGCGCCGGCGCACGCAGTCTGGAGACGGCCCACGCCGTCGGCAGCGTCGTGCCTCGAATCTGTGCTGTGGACCTCTCGCCGTCGAGTCCCATAAGGCCCGGTACAAGTACATCGATACGAACCCACGACTGCTGGCCGTGGACCTGGCGCACCAGCTGCTGCCAGGCACCTTCGAACATCCGCTGCACCACCTGCTGGAGCACGCGATCGATCTGGCGCGGTTCGACGCCCGGTTCCGGAATGATGCGACCGGGGCGCCCGCCTTTCCGCCGGCGGTGTTGCTCACGGTCGTGCTGTTTGCCTACGCCCGCGGGATGGTCAGCAGCCGGGCGATCGCGCGAGCCTGTGAGGAGCACGTGACGTTCATCGCACTCTGCGGGGCGGAGACGCCGCACTTCACGACGATTGCCCACTTCGTCAGCACCCTCGGCGAGGACATCGCGCACGTGTTTGCGGCCGTCCTCGCGATCTGCGACGCAGAGGGCTTGATCGGCCGCGAGATGTTCGCGATCGATGGCGTCAAGTTGCCGAGTAATGCGAGCAAGCAGCGGAGCGGGACGCGGGCAGAATTCGAGCACCAGGCGGCGAAGCTCGAAGCCGCCGCGCAGACGATGCTCGAGCGCCACCGTGCGACGGATGCGCTGTCGGTCGAGCCGACGCTCGAGGCGAAAGCCGTCGCACGCGTCGCGCGGCTCCAGCACGATGCGGCCGAACTCCGTACCTGGCTGGCGGCCCATCCCGACGAGCGGCGGGGGCCGAAGGGGACCGTACGGAAGCGCAATCGCACCGACGCCGACAGTGCAAAAATGGCCACCAGTAAGGGCGTGATCCAAGGGTATACTGGTGTCGCGGCCGTCGATGCGCAGTCGCAGATCATCGTGGTCGCGCAGGCGCATGGCACGGGCTCCGAGCACGACCTCTTGCTCCCGGTGGTCGACGCGTTGACGCCCGTGCTCGCGCCGGCGTCGCTCGTGACGGCGGATGCGGGGTATCACAGTGAGGCGAACTGCGTTGCCCTGGAGGCGCGCGGCATTGATGCGCTGCTGGCAGACAACCGCATGCGGCAGCGCGACCCGCGGTTCGCGACGCAGCTGCGGCATCAGCATGCGACGGATCCGTTGCACGACAAGACGCGTGCCGTGGCGGCGACCATGGCCACGCTGTTTCAGCCGCAGGACTTCACGTACGATCCGATCGCGCGGACGTGTGTGTGTCCGGCCGGCAAATCGCTCTATCGCAAAGGTGCGGCGCGTGTGGTCAATGGGTACGCGTCCGAGCAATTCCGCGGCACGGTACGCAACTGCGGTGCGTGCCCGCTTCGCGCGCGGTGTCTGCGCACGCCCGACACGACGCGCGTGCGCAACGTCGCGTTCATTCGCGAGCGAGTCGTGCCGAAAGCCGAGACGGCGTCGGCACGCATGCGCGCGCGCATTGATTCCGAGGCGGGCCGTGCGCGCTACGGCGGCCGGTGTGGTGCCGTCGAGCCGGTGTTCGGCAATCTGCGGCACAACAAACGCCTGTCGCGGTTCACGCTGCGGGGCCGCGCCAAGGTCGATGGAC
>JANNXU010000047.1:0-142641 GCA_031409715.1 Gemmatimonadaceae bacterium | reverse complement strand
CGCCCCCTCGAGCGCGGCGACGTTCCGCTCGAGCGCCTCACGTGTCGGGTTCTTGCCCCGGGCGTACTCATAGCCGCGATGCACGCCGAACTCTTCATGCACGTACGTGCTGGTGAGGTACAGCGGCGTCATGATCGCGCCACAGACCGCGTCCGGCTTCTGGCCGGCGTGAATCGCGCGCGTGGACGGACCGTCGCGCAGATCGGTGTCGAAGATGCGGGTCATCGGAGTTGGAAAGTGTTGAGCAGGAATCGTAACCCGCGGTCCATCGGGAAGCACGGCACACCCTGGGATGCCGCATGAGCGTACTGATCGCGCCGGAGCTTGCCGGTGCCGCAGGGTCCGACCCGTTCGCGTCGACGGCCATTCCGCGGTGCCTGGTGGTGGATGACGAGCCTCGCCTGCGGCAGATCCTCGTGCGCGTGATGCGCGCCGACGGTTTCATCGTCGACGAGGCCGGCAATGGTGACGAGGCGCTGCGGCGCATGGAAGCCAACCCGTCGACCCTGATCCTCACCGACATCGAGATGCCGCGCATGGACGGCTTCTCGCTGCTGCGGGCACTGCGCTCCCGCTGGCCCGACGCCGCCGTGATGATGATCAGCGGCAACGGTGACGTGCAGACCGCCGTGAGCTGCCTGTCCGTTGGCGCACTCGACTACCTCACCAAGCCGTTCCACCTGGAGGAGGTGCGCGCGCGCATCACCTCCGTCCTGGAACGCCGCCGGCTCGTGCTGGAGAACCGCGAGTACCAGACGCGCCTCGAGCAGAAGGTGCAGGCGCAGGCGCGCCGCATCGAGCAGCAGTTCCTGGGCGGCGTGCAGGCGCTGGCCGAGGCACTGGAAGCCAAGGACCCGTACACGCATGGGCACAGCGTGCGCGTGAGCCAGTACGCCACCGCCATTGCGCGGCGGCTCGGCCTGCCGGCCCATGTGGTGCGCGCCGTCACACTCGGCGCGCGACTGCACGACATCGGCAAGATCGGCGTGCGCGAGGAGATCCTCACCAAGCCGGCCCGACTGACCGACGAGGAGTACCAACACGTCATGACACACCCGGCGGTCGGCTGGCGCATTCTCTCGGCCATGGTCGTGGACCAGCCGGAGCTGCTCAACATCGTGCGCCATCATCATGAACGCATGGATGGCAAGGGACTGCCCGACGCGCTGATGGGAACGGCCATCCCGCTCGAGGCGCGCATCGTCGCGGTGGCCGACAGCTTCGATGCGATGACGAGTGGCCGACGCTACCGCGATGACGGTGGCAAACAGCTCCCCGAAGCGCTGAAGGAGCTGCGGCGGTGCGTGGGCACACAGTTCGACGCGGACTGCGTGGCCGCGTTCCTCGACGCGATCGAGGCGGGCGAGGTCGCGCCGCCCCCGCGCAGTGACGTCGGCGCCTGATCACGGCGCAGGCGACGACTCGGTCGATGACTCGGGCGATGACTCGGGCAATGACTCGGGCGATGACTGAGGCGATGACTCCCGCGATGACTCGGGCGTCGACTCAGGCGACGATCGTGATCCGGCTCGGCTGCTTGTAGCTGGCCAGATGCGCCTCGCACCAGGCGCGCACCTCCGGTTCATCCACCGTGCCGTGCACGGTGACCTCGATGTCGTGTTCGCGCGTGGGCTCGGCGACACCGGTGACCTCCACGCGCGTCACGCCCGGCATCAGGCCCAGCGCACGTGATACCTCGGCCGGGTAGATGTTGAAACCGCTGCGCGTGAACATCGGTTTGATCAGTCCCTCGAACGTCACGAAGCCGTCCGCGTCCATGTAGCCCTGATCACCCGTGTGCAGCCAGCCGTTGCGTCGCTGCAGCCCGTGCTCGCCGTGCGAGACGTATCCCGGGCCGACCAGATCGCCGCGCACGCAGATCTCGCCACTCGCACCGATCGGCAGCTCGGCACCGCTCGCCTGGTCCCGGATGGTGACCTCCGCGCCGGGATAGGCCACGCCGAGCAGGCCGATCCGATTCGGTCGATCGAGGCGATTGAAGAGGCAGACCGGTCCTGCCTCGGTGAGGCCGTAACCCTGCCGCAGTGCGCAGCCCGTCGCGGCCTCCCACTTTCGCTGCACCCAGACGGGGAGCGCCGCGCCACCGCAGATGCAGACGCGCAACGACGGCACGTCGATCGTGCCACCACGTCGCTCGATGGCCGAGAGCATGGCGATGAACACCGCCGGTACACCGACGATCATGGTGATGCCCTCGTCCACCAGCGCATCGACCGCCTTCATCGGGTTGAAGCGCCCCATCGTGGTGACGCGGGCACCGGCCAGCAGCGGAGCGGTGAGCGTGACGGTCATGCCGAACAGGTGACTGAAAGGCAGCACCGCCAGCACATGATCCGCCGCCGTGAGCGCCGCGGCCTCGACCGTCGCCCAGCCATTGGCAAGGAGGTTGCGATGCGTGAGGATCGCGCCGAGTGAGGTGCCGGCCATGGCGGAGGTGTAGACGACGGCCGCTTCGTCATCGCTGCCATCCGTCTCGGCATCGCCTTCCAGCGTGAGTCCCACATGGGATCCGAGGTCGATGCTGCTGATGACGCCATCGAGGTGCAGCGCGGCGTGGGCCGGCGCATCATCCAGCAGCACGAAGGGCAGGGCCGAGGGCAGCTTGTGCACCAGCGCGGCGATCGTGAACACGGCCCCGACGTTCGAGTCCTCCAGTTGCCATGCGATCTCGGCCGGCGCCGAGAGCGGATTGAGGAGCACCGTGCCGCGGCCGTCGCTGGCGGCGAGCGCGATGAGGAACTGGGAGCCCGTCGGCAGCAGCAGCGCGGCGCGGCGGCCGTAGAGCGCGCGTGCCAGTGGCGCGCACCGCTGCAGCAGCGTCAGTCCCGCGCCGGTGAGCCCCGCTGCGGAGCAGCCATCGATCGAGCCGCCGCGTGCGGCAACGGCGAAGGGGAGAACGGCGAGTGGATTGCTCATGCGTGCAGAATACGCGAAATTCCGAGGTTGCTGCTGATCGGGAGCGGATTCTCGCCGTGATCAGGTGACCCGTGACTTCTGCTGCTCGTCCCCGATGTGCTCCGTACAGCGAGTGTCACGGCGACCGGCGGGCAGGCCGGGCCGCGGTTCGCAGGCGTGACGCCTGCCGCAGCACACCGGGAACGCGCGTCATTCACCCACCCACGCAATGTCATCGTTCGAAGGTTTGATGGTATCCGTCTCCGGCGTTCGTGGCCGGGTTGGCGCTGGTCTCACTCCTGAGGTCGTGGCAACCTACGCTGCCGGCTTCGGAGCCTGGGCGAGCCGCCGGACACCGGGGCGCCCGATCGTCGTCGGCCGCGACAGCCGGGTGTCGGGTCCGCTGTTTCACCGTGTGGTCCTGTCGGCGCTGGAGTCGGTCGGCTGCGACGTGATCGACATCGGCGTCGTCCCGACCCCCACGGTGCAGCTGGCCGTCGAGCACCACCATGCGGCGGGTGGCCTGGCGATCACGGCGAGTCACAATCCCGTGGAATGGAACGCGCTCAAGTTCATCGGTCCGTCCGGGTTGTTCCTGGACCAGGCCGACAGCGCCAGCTTCCGCGCGGCCACGGACGCGGGATTCAGTCGCGTGACGTGGGACCGCCTCGGATCCACGACGACGGACGAGGGGGCGATCCAGCGTCATATCGACCTGATCCTGGCCCTCGGATACATCGACGTGCCGGCACTGCGTGCGCGTCGCATCAAGGTCGCGCTCGACTGCGTGAACGGGGCCGGTGCACGCATCATGCTCCCGCTGCTCGAGGCGCTGGGGTGCGACGTCACGGCGATCCATACCACGCCGGACGGTCGCTTTCCGCATGCGCCGGAGCCCATTGCCGAGAATCTGGGCGATCTGTCGGCGTTGGTGCGACGGACCGGTGCGGAGATCGGCCTGGCGGTCGATCCCGACGTCGACCGTCTCGCGATCGTGGATGAGCACGGCAGTCCCATTGGGGAAGACTACACCCTCGCCTTCGCCACGGCGCTGGTTCTCGGGCGGACGCCGGGGGTGGTGGTGACGAATCTCTCCACCAGTCGAGTAGTAGAGGATGCTGCGCTGGCGGCCGGTCAGACCTGTCTGCGCTCGCCGGTGGGCGAGGCCAACGTGGCGTCGGCGATGCAGGCGGCGGGGGCGGCGATCGGCGGTGAGGGCAACGGCGGCGTGATCCTGCCGGAGCTGCATCTCGGTCGCGATGCTCCCGCCGGCGCGGCGCTGGTCTTGCAACTGCTCTGTGAGAGGGGGATGACGCCGAGCGAGCTGAAGCGTGCGGCGCCACAGTACGAGATCGTGAAGGACAAGCTGGACCGGCCTGATGCGCCGCTGGGGGACGTGTATGCGGCCTTGCAGGCGGCGTTTCCGGATGCCGCGGTCGACACTCAGGATGGTCTCCGGCTGTCGTGGCCGGACCGCTGGGTGCACGTGCGCCCCTCAGGGACGGAGCCGATCGTGCGGGTGATTGCCGAGGCGCCCACACGGGCCGAGGCCGAGCAGCTGGTGTCGCAGTCGCGGGAACCGCTGGATGAACTCGTGCGCGCCTCCGCGCGCTGAGTGCACGACCTTATGTCACTGCGAAAGGACTGACGCTATGTGCGGAATTGTTGGGTACGTGGGGACGAAGGAGTCCACACCCCTCCTGCTGGAAGGACTCCGGCGCCTCGAGTATCGCGGCTATGACTCGGCCGGGGTGGCGACAATGAATGGTGGCGGCGTGGAAATGCGCCGCGCGGCCGGCAAGATCGCCAAGCTGGAGGCGGCCATTGCCGCATCGCCCACGCACGGAACCGTCGGCATCGCGCACACGCGCTGGGCCACGCACGGCCCGCCGACGGAGCGCAACGCCCACCCGCACATGGACGAGGCCAAGACGATCGCCGTGGTCCACAACGGCATCATCGAGAACTCCTCCTCGCTGAAGCGATCGCTCGAGGCGCGGGGGCACGTCTTCGCCTCGGACACCGACACCGAGGTGCTGTCGCACCTGATCGAGGAGCTGTTCGACGGCAGCCTCGAGGATGCGGTGGTCCAGGCGCTGAAGCGCGTCGAGGGGACCTACGGCATCGCCGTCATCTCCAGCCGCGACAAGGACAAGATCGTCGCCGCCCGCAAGGGCAGCCCGCTGCTGATCGGCGTGGGCAAGGACGAGTGGTTCGTGGCCAGCGACGTCTCGGCCATCCTCGCGCACACGCGTGAGGTGGTGTACCTCGAGGATGGCGACGTGGCCGTGCTGACCCGTACCGGCTTCCGCGTGATCGACCACTCGCAGAGCACCGTGACGAAGGTCGTCAGCACGATCGACTGGGACATCGACCAGATCGAGCGCGGCGGCTACGCGCACTTCATGCTGAAGGAGATCTTCGAGCAGCCGATCACGATCGAGAACACGATGCGCGGGCGCATGCTGCAGGAGGAAGGGACGGCCAAGCTGGGTGGCCTGAACCTGACCGACGAACAGCTGCTGAAGATCGACAACGTGATCATCACCGCCTGTGGCACGTCATGGCACTCGGCGCTGATCGGCGAGCAGCTGCTCGAGGAGTTTGCGCGCATCCCGGTGGAAGTCGAGTACGCGTCGGAGTTCCGCTACAAGAACCCGATCGTCACCGACCGCACGCTCTGCATCGTCATCTCGCAGTCGGGCGAGACGGCCGACACGCTGGCGGCGCTGCGCGAAGCCAAGGCCCGCGGTGCGAAGACGCTCGGCCTGGTGAACGTGGTCGGCAGCACGATCGCCCGCGAGGCTGATGGCGGCATCTACCTGCACGCCGGTCCCGAAATCGGCGTGGCGAGCACCAAGGCGTTCACGTCACAGGTGATTGCCCTCACGTTGCTGGCGCTCAAGATCGGACGGCTGCGCACGATGAGCATCCTGCAGGGCCGCCAGGTGATCGCGGCGCTGTCGGCGCTGCCGGCGCAGATCGCGCAAATCCTCGAGCGTGCGAGCGACGTCGAGGCCGTGGCCGAGGAGTTCAAGCGGGCGCAGAATTTCCTGTATCTGGGGCGCGGCTACAACTTCCCGAGTGCGCTCGAAGGCGCGCTCAAGCTCAAGGAGATCAGCTACATCCACGCCGAGGGATATCCGGCGGCCGAGATGAAGCATGGGCCGATCGCCCTGATCGACGAGATGATGCCGGTCGTGTTCATCGCCCCGCACGATGCCGTGTTCGACAAGGTCGTGAGCAACGTGCAGGAGGTGAAGGCGCGCAAGGGCACGGTGGTGGCGGTGACGACGCGCGAGGAGGAGTCGCTCGAGGGGCTGCTGGACTACGAGTTCCGCATCCCCGAGACGATGGACATGCTGACGCCGGTCCTCGCCAGTGTGCCGTTGCAGTTACTGGCGTACTACATCGCGGTGAAGCGAGGCTGCAACGTGGACCAGCCGCGCAACCTCGCCAAGAGCGTGACGGTGGAGTAGGCATCAGGGCGTCATCGGGGCCCGGAAAGCACAGCGGCGGGGCACATCCAGCGTTGGATGTGCCCCGCCGTCGTTGCGTGAGGAGACTAGAAGCGCCTCGAATAGCCCACCGCGAGCGAGTGCCGTCGCGGCAGCACGACCCACGCGGTGCCGTATGCGCCCAGCGCCGCGCCAAGCGCGGTGGCGGCGAAATCCTGGAAGGAGCAGGTGGACGGAGGATGGGCGAGATCGAACAGCTCGCGTGCCAGGCCAGCGCCAGCGCCCAGTGCCACGCCGGCTGCGGGCCGGTCGAAGAGCATGGTGCCCGCCGAGCCGATGGCGGCGCCCACGAGCACGTGCTTGACCTTGTCCTGGCCACGCCAGGTATCGTGCACCGTGCAGCCCTGCGCGTGAACACAGGGCGGCACGAGGCCGAGCAGGACCAGCAGCGTCAGGCGCACGAGGTGTGCGGGGGCGACGAGACGGCGGGACGACGACGGTGACGGGGCGACCATGACACCACCAAGGATAGTCGCACCGTTGGTGGTGTCGGGCCCCGTCGTCACCTCAGCGGAACGTGAGGTGACGGCGGACGGTCAGAAGAACTGGAACGCGAACCGACCGCCGCTCGAGCCGAGGCTGCTGAAGCGCTGGTTCACGATCGTGTTGTAGATGGAGCCGAAGGTGTACCGGACGCCGATGTTGCTGGTGATCCGGAAGCCCGTCTGCAGCGCCTGACGCTGCAGCAGGATCTCCTCCTCGGTGTTGCCGGCACGAGGCAGGTAGAGCTGGTCGTTGATGCGCGCCGCCGAGCCGCCGATGTTGAGCGAGAAGCCACGCCCGATCCGCAGGTCGACGTTGCCGCTGAGCGTCAGGGCGTGCCGGTTGAAGTCGTGCAGGTAGTTCAGCCAGTCCAGCGAGACGTTGCTGGAGCCCCACTGCTGGCGCGCGATGAACGATGCGGTGATCTGCTGACTGAAGCGCGTCTCTGCATCGCGGTTCAGGACGGTGGTCCGCTGATAATTGTAATGATTGGGGCCGACGTTGTAGAGAAACGTCAGTTGCCGGCGGGTCTGCTCGGTCCACGGGAAGATGTTGTACTCGACCGCCGGCTGCAGGCGCAGCGCCAGGTCCTGATTGAGGAAGTCCGAGTAGCCGGCACCGACCTTGAGTCCAGCCGACCAGTGCGTCGAGAGCGACCGGACGATCAGCGAATTCGCGTTGTAGGTTCGCTGTTCGTTGGTGACCACCAGGCGCGATGACGGAATCGTGAATCGCTGGCTGTTCAGGTTACCGCTGAGCGAGAAGTTCAGCTTCCATGCGTTGGTGGCGCGGTTCGCCGAGAGTGACAGCGATCCGTTGGTGCTGCGCTGGAGCTCCTCGGCCCGGATGAAGGCGTTCACGTTGGAGGTGTACGTCCAGAGGTTCCAGCGATCCTTGAGCGCGGCCGGGTTCACCTGAAGCGGCCGGCCGCCCGGCGGCGCGTACGCGATCTGCAACTGCCGCGCGATCGGCGACTTCGCGACGAAGCGCGTCAGGCCCAGCTTGAAGGTGCGCGACAGCTCGCGGCGGATGCGGTCATCGGCGTCGTTCGGCAGCGTGTTGAGCACCAGCGTGTCGACCATCCCTTCGAACCGCCGGTGGCCAATGAAGGCGATGGTCTGTTCGAGCCCACCGCCGCCGTTGGTCAGGCTCGTGACGAGGATCTGCACGTCGGAATCGAAGCGATCGCGCATGAAGTTGACGTACGGGATGTCGGTGACGAAGAAGTCGCGGTCGCACCCGCGGCTCCGGCCCTGACAGTCGAGAAAGACGCGGATGGACTGGGCTTCGAGCGTTGCCGAATCCGGCGCGGGCGCGGCGGGGCGCGGCGGACCGCCAGCAGGTGCCCCGGGGATCTGGGCCATCAGCGGCGCAGCGACGACGGCGGCGATGACAGGCACACGAAGTGACGACAGGATCGATTTCATCGAGCGATGTATGGCGGAAGGCGCAGCGCCGGAGACCGTGCCGGCGGCGCTTGATAGTCAGAGCGGAGAATCAGGAAAAACGCGGCTCATCGCGAAAGAGTTGCAGCTGGTGATGGCTGTTGGGGCAATCGTTACAGGCACACGTCATTCGTCGCCATCTGGAAGCGTCCGTGGCCGTGGAGCGGGCGTCCGCCTCCGGGCTGGGCTCCAGGGCGGCGGGCTGCTCGATGTGGCCGTGCGCCCGGTCTCGTGCCAGGTGGGCCGGTGTCCCCACCCAGCCCGCTGCGGCCGGACGTTCGCCGGCACCGAGGTCGGCGTGCGCCGACACACAAAAACGTTTGACGCGACACGCGCGCGGTGCGGCGGTGCGACATGTGCCAGCCGATGATCGATTGTGATGTCGCCGAGCAGGATGCACCGCGATGGGGCGGGCGATCAGACAGAGGCGCCACTCGGCGTGGTGATGCACAAGACGACACGATGCGTGTTGGAGGGCGCTGCGTCCCATCCGCTGCGCTCGAGCGATTGAGTGCGCCGCATCGTGGCGCATCATGGACACCATTCGCCCGAGCTCCGATGACTGGTGATCAGCGTCCGCCGACGCGTGTGTGCGATTCCCGCTGGGTGAGAAGCCCGGTGCTGCAGCATTGCGGAGAAGCATGCGTTCCATTCTCCTGAATTGAGAAGCCCGGTGCTGGTGCAGTTGCAGAAGCATCTGTTCCATTCCCGCTGGCTGAGAAGGAAGTGATGTCGCATCGCGGAGACGCATGTGTTCCATTCTCTCTGCTTGAGATCACCGATGCTGCAGTGCGATCGAGGCCGTCTTCGCGCACGTGTGCGCGTCGCACGGATGCGTCCCTCGGCTCGACCCCGCGCTCGACGGCAGCGCACGTGCACGGTCATCGGTGCGCGGTATGAATCGGAACGCAGCAACGTGTTCGTTGTGCGCACACGCATCGCTTTCCCGCGACACTTGTAGCGCACGCACGACATGCAAACGGAAGGATTTGCAGTGATCGGATGATCATTTTGTGAGATGCGCTGCACCATCGACGTGTGTATTCGCGGCGTCACAGAGGGGACGAGTACTGAATCGTGTCCAGACCGCGTGCATGGTCATGCCATTGCGATTTTGGCATGTTAGTTGCCCTTCATCATCGTGCTTGACTCGGACTCATCTGCAGACAGCAACGCAGTGGCTGTGACAGTCGAATCTGATGCAAGCATGTGTATCGCTCGTGAATTCGCACGGCGGTGCACGACCCCCCTACTTTTTGGAGGCAGGACAATGCGCAATCTGTCGAGCAGCGAGCTGGTCTCGGTCTACGGTGGTGGCTACAGCTGCTACGTCCCGCCTGTCTGCGCGCCGCGCGGTTCGAAGGGCAAGGGCTCGAAGAACAAGGGCTCCAAGGGCAAGAAGGGCTCCAAGGGCCGCGGCTGCTAGTCCTGAGAAGTCCTGACACACGGCGCCGTTCCTGCAACGACGTGTGTGTCGCTCCATGGTTATGGGCGTAAGCCTGTAACTACGCGGAGAATGTGGGAGCCGACGCTGGCTCCCGTGTTGGCTGTGCCTCCCTGGCCGGCCGTTCACGGGCGCTCGAAGTCGGGCAGCACGTCGTGAACAGCCGGTCGAGGCCGAGGTGCAGCCGCCGCATGGTGGTGCCGAGGCTTCTGATGTGAGCTCACGTACCGCTGACCCGCCTTGCGACCCATCTGGCATGCCGTCTCGAGTGTTGAATACCGATGTCACTGTCTCCGACGCTGCGACGGATCAGGAGATGTGGCTGCTCGGACAGCCGGCGCTGAGTGAATATCTCGAATTCGTGAAGGAGTCGGTCGTCGGCGGAGCGGAGATGAATCCCGCCACCCTCGCCACCGAATGGCGCACGGCCAACGCCTACTACGAATCGCTGGAGAAGACGGAATCCGGGCTCGCCGACACGGCGACCTGCGCCCCGCTTCCCGCCGCGCTCGCGCCGCTCGCCGCGCACGTTCGCGCGCACCCCACATATCGCAAGACCTACGACACGCTGCCCTCCGAGTTCGGCATGGTCGAACTGGACAAGCTCGTCGTCTGCCAGAACTCGGTCACCTGGACGTTCGTCGACGCCATCGCGGCGCGCATCGGTGCCAAACCGAAGCCGCGGAAGCTGTTCGAGTTCTGCATGCCGCTCACGCAACGCCATCCGGAAGTCCGAGGTCAGGCGGTCGGGACGCAGCGGTATGTGTTCCGGTCGGTCTCGAACGACTTCCGCTTCCACGAGGCGACGCTGCTGCGCCCGGAGCAGATCGGCGGGTACGACTCGTTCGGGCCGGTCACCGGCGCCGTGGGCATCATGCTCGGCTACGGATCGAACTTGCTCAGCGTCATCAGGGTCGGGAA
Organism: Gemmatimonadaceae bacterium; assembly: GCA_031409715.1. GTDB lineage: Bacteria > Gemmatimonadota > Gemmatimonadetes > Gemmatimonadales > Gemmatimonadaceae > JACMLX01. The sequence goes on along the minus strand of JANNXU010000047.1, from coordinate 131,914 downwards.
GCGGTTGCTGCTCCACAATGGCTATCACCGGGCGTGTGCACTGCGTGCACTCGGCGTGACCCACGTGCCGTGCGTGATCACGCCCGTCGCGACGCAGGACGAGCTCGAGGTCATCGCCAAGTCCAGTGTCGTCAGGAATCCGGATTTCTACTTCAAGTCACATCGCCCGCCGCTGCTGCGCGACTACTTCGACCCGCGGATCCGGAAGCCGCTGACGACGCACAAGCTGGTGCGGGTCATCGAGGTGTCCTACAAGGTGAAGGAGTATCTGGTCCCGGCGTGACCCTCGGCACCGTGACACGGCGTCGGTTGGATGCCGCCCGGTGCGTTGCGTGCGCGCCGTGTGCATCGTCGAAGGTGACGACGCTCCGATGCGGCGCACGCCGGGGAGGCACATCGGCGCGCCCCCGTACGCTCAGCACTGCCGGCAGCGCCGCAGCGCATCCGGTCGGCGATGGTCGACCGGCACGTGCCCTCTCGCCGTCGTTCTCTTCCTCTCCAGGACGTGTTCCCGCATCATGAACGAGAGCGTCAAGCGCGTCGACGGGGCCGTGGCACGACCATGCGGGTGATCACCCATGGCTGAGACGCCGCTGTTCCGCGAAGAGGTCATCGACGAGCGACGCACCCAGTGGCTCGGCACGGTGCTGCTCGTGCCACGCCCGTCGCAGACGTTACTGACCGCCCTCGGCGGATCCGCTGCCGCCGCGCTGGTCGCGCTGCTCTGGCTCGGGTCCTACACGCGGACGGCGCACATCGCCGGCTGGCTGGTGCCGAAGGAAGGGTTGGTGCAGGTGTTCGCACCGCAGGCGGGCGTCGTCACGAGCGTCAAGGTTCGTGAAGGGGCAGAGGTTGCGGCCGGCGATCCGCTGTTCGTGCTCTCGGGCGAAGTCCAGAGTTCGACGCGCGGCGCCACGGGGTTGGAGGTGGCCCGACTGCTCTCCGACCGTCGCGCGAGTCTCCAGGAGGCTGCCGCGCGCCGCCGAACGCAGCAGCGGCAGCAGTCACAGGCCCTGACCGAGCGACTGGTGGCGCTGCGCGCCGAGTTGAACGAGATCGGCCGCAACATCGGTCTGCAGCGGCAGCGCGCGGCATTCGCGGCGACGTCGCAGGCACGCGAGCGGGAACTGCGCCGGCAGGGCTTCGTGTCCGACGAGGGATTGCAGGCCGCCGAGGAGCGGCGCATCGACCAGTATGCGAAGCTGGGCGAGCTGCAACGCGCCAAGCTCGCACTGCAGCGCGATGCGCTGGCACTGCGCGAAGAGCTGGACGGGCTGCCACTGAAGGCGGAAGCAGACCTGGCCGCCATCCAGCGGGAGATCACGGCGGTCGACCAGCAGCTGGTCGAAGCCGAGTCACGTCGCGAGGTGGTGGTGCCCGCACCGGCGGCTGGTGTGGTGACGACGTTGCAGGCCGAACTCGGCGGACGTCCGAGTGCGTCGGTCCCGCTGCTCAGCATCGTGCCGCGCGGGGCGACACTCGAGGCACATCTGTTCACGTCCAGCAAGTCGATCGGATTCCTGCGGGCCGGCCAGCGGGTGCGGGTGCGCTATCAGGCGTACCCCTACCAGAAGTTCGGCCACTACGAGGGAGAGCTGGTCGCGATCTCGGGGACGGCGATCAATCCCAAGGAGATGCCGGCGCAGCTCGTCGGCCTGACGAGCCTCGTCGGCTCGGCTGATCCCGTGTATCGGCTCGTCGTGCGCCTGACGAAGCAGTCGGTGCAGATCTACGGCAAGCCGGTGTCACTGCAGCCCGGCATGCAGCTGGAGGCTGACGTCGTGATCGAGCGTCGGCGACTGATCGAGTGGGTGCTCGATCCACTCTACACGTTCACGGGGAAGTGGAGCCGATGAACTTCGTCGATGGGCTCAATCTGGCCTGGGGGACGCGTCTCCCGATGGTCCTGCAGTCCGAGGCGGCGGAGTGTGCGCTGGCGTGCGTGACGATGGTCGCGCGCTACCACGGTGCGCCGGCGGATCTTGCGGAAGTCCGACGGCGATTCGGCATGTCGCTGACGGGCGCGACCCTGTCCGATGTGGTGCGGATCGGCGAGCGGCTCAACCTGGCCTCGCGGGCGGTGCGCCTCGAGCTCGATGAACTCCCGCAGCTTGCGACGCCGTGCATCCTGCACTGGGACCTGAATCACTTCGTCGTGCTGAAGAGTGCCGACGCCAACGGGATCGTGATCCACGACCCGGCCGCCGGCGTGCGGCGGATGTCGATGGCCGAGGCGTCGAAGAGTTTCACCGGTGTCGCGCTCGAACTCACTCCGACCGGCGGCTTCGAGTCGGCGGCACCGCCGCCGCGCATCCGACTGCGCGCGATGCTGGGGCAGTTGCTCGGACTCAAGCGCGCGCTCGGCCAGGTGTTCGTGCTGGCACTGGCGATCGAGATCTTTGCGGTCACGAGTCCCTTCTTCATGCAGTGGGTGGTGGATCACGCCCTCCTGACCGGGGACCGCGATCTGCTGCTGACCCTCGCCGTCGGATTCGGGTTGCTGCTGCTGTTGCGCGTGGCCGTCACGGCACTGCGCGGCTGGACGCTCATCGGACTGGGCGCTTCGCTCACGGTGCAGGGGCGCGGCAACCTCTACACGCATCTGCTCAACCTGCCGCCGTCGTACTTCGAGACGCGTCACATGGGCGACGTGATGTCGCGCTTCTCGTCGCAGGACGTGATCCTCCAGGCGATCACGACCGACGTGGTCGAGGCGGTGCTCGACGGATTGCTCGCCAGCATCACCCTGATCGTGATGCTCCTCTACTCCCCGGTCCTGACGCTGGTGGTGGTGGCGGGCTCGTTGCTGTATGCCGCGCTGCGCTGGGTTTCGTTCACGGCACTCCGGCAGGCGTCGTCCGAGGCCATCGTCTGGGCGGCCCGACGCGACTCGAGCTTCCTCGAGACCCTGCGCGGCATCCGGACGATCAAGCTGTTCAACGCGCAGGATGATCGTCGCGGGCACTGGCTGAACCTGCTGGTGGAGACGCTGAACCGTCAGATCACGACGCAGCAGCTCCAGCTCGTCATGCGCATCGCGAATTCCCTGGTCACCGGCGGCCTCGCGATCCTCGTGATCTGGCTCGGTGCCGTGCGTGTCATGGACAACACCCTGTCGGTGGGCATGCTGCTGGCGTTCGTGGCGTACAAGGATCAGTTCATCGATCGTGTCAGCGACCTCACCGACAAGGCGCTGGACCTGCAGATGCTGCAGGTGCACGCCGAACGCCTTGCCGATCTCGCGCTGACGGCGCCCGAGACGCAGGAGACGTCGATCACGCGCGCGACGACCGAGCGGAAGCCGGCGTCGATCGAGGTGCGCAACCTGCGTTTCCGCTACAGCGAGAGCAGCCCATGGATTCTCGACGGGCTGAACTTCCGCATCGAGCCGGGCGAATCGGTCGCCATCATCGGCGGCTCCGGGTCCGGCAAGACGACGCTGCTCAAGCTGCTGGCGAGCCTGCTGCAGCCGACCGAGGGTGAGATTCTGGTCGACGGTCAGCCACTCCCGCGCACCGACGTGCGCCAGTACCGCGAGATGATCGGCGTCGTGCTGCAGGATGACCACATGTTCTCGGGATCGATCGGCGACAACATCAGCTTCTTCGCGGCCGATCACAGCGACGAGCGTGTGCACGAATGCGCCAGGCTGGCGGCGGTCCACGACGACGTCGCGGCGATGCCGATGGCCTACTCCACGCTCAGTGGCGACATGGGCACGGTGCTCTCCGGTGGGCAGAAGCAGCGGGTGCTCATTGCCCGCGCGCTCTATCGGCGGCCGAGCGTCCTGCTGCTCGATGAAGCGACCAGCCATCTCGATCTCACGAATGAAAAGCTGGTGAACGCGGCGATCGGCGAGTTGGCGATGACGCGCGTCATCGTCGCCCATCGGCCGCAGACCATCCAGTCGGCGGGTCGCGTGATCCAGCTCGAGCAGGGCAAGATCGTCCCGCAAGTGGGTGTACAGCCTGGCGCGCCGACCGCGCCGTTCTCCGGCGAGGTCGCCACCGATGGATGGCTCACGACATGGAAGGAACGGAACACACGACGGCCGGAGGGCAGCAAGGCCGTGCCCGAGCGTCGATTGCTCGGACTGCGGTGATCAGGTGGCGCGATGAGTGTCACGCGTGATCCGTCGTCGAGCGCGGGTTCGTCCATCGGCTTGCGCGAGCACCGGCCCGTGAGCACGACGCCGATGGAGTTCCCGGCCGAGTTCCTGCTGGTGCGCCGCACGCTCGGCGACGCCGCGGCATCGCCGGCGCTCGCGGGGTCGTTGCGCGAGGCCGGCTTTCGCATCGGTGAAACGCTCTACACCCGTTTTGGCGATTGGCTCGCGTTGCGCGGGGATCTGGCGCCGGAGCAACTGTCGGACGACGTGTTTGCGACGCTCATGGGCGAGTTCTTTCTGGTGTCCGGCTGGGGGCAGGTCCACATCGCACCGTTGAGTGCCGGGGTGATGGCGCTCGACGCGATTGAGTGGTGTGAAGCGCGTGCCGGCGGCAAGGATTGCCTCGTCTCGACCGGGCTCTTCTCCGGCTTCTTCGGCCGGTTCGCCGACGGGCCCATCTCCGTCATGGAAGTGGAATGCAATGGCTCGGGGCACCCGCACTGCCGGTTCCTGCTGGCCGCGGACGACGTGCTTCGCCGGGTGCACGCCGCGATGCTGCGTGGGGCCACGTACGCGAGCGCCGCGAGCAGGGAATAGCGCGGCAGCCGTCCGCCCATCGTTCACGTCGCGACAGTGCTGCGGGTGCCTCCCTGCCGTCGCACATGTCCCGACAGCGCGCCGCCTGCCTCCCGCCGCGGTGCAGCGGCTCAGGACAGCTGGCAGCCGTCCCGCAGCGGGTTGCTGCTGCGGCTCAGTACAGCTCGCGGCCGTCCCCGAGCAGGTTGACGTAGCAATCCCGTCCCGGCTTCAGGCAGTTCGTGACGATGGCGCGCAGGAACGTCGGCTCCCATCCGTTCATCCAGTCGGCATGCGCCGAGTAGCCGCCGCGGGTGCTGATCGGGTACATGTCGGACGACAGCCGCCAGAACGCGCTGTTCATGCCCGCGGTCACCGGCCAGTGGAAGATCTCCGTGATGATGGGCAGCATGACAGGGTGCGTCGGCGGACAGGTCGAACGCTGCGGCGGGTTCCGGTACACCGGATACGCCATGTGGCTCTGGTGATCCGGTGAGTCCAGCCGCACGCCATCCCAGCACTGCGGGAAGTTGATCAGCAGCGTCACGATGTCGCCGACGGGACAGGTCGGCACGGCACCGGTGTTGGTCGACGCGGTCTTCTCGCAGGCCCAGATCGCCACCTCGAGCTGGTTCTTCGACTGGACGCGGCCCACGTTCGCCTTGTCGCCGGCGATCATCACCAGGCCTTCCGGGATCTCGGTGATCGTGGCCGGATCGACGTTGTAGCCGGTCTTGTAGTAGATCGTCGCGAAGTCGGGCGGCACGATCTCGCTCGTGCGCACATCGAACAGCGCCGGCACCCAGTAGCCGGTGCGGTTGACGGTGCCGCCGCTGCAACTGCCGCTGCCGCCGGCGACGAGGCTGCGTGACGTGGATGCCGGCGTGATCGCGACGTTGCCGAAGAACATGTGCAGATGCGCCGCCTTTGCCTGGCCGGGATAGACGATCGGGTCGAAGAAGTCCATCGTGGCCAGCGTGCAGGTCATCCGGAAGCTGCCTTCGCCCATCGGCGCGCTGGGTGATGCGCTGGCACTGCGCACGAGCTGTGCGCCCGCGCCGCGATCGCCGCGCGGCACCTGCAGCACCGGCGCATCGAGGCCGGCCATGCCGGGCATGGCATTCGCCAGTGCATCGACCTTGAGTGCACCGTACTCGCAGCGCACGTACGCGGCTGGCGGCGCACTGCGGAAGCCGCGCTCGTAGCCATCCGGCGCGCAGGGCACCGTCCCGGTGAACTCCTGCGTGTGTGTCACGCCGCTGGCGGCGACCAGCCGGACGTCACGCGTGCCGACGAAGGTGCAGACCTCGCCCGTGTTCGAACAGAAGGTCCACGTCGGCGGCGGCGGAGCCTGCACCCTGAGCGTGCGTGTCGTCGGCAGGGTGACGGTCGCGACACGCGCCGTGACGGTCAGCGGCGTGCCTGCAACGTCGCCGGTGAACCGCGCACGGTAGCTCGAGTCGTAGGTGAAGAACGCCACCGTGCCGAGTTGCCCGCCGCTGCTGCCGCCCGCGAGTGCGAGGGTCACCGTCTGGTCGGGACCGAGGGGCGCGCCGGTGCCGTCACGCGGCACGACGCTGATCACGACCGAACGGCCCACTGCCACCGAATCGGCGGAGAGGTCGACGCTGGACGTCGCAGCCGAGAGCACGCCACGCGGGCCTCCCGGAAGTGGAGTGGGACCGGATGAGGCGACCGCGTCGCCCGAACAGGCCACTGCTGCGGCGAGGGCCGTGGCCGCGAGCCTGCGCCAGGGAATCGAGGACCGCACGGAGCGGGGGGCCGTCGGGTGAATCAGGATCACGGGGTGCGCTGCAATGGCGAGGCGAACGTCCGCCGTCCCGCGCGCGTCCGCGAGTCAGGTCGGTCCGCCCCCTGTGTCGAGGCCGGCGTGCAAGGACTGCGCCGATCGGTCCGGCGTCACCCGCGCGCCGTCCGTTTCAGGGCACGGTCACCGGCGGGCCGGCCAGACGCTGCACCAGCGCGCCCCATGCGGCCACCGAGCGGTGGAACGATTCGACCCCGATCCGCTCGTCCCGCCCATGGGCGCGCGACGGCTCACGCTGGTCGAAGGCCAGTCCACCCACGCCATAGGTCGGGATGCCCGCGTTGCGCGTGAACAGGCCGTCGGTGGCACCGGTGGACATCTCGGGAACGATCGGCGCGCCGCCATAATAGGCCTGCGTCACCGCGGTCATCGCCTGCACCACGTCGGGGCGCAGTGGCGACGGCGGCGAGGGCACCACCTCACGCGTGCGCGTCACCTTCACCTGTGGCCCCACCGTGCGCTGCAGCGTCGCCATCACGGAGTCGACCGGATCGTCGGGGAGCATGCGGCAGTTCACCAGCGCCGTCGCGCGCTGCGGCAGTGCATTGTCGGCGTGCCCGCCCGCGAGACGCGTCGCGACGCAGGTCGTGCGCAGCACCGAGTTGTAGTAGGGGTTCACGGCCATCAGTTTCGCGACCGACTGGTCGTCGAGCTGGCCGCGGGCGATGCCGCGCATCACCGCGGCCAGCGCCGGCTCCTGCGATTCGGCGCTGGCGCGGAAGAAGGCCGTGGTCACCTCGTTCAGGCGCACGGGGAACTGGAAGGCGCCCAGCCGCGACAGCCCCGCCGACAGTTCGTAGATCGCATTGTCGGCGCGCGGCATGGAGCTGTGGCCACCGGGGTTCGTCGCCTCGAGCGTGAAGTCGGCATACACCTTCTCGCTGGCCTGCATGGAGACGTCGAGCACCGTGCCGTTGCTGGTGGTCGCGCCGCCTGCATCGGAGTTCAGTGCAAACTCCGCCTCCAGCTGCGACCGCCGATTCTCGAGCAGCCAGCGGATGCTGCGCCCGTCAGTCTCCTCGTCGGCGCTGAGCACCGCCACGATGTCGCGGTCGGGCACCCATCGCGCGCGCTTCCACCGCACGAAGGTGGTCACGATCGCGGCCAGACCGGCCTTGTTGTCCTCGACACCACGCCCGTAGTACCAGCCGTCCGTCTCACCGAACGTGAATGGCGGACGTGACCAGTCACTCGCCAGCGCCGGCACGACATCCATGTGTGCCATCACCAGGATCGGCTTGCGCCCCGACGCGCGTCCGCGATAGCGCACGACCACGGCGCTGAGCTCGGGACTCGGTCCGAGCACCTGCACATCCGCACCCGCGAAGCCGGCGGCGCGCATCTGCCGCACGATCGCCGCCGCCAGACGCGGGACGCCGGTGGTATTGCTCGACGAGTTGATGCTCACGAGTTCCGACAGGATGGCGCGCTCCTCGGCGCGTGCGGCACTGCCGGCTGCCGACGGCGCCGGTGCAGACTGCGCCGACGCCGGCCGCGAACCGAGCAGCGCCATGCAGACTGCCGGCAGCGCAACCAGTCGCCGCCGCGACAACCCGGTCACGAGGGACGCCGGGTGGAGGCGCGCCGCGCCGGACGAGCCGGTGCCTCAGCGGCTGGTGACGTGGTGGAGACATCAGGTGCCGCGCGAAGGGCACTGCGCCCTTCCGCGTCCTGCCCCGCGTTCACGAACTCCGGCGCCGTGGACTCTGCCGGCCGCTCCCACAGCCGCACGCCACCCTGGATCGCGTTTTCGTTCGAACCGCGGGTCGCGGCATCGGGTAGCGTCACGAGCCGTCGCGCGTTCCCGCCGCCGAGCACGATGCCATCGCAGAGCAGCGCCGCGCGGAACAGGTCGCACACCTTGTGCACATGCCGCTCCCACCGCTCGTCACCAAGTCGCGCCAGCCCTGCATCGCCGAGGTACTCCTCGTAGCTGCGCCCTTTGCGGTACGGCAGGTGCGCGATCTCCAGCGGCTCGATGCGCCAGTCGTCGACGATCGCCGTGCCCAGCCCCGTGCCCAGGCCGAGGAAGAGCATGCGACCACCGGCGTAGCTGCCGAGGGCCTGCATGGCGGCGTCGTTGATCACCTTCACCGGCTTGTCGAAGGCCTTCTGGAAGTCGAAGGTCGTCCATCCGCCGGCGATGTTGATCGGCTCGCGGAAGGGGCGGTTGTCTTTCACCGGCCCCGGATACCCGAGCGAGATCGCCTCGAAGTCCCAGCCCGCCGTCAGCTCGAGCACGCTGCGGGCCATGTCGGCCGCCGTCATCGTCGGCCCCGAGGGAATGCGGTGCGTGACGCGATCCCACGATCCCGCAACCTTGATGTAGGTACCGCCGACATCGATGACGAGGACTCTCACGACGATCTTCTCCGGGCGACAGCAGGACATCGCCGGGGAGCGGCCGGGGCTCGGCAGTGTGGCGACGATGGGAACAGGTGATCGGAGTCTGGTATGTTGGCCGCGGCCAGTCAACTTTGCAGGACATGCGAGTTCTCCTCCAGCGCGTCAGCCGCGCCGAAGTCCGTGTCGACGGTCGTGTCACCGGGCGCATCGGCAGGGGCTACCTGCTGCTGGTAGGCCTCACCCACGACGACGACGCGGCGCGGGTGTCGTGGATGGCCGACAAGGTGGCGGGACTGCGGCTGTTCCCCGACGCCGACGGCAAGATGAACCTCGCGCTGGCCGACATCGGCGGCGCGGTGCTGGTCGTGAGCCAGTTCACGCTCTACGGCGACGCCCGCAAGGGCCGCCGCCCCAGCTTCATCGATGCGGCGCGGCCCGAGACGGCCGTGCCGCTCTACGACCGCTTCATTGCCGAGCTCCGCGACCGCCGGGTGCCGGTGGAGACGGGCGAGTTCGGTGCGCACATGGATGTGGATCTCGTCAACGATGGCCCCGTCACCCTCATGCTGGACTGCTGACCCGATGCGCGTGATCCTCGCCTCCCAGTCGCCCCGTCGCCGCGAACTCCTCTCACTGGTGGGGATCGAGCACGAGGTGCACCCAGCCGACATCGACGAGACGCCGCTGCCCGCCGAGGAGCCGGTGCCGCACACCGAGCGGCTGGCGCGGGCCAAGGCCGGTGTGATCGCGGCGCGCCACCCCGAGGCGCTGGTCATCGCCGCCGACACGATCGTCGTCATCGACGGCGCACTCCTCGGCAAGCCGCTGGACATCCCCGACGCCCGCGCGATGCTGGCGCGGCTCAGCGGCCGCACGCATGAGGTCTGCACCGCGATCGCGGTGGCGATCGGCGGCCGCGTGGTGTCGCAGGTGGTGCGCGTGACGGTGCGTTTCCGCACGCTCGATGAGGACACGATCGCCCGCTACGTGAACACCGGCGAGCCGATGGACAAGGCCGGTGCGTACGGCATCCAGGGGTTCGGTGCCACGATCGTGGAACACATCGAGGGCGACTACTTCGCGGTGATGGGGCTGTCGCTCGTCACCGTCGTGCAGCTCGCCGAGCAGCTCGGCGTGCGCTACGCATTCGGGCCGCTGCACCGCGCCTGACGGAGCGGCCGCGCCAGACCTCAGCCAGCCAGCGCCGCCGCCGCGCCGGGGCTGCGCTCACCGTACGATGCGGCATACGTCGCCTTCCAGTGCTGCACCCGCGACAGGACGTCGTCGACCGTGATACGCGGCATGCGATCGGTGCGATTCTCCATGCTGATCGGATACGCCTCGCCGGGATCGCCGTAGGCATCGATCATCAGATCGTGGAACGCGCGGTAGGGTCCGACGCGCTTCGGGTTGGAATACCCGATCAGGCTCACCACCGGCCGGTCGAGCGCCACCGTGATGTGCAGCGGCCCGGTGTCGGGACTGAGCACGACCGCCGCACCGTCGATGAGCTGCACCAGCCCCCGCAGCCCGCTGCCGAGTGCACTCACCACCGGCACCCGGGCCTGCTGCAGGATCGTGCGCTCGGCCGCGAGCTCGCGATCGGAGCGTCCGCCCACCAGCACCGGCTGCAGCCCGAAGTCGCCGTACAGGGCATCACACACCGCAGCCCAGCGTGCCGGCAGCCAGTCCTTCTGTGCCTTGCTGGTGGCGACGACGATCGGCGCGATCGGGCGTGAGAACGCGCGCAGACGCTCCACCTGCTGTCCGCGCTCGTGCGCCCACGGTCCCAGGTTCCACTGCGGTGGGCCGTGCGGCACGCCCAGCGTGTCGAGGAACTCGAGGTACTGGTCCTGCACATGCTGCATCGGGTGTGGTGGCACCTGCGCGTTGGTGAACACCCAGTTCATGTCGCGCGCCCGCGCCATGTCGAAGCCGAGCTTCACCGGCGCCTTCACCATCCGCGTGATCATCCCCGCCTTCAGGTAGACCTGCAGCGCCAGCGCCAGGTCGAAGCGCCGCGTCGCCAGCTGGCGGCGGATGTCGTTGAAGGCGCGCAGCCCGTTGCCACGCTCGAAGAGCAGGATCTCGCCGATGTCGGGGTGCCCGCGCACCAGCGTCGCGGGGCCGGGCTGCAGGATCCACGTCACCCGGGACGCGGGATGATGCCGGCGCAGCGCCGTCAGCACCGGCAACACGTGCACCGCATCGCCGACCGCGCTCATCATCACGATGCAGACCCGGTCGAGCGCGGCGCGCACCGAGGCCGCCCGCGATGTCGCGACCACCGACATCAGCCGCCCAGCCGCTCGATGAGCGCCGCGAAGCCCGGGTGCCCGGTGCGGTTGAGCCACTTGCGCGCCGACCGCAGCAGCCGCGCGACGTTCATCCACTCGGCGTTCTTCTCGGCAAAGCGGAGTGTGTCCACGTCCAGCACGTTGGCCGTGATGCTCTCGTCGGCCTCGGTGGAGATGAGCACGTTCTTCACGTTCAGGTCCGGATGGTACGCCCAGGTGCGCGCCAGGCGGCGCAGCAGCGTGATCGTCGCATCCAGCGCCGGACGGTGATCGACGTTGCCGTCGGTGATCGACAGCAGCGTGCCAAGATCCTTCGACGCCGGCACCTCGCGCGTGACCACGTCGGCCCGCCACAGCACACCACCCGCGATCGGATATTGCGCGTAGCCGAGCACGCGTGGTGTGGCGATGCCCACATGCCGGAGCGTCCAGCTGATGCGCAGCTCGCGGGCGGCACGCGGCGCGCGGAACAGGTCGCGCGTGACCGTGCGCAGCATGCCGCCGTGCTCACTGTGCCGCACCACCACCGTCACCTCCTCGTTGTTCGGCAGGGGCACCGCGTAGGCGGGACGACGCCCGCTCAGCTCGCGCCGCGCCGGATGTGTCGCCGCCCACTCGTACACCGTGGGATGCCCGTCGAGCATCTCCTCGAAGTAGTCCATGGTGCTGCCGTGCGCGATCACCGACGCGTCGCGCAGCAGCTTCATGCCATAGCCCGAGGGATACATGCCCTTGGGAATCAGGCCCCCCGGCGTGGCGATCGGCGAGCCGGCGAAGGGAGAGAGGGCGTCGAAGAGGTCGCTCATTGCGCGCGCACCCTCCCGATCGCGGTCAGCATCGCCCCCGATTTGTTCTCCGTCTCCAGCCATTCCTGTGCCGGCACCGAGTCGTACACGATGCCGGCACCGACCTGCACGCTCGCCTCACCGCCCGCAATCACGCAGGTGCGAATCGTGATGGCGAGATCCATGCGGCGATCGCCCGCGGCGAGGTAGCCCACGGCGCCCGCGTACGGGCCGCGTCGGTCAGGCTCCAGTTCGTCGATGATCTGCATTGCCCGCACCTTCGGCGCCCCGGTCATGGTGCCGGCCGGGAAGGTGGCGCGCACCACGTCCAGCGCCGAGATCTCGAGGCCCACGTCGCCCGTGACTTCGCTCACGAGGTGCAACACGTGCGAGTAGCGCTCGACGATCATGAACTCCGTCACTTTCACGCTGCCGAACCGGGCCAGCCGTCCCACGTCGTTGCGGCCGAGGTCCACCAGCATCACATGCTCGGCGCGCTCCTTCTCGTCGGCGAGCAGTTCGGCGGCGAGGCGGGCGTCGTCCTCCGGTGTCGCACCGCGCCGGCGCGTCCCGGCGATCGGGCGCACCGTCACCGTCCCACCCACCAGCCGCACCAGCACCTCCGGCGAGCTGCCCACCAGCTCCATGTCGTCGAGCACCAGGTGATACATGTACGGCGACGGGTTGAGCGCGCGCAGCGCGCGGTACAGGGTCAGCCCATCGAAGTCGTGCGGCACCGTGATGCGACGCGCCAGCAGGCACTGGAAGCAGTCCCCGGCCACGATGTACTCACGGATGCGCTCCACCGCGGCCGTGAACTCCTCGCGCGTGAAATTGGAGTGGCCCACCGCCACCGGGGTGGTGTCGTCGAGAGTGAGCGGCGGGAGCGAGGCGGGGGCCTGCAGGCGGGCGATCGTGTCGGCGACCTCCGCCACCGCCGCATCGTACGCGGCGCGCAGCGCGGCGTCATCCACCGCGTCGATCGGTACCGCCGTGACCACGCGTGCCTGCGACTTGAGATTGTCCATCACCACCAGCGTCCGCGTGCTCACGAAGAGGGCATCGGGCGTGGCCGTGCCCCTCGGCGACCGCGCCGGCAGCGACTCGATGTGGCGCACCATGTCGTAGCTGAAGAACCCGACCGCGCCGGCCCAGAAGTCGCCCAGCTCGGGCACGATCACCGGCTCGTACGCGGAGACCTCCGCCCGGAGCGACTCGAACGGATCGGAGACGGATTCAGCGCCATGCCAGCCAGCCTCGGGCGTCCAGCGGTCCACCGTCCCGTCGCGCAGGCGCCAGGCGGCACGGGGCTCGGTGCCGAGGAAGGTGTAGCGCGCCCACGTCTCGCTGCCGGCGGGCGCCGACTCGAGCAGAAAGGCGAACGGGCCCCGGCGGAGCTTCGCAAATGCCGACACCGGCGTGTCCAGGTCCAGCAGACAGTCGTGCCACACGGGAACCAGGCGGCCCGGTGCCGCCATGGCGCAAAAGGCGTCGTACGGTGTGACGAGGGACACGCGGGCAGGGCAGGAGGCGTGGGTGCCGTCGGCGGTCGGCCGGGGAGAGATTGCGACCATGCGACGAGTCTTGAACTGCGGCGGCGCCCTGATGCTGGCGATGGCCGCCGTACGGCCATGTACCGTACTCGCCCAGCGCGCTGAATGGAATGATGCGAAGGCGAGCGAATTGGCGAAGCGGGCCACTCTCCGGCGCACCGCGCAGCTCGCCGACACCTCGTTGCGCGACTACAGCGCCCGTGCGCGCGGCTACGTGACCTTCCTGGCCCAGTCGGGCGAGGGGCTCAGCGAGCCGCCCAAGGTCGTGAAAGCCGACGAACTGGGACTCGAGGTGTTCTGGCGGTCGCCCAACCAGAGCAAACAGCGCATCCTCGGCCGCCGCGATACGCTGCTCCTGCCCACCGACATCGAGTACCATCGCGACCACCTCGGCATCATCCAGAACAACTTCCCCGACATCATCCGGCTCGGCGATGGTGACGAGGTGCTGGACGTCCCGCACCCCCTCTCGATGCGCGGCATGGCGGAGTACGACTACCGCATCGCCGATTCGCTCGTGATCCGCCTCGCCGACCGCACCATCGAGGTGATCCAGCTCAGCATCCGGCCGAAGGACGACCGCCAGCCGCGTGCCGTCGGCGCCGTCTTCGTCGAGCGCGGCACCGCGCAGGTGGTGCGGATGGCCTTCTCCTTCACGCGCGTGGCGCTGAAGGACAAGTCGCTGGAGGACGTCTCGGTCATCCTCGAGAATGGCCTGATCGAGGATCGCTACTGGCTGCCGCGGCGGCAGCAGATCGAGATCCGGCGCAGCGGCACCTGGCTCGACTTTCCGTTTCGCGGCATCATCCGCGGGCGCTGGGAGATCCGCGACTACGACGTGAACACCGGCCTGCCGGCGTCGTTCTTTGCGGGCCCAGAAATCGTGCAGGCGCCCCCCGATCGGCAGCAGGCGTTCACGTTCACCGGGGCACTGCTGGACGGCCTGCCGCCGGACGTGCGCGCCGTGACCGACGCCGATGTGCGCGCCGTGCAGGACGCCGCCCGTGAGCTGGTGCGGGCACAGGCGCTGCAACGGGCGCGCGGCACCGCCATCCGGGCGCGCAGCCTCTCAGACTTCCTCCGCGTCAATCGGGTCGAAGGGCTCGCACTCGGCATGGGCGTGACGCAGCGGCTGGGCGGCGGCTGGCGGGTGGGCGCGCAGGGGCGCATCAGCACCGCCGACGGCGACGTCCGCGGTGGTGGCGTGCTGGCGTGGGAGCGCGGCTCCGGCGCCGGCCTCTCGCTCCGTGTGGAGCGTGTGCTGGGCGAGATCGGCGTCGTGCCTGAGGGCTCCGTCACCCGCAATTCGCTCGCGGCACAGGAGTTCGGCAGCGACTGGACCAGCCCGTTCGAACGCCGGCAAGTGGTGCTGCGCGCCGACCTGCCGCCGCTGCTCGAGCGACGCTGGCGCGTGGCGCTGGAGGCGGCGGTCGAGCGTCATGCCACCGCCACGATCCACGCGGCGCCATCACGCGGCCGCTACGAGCCGGTGCCGACCATCACTCCCGGTGACGTCGTGCGCGGTTCGCTCTTGCTGCGCCGCGCCACGGCACTCGGCCCCCTCGGCACCGAAGTCGCACTCGCCTCGTCAGCGGAGCTCGTGCGTGCCGGCACCGCGTCGAGCACCATCGGTCGCGGCACCATCGACCTCGACGTGCAGCGCCCGTTCGGCAGGGAGCGCCTGGTCCTGCGCACCATCGCCGTCGGCGTGACGGGGCGAGCGGTGCCCGTGCAGTACGAGTCCTGGCTCGGCGGCCCAGCGACGATGCCCGGCTACGGCTTCCATGCCCTGCGCGGCCGCGCCGGTGTGTCGCAGCGCCTCGAGTGGCAGCATCCCGTGCCGGGCCCGACCATCCCGCTCGGCCGCTACGGCAAGGTGCCCGGCGCCGTGCTGCTCGCCCCGTTCGCGATGGTGGCGTGGACCGATGGCCGCACGGCGACGGCAGGCGCCCTGCCACGCGGTACGCGCACTGCCGTCGGACTCGGCGCCATCGGCCTTTTCAACCTGTTGCGCGTGGACGTCGCCCGTGGCCTCGATGGCGGCCGCTGGCTGTTCTCGGTGGATGTCACGCGCGACTTCTGGAGGATCCTGTGAGCGACGCCGACTTCGTGGTGCCCGTGCGAGTGAGCATCGTGGACCTCGCCGTCGTCCGCTTCGGCGCCGATGGCCTGGAGGCGCTGCTGATGCGCCGCGCCGCCGGCGTGCGCTGCACCGGTGCGTGGGAGATCGTGCATGGCAAGATCGAACCCGGTGAGCGGCCCGAGGCGGCTGCGCTGCGTGAATTGCGTGAGGAGACGGGCCTGAGCGGCGAGCGGCTCTACAACATCACGCTCGGCGGCTTCTATCTGCATGCGCAGGGCGTGCTGAGCCTGACGGTCGTGTTCTGCGCGATCGTCGCGCCGGATGCACCGCCACCGCACATCGGCGAAGAGCACGACGCGTGCGACTGGCTGCCGATCGCGACGGCGATGGAGCGATGCGCCTGGCCGCGCGAGCGGGAGGCACTGACACACATCGCGCATCTGTTGCGGAACGGGCGTGACGGTGGGGCGGTGGAGGATGTGCTGCGGGTGGGATCGTGACGGAGCGGTTCGGCCGACGTGACCGAACTGTCAGTGTGAATCAGGAGCCGCGGGTCGAGGCGGCGTGACTCGTTCCGCCAGCAGCGCGTCGAGCGCCGCGCGATAGCTGACCGGATCCGCGGCGGGATAGCGATACAGATCGGCGGCCGCCTGCTCGTACATCGTGTGTAGCGAGTCCGGCGTGACGAGCCCCGCATCGAGCATGGCGCGCACATCGTTCAGGTCGCGCACGTGTCCCCGTTCGATCTTCGCCAGCGCGCGCAACAGCAGTTCGATACGAGCCCGTGTGGCTATTTCACGCACGGTGTCTCGCTCGATGTCACGCACGTCCGGGCGACCCGGGCGAAGCTCACCATGCGACGCACCAGGGCATTGTAGCGCGAGTGTGCGCCATCGCCGTACATCGTGTACAGGCGGTCATACACGCGTTCCTCAGGATGCGCGATGGTGCGCGGGACGCGAATGCCGAGCAGCCGGAGTCGCGGCGCGGCCATGGAAACCAGCAGCGCCTCCTCGGTCTCGAGCCCAGCGGCGAGTTGCTCGAGGCCCGAACCGACGATCTCGATCCCTGGCAGAGCAGGCACAGCGGTCGCGAAGGCCGAGCGTGCGAACGCCTTCGCGGCCCGGCGCGCCTCACGCACGGCGACCATCTCCCGGGCCTGCTCGGCCGACAAGGTTCGACGGCTTCGCGTGCCGCCGCGCCTACCTATTTCGGCGAGGTAGCTGCGCGTAGAGTGGGCCATTCCGTAACGTAAGCGGCTTATGATTGTAAATCAATGAATGACAGCAGTTTGAGTCACTAACTGCTGGCCAGTGCAGGGAGTGCGCGCAGGCCGACTCACGGCAGCCGTGTGAACACCAGCTGACGGGTGCGCGGGAGCGACAGGTCGAAGCCGGTGATCGTGCCGTCAGCGGCACGCTGGAACGTGAGCACCCACGACTGCGACGGGACGCGGAAACCGTCACGGAACAGTGGCACGGCTCGGTCGAGCAACGACGCACCGCGTATGGCTGCGAGCGCACCATCGCGCATCACGAACTCGATCGTGGCATCCGTGTCGTCATTGCGATAGCGCCCGGTGTATGCCGGCAGCTCCGTAGCGGTCGCGAGGGTGGTATTGAGGCGTCGATACTCCACCGAGTCACCGTCTGACGCACGCACCGTGAACGTGGTTACCGCGCCGGTGGAATCGGCATGCAACTCGAGGTCGCGGGTGCCATCGGTGCTGCGATAGCGGTCGGTGCCGACCGGTGTGTACCCCAGCCACGTGTTGATCGCGAGGCCACGTGCAAAGGTGCGTACCGTCACGACGGCGCGCGTGCGCGTGTTGCGGAACATCCCTGCCGCGCGCGCGCCCGGTCCGCTGTGCACCGTGTCGCCAAGTGCGGGCCGTTCGTCGGCCGGCGGCAAGGCGACCTTCGCCAATCGCGCCAGCAGGATCGGCCCCAGGTCGTCGGTGTTCACGGCGCTGCCGTTGCACAGGATGACGAGCGAGAGTGCCCGCGACGGCATCCGGCCCGCATACGCCACGTACCCGCCCGTCCAGCCGGCGTGGCTCACCGCCCGTTCACCACCCAGCGTGCTCACCTCGAGCCCCATCGCGTAGCCGGTGGCGCGCCCCGAACGCAGCACCCCCACACGCTCCATCTCCGCACGGAACGCCGCGCCACCCACGGCACCGGTGTCGAGGTTGCGCAGCCAGCGCTGCAGGTCGCCCGCCGTCGTCAGCAGCCCGCCCGGCCCGACGACCGACTCGATCGGCGTGTCCAGCCGGAACGTGCCGTCGTCGCGTGGCGAATACCCCAGCGCCCGCCCTGGATACAGCGCCCCCGGCTCGTCGCGCCAGGTGGTGCGGCGCATACCCAGCGGCACGAAGAACGCTGCGGTGGTGAAGGCGCGCAGCGACTGGCCCGAGACACGCTCCACCAGGATCGCCGCCAGCACGTAGTTCGAGTTGCTGTACGCGTACTGCGAGCCAGGCGTGAAGTTCAGCGCGCGCTGGCGCGACAGCAGCGCGAGCACGTCGGCGTTCGTCCACGCGGCGTCCTCGCTGGTCCAGCGCGTCATCTCCGCCAGGTTGCGCCAGTCACGCCACCCACTCTGGTGGGTGAGCAGCATGCGCACCGTCACGCGCCCCAGCTCCGGCAGCTCGGGGATCCAGCGGCGCACGTCATCGTCCAGCGACAGGCGACCCCGCTGGGCCAGCAGCACCACCGCCGCTGCCGTCACCTGTTTCGAGACCGACCCCGCCTCGAACCGTGTCGTCGAGTCGTTCGGCCCGCCCCGTTCCAGATCGCGCCGGCCGAACGCCGTGAGCCACCGCCGCCGGCCTGCCGAGTCGAGCGAGATCACGCAGCCGGGCCCGGCAGGGGCGTGCATGCCGGCGAAGAGACTGTCCACCACCCGCGGCACCTGCGCGGTGGCGGGCAGCACTGGCAGCAGCGACAGGACGACAAACGCGAGCGGGCGCAGGGTGGCGCAGATCGAACGGTGCAGCATGAACCCCTTGGTTGGCGTGAACCGCGAGGCTAGCGTCAGCGGCCGGCCGATGCGTCGCGACTGTCGCCAGCGCTCAGGTTGGCGGAAGCTGAGACGTCGCCGCGCGCAGCCGGGCACGCAGCCCCGTCGGCGTGTCGCTCAGGTGGCGCTGAAACGCACGGTTGAACGAGGCCTTGCTCGCGAAGCCCACGTCGAACGCCACGCGCAGCACGTCCGGCGAACCCGGTCGCGCCAGGATTGCCGCCGCCTCCTCCACTCGGATGAGGTTCACGAAGTCGTTGAACGACTCGCTCCGCCCCTCGTTGAGCGTGCGGGACAGCGACCGGGTCGAGGTGTGCAGCAGTCCTGCCAGGCGGGCGAGCGTCAGTCCAGGGTCACGATGCCATCCGGCCGCGATCACCCGTGCCCGCCACCCGGCCGCCTCGGTCGTGTAATCCTTGCCCGATGGCACGAGCTCCGGCGCGGCATGTGGTGATGCCGGGCGCACAACGAGATCCGACGGCGCGGCGGGTTCCGGCACCGCGGGTTCCGGCACGACTCCGATTGCATCGCCGGACGGCACGACGGCGTCCTCGCCGGCCGGCGTCATCGGGATCGCCAGCCCGCCGAACCGATAGCCGAGCAGCGCCACGACGTACGACAGCACCGCCAGGGCGCCGATCACGGGAAGGCGCGCGACGTAGTCGAGCGGCGTGACCAGCCAGTGTACCAACGCCAGCCCCAATCCGATCGCACCGGTCACGCCGAACCCCGCCAGCACCACCTGCAACCATCCCAGCCGGCTTTCCTCGCGATTGCTGACGTTCGCATCCAGCCACGCCTGCCAGGGCTCGTAGCGCCGATACGCCGCCCAGCCGTAGGCGGCCAGCGATGCCAGTATCAGCACTGTCCCGACGGGTTCGATCACGTCGAGATGGACCCCGCCGTACCAGTCCCACTTGGCCTCGGCGGGCAGGGCGAACGCCACCAGCTGATACGTGATTTGCACCGCCGCCGGCGCGAAATGCAGGGCCAGTCGCGGCGGCCGCGTGTCGGTGGACAACACCACCACGTACACCCACAGCAGCGGTCCCCACGCCAGCGTGACGTCGAACGGCGCGAACGTCAGCCACGGATGCAGGTCGTACGCGCCCGCGAAGCCGAGGATGTACGGCAGGAGGCGCAGCGCCATGCCGGCCGTGAGTGCCGCGAGCCAGCGTGCACCGCGATGCCGCCCGCTGCGCGAGAGGAGCAGTGCCGCGAGGAAGATGCCGTTCGCGGCGGCGAGGCTGAGCAGGAGCGAGTAGGTGCCGAACGTCATGGGCATGCGCGCCGTGCGGTCATGCGAGGCAGGGCCTTACGCGTCGTCCCGGTCGCGCGTGCCGTCGTCGTCCGGGGGGTCATCGTCGGCGTCATCCGGCACGTCAGCGTCCGGCACCGGAATTTCTGCGAGCACAGGCGCGGCCGTCGCGTCGGCCTGCGGCACGTACACCGGCTCGTCGCGCCACGGTCCGGCGTCGAGCAGCGAGACGAGCGTCTCCGCCAGATCGTCGCGACCGATGTTGTCGTGCGCGCTGAACGGGATCACCTGATCCTCGTCCAGCCCGGCGGCCGCGCACAGTTCGCGGATCCGCTTGGCACGTGACGTCGTGCCCAGCTTGTCGACCTTGGTGAGCGCAATCAGCGTCGGCACACCGATCTCGCCGAGCGTCTCGAGCATGAGGCGGTCGTCGGCGGTGGGATCGTGTCGCACGTCCAGCAGCAGCACCACGCCGCGCAGGTAGGGGCTGGTGTGGAGGTAGTTGCTGATCAGCGGCCGCCACGCGGCCTTGCGTTCCTTGCTGATCTTCGCGTAGCCGTAGCCCGGCAGGTCCACCAGCATGAACGTCTCGTTCACGCGGAAGAAGTTCAGCTCACGCGTGCGGCCCGGCGTCTTGCTCACGCGCGCGAACGCCTTCCGCTTCACCAGTGCATTCAGCAGCGAACTCTTGCCCACGTTGCTGCGTCCGGCGAAGGCGATCTCGGGGAGCTGCGGCTCGGGGCGCCAGCCATCCACCGTCGCCATCGGGCCCGCGAACGTCAGCGAGCGGATCACCAGCGGGTCACCGCCGGATGACGCGGGCTGCACCGGTGCGGTGTCGTCCTGGCCCTGCGGCACGTCAGTCTCGGTCACGCCGTCTCAATGAGGGTGCACCGGCGCACGACGGCTGCCACGCTCACGGCGCGACGGCACGGTGGCCGGTGTTGCGGGCAGTGCGCCGCTCGACGATGCCGGCGGTACCACCGTCGCCGGCAAGCTCGGTGTGCGCAGGCCGAGCGACAACACCTCGTCCATGCTGCCGACGGAGTGGAAGGTGATGGCATCCTTCACCTCCTGCGGCACGTCGTCCAGGTCGCGCACGTTGCCCTTCGGAAGCAGCACGTGGGTCACGCCCGCCCGATGCGCCCCGACGGACTTCTCCTTCACGCCGCCGATCGGCAGCACGCGACCGCGCAGCGTGATCTCGCCGGTCATCGCCACGTCACCGCGCACCGGAACGCCCGTCAGCGCGCTCACCACCGCCGTGGCGATCGCGATACCGGCGCTGGGCCCGTCCTTCGGTGTCGCACCGGCGGGAATGTGGACGTGGATGTCCTTGGTCTTGTAGAAGTCGGGCGCGATGCCGAGCTGCACGGCGCGCTGCCGCGCGTAGCTGATCGCCGCCGACGCCGACTCCTTCATCACGTCACCCAGCGTGCCGGTGAGCTGCAGCCGGCCACGCCCCTCGACCACGCTGACCTCGATCTCCAGCGTCTCGCCACCGACGGTGGTGTAGGCGAGGCCGGTCGCCACGCCCACCTTGTCGTCCAGCGACGTCTCGTCGGGATCGTGCTGCATCGCGCCAAGCAGCGTGGTGAGTTCGCTGGTGCGCACCACCAGCGGCGGTGGCGCCTTCTTCGATGCCGGCAGCTCCGCCCGCTGGCGCGTCAGCTTGCGCGCCACGCGTGCCAGCCGCCGCTCGAAGTCGCGCACCCCCGCCTCGCGCGTCCAGCCGCGGCAGATGGTGCGCAGCGCATCCGCGTCCCACGTCACGTCAGCCGGATCGATGCCGACCGCCGCCAGTGTGCGCGGCACGAGATACTGCCGCGCGATCGCCAGCTTCTCCTGATCGAGGTAGCCCGTCAGGCGAATGATCTCCATGCGGTCCCGCAGCGGCTCGGGAATGCCGCTCAGCGTATTGGCGGTCGTGATGAACAGGACCTGGCTCAGGTCGTAGTCGAGCTCCAGGTAGTGATCGTTGAAGGCACTGTTCTGTTCGGGGTCCAGCACCTCCAGCAGCGCCGCCGAGGGATCACCGCGCCAGTCCGCGCCAAGCTTGTCCACCTCGTCCAGCAGCAGCACCGGGTTGATGCTCTCGGCACGGCGCATCGACTGCACGATGCGGCCTGGCATCGCCCCGATGTAGGTGCGGCGGTGGCCGCGGATCTCGGCCTCGTCACGCACGCCGCCCAGCGACATGCGCACGAACTTGCGGCCCATCGCGCTCGCGATCGAACGCGCCAGCGACGTCTTGCCCACGCCCGGCGGTCCGACGAGGCAGAGGATCGGGCCATCCATGCGCTGCACCTGCTGCAGCACGGCAATGAAGTCGAGGATACGGTCCTTCACGTCCTCGAGCCCGTAGTGATCCGCGTCCAGCACCGTGCGCGCGTGCGCCACGTCGAGCGTGTCCTCGGTGCGCTGGTGCCACGGCAGCGCCAGCACCCAGTCGAGGAACGTCCGACTGACCGTCGCTTCGGGACTCATCGGTGCCATGCGTCGCAGCTTGCGCACCTCGCGGCGCGCCCGCGTCAGGACCGCCTCGGGGAGGCCGGCCGCGACCAGCTGCGCCTCGAGCTCCTGCACCTCGTCGCCGTCGTCGTTGCCGAGTTCGCGATGGATGGCCCGAAGCTGCTCCTGCAGGAAGAAATCGCGCTGGTTCTGGAACAGTGCGCCACGCACGTCGTCGTCGATCTTCCGCTCCAGGCGCAGCAGTTCGACCTCGCCAGAGAGCGTCATCGCGAGCTGGTCGTAGAGCATCCCGAGCGTGGCGGCGTCGAGCAGGCGCTGGCGCACGTCGAGCTTCACGCTGAGGTGCGCCGCCATCAGGCAGGCCTGCTGCTCCGGCGTCTCGGCACTGCTGATGAGGCGCACCACTTCATCGGGGAGCCGACGATGCAGGGCGACATACTCCTCGAAGGTCGCGACGGCGCGCCGCGCCTGGCGCTCCTCGTCCTCGCTGAGCGGGACGGCATCGAGCGGAAACGGCTGCACGTTGGCGCGCAGGTGCGCCCCGGACATCGCGTAGCGCGTGACCTTGGCGCGCGCCAGCGACTCGACCAGCACGCGCGTCGTGCCGTTCTGCAGGCGCGAGATCTGGAGGATGCGCGCGATCACACCAACGCGATACAGATCGGTGCTGCCTGGCTCCTCGGTGTCGGCGCGCTTCTGCGCGACGAGCAGGACGAGCGAGTCGGCGGCGGCGGCCGTGTCGAGGGCGGCAAGGCTGGCGGCGCGGCCGACCAGCAGGGGCATGACGACGTGCGGAAAGATCACGACGTCGCGCAGCGGCACCACGGGCAGCCGCTCCGGCGTCTCGATCCTGTCCCCAGCGCGCCGGAAGACCGGGCTCAGGGCTACGCTTCCTTCTTGCGGCGCGCGGGCGAGATCTCGAGCAGCGGCTGGGCGCGGCTCGTGACGCAGCTCTCGATGACGCGGACCTCGGTCACGTCCTCACGACTCGGCAGGTCGAACATCACATCCATCAGGATCTCCTCGAGGATCGCGCGCAGTCCGCGGGCGCCGGTGCCGCGCTTGAGCGCCTTGCTGGCGACCGCGCGCAGGGCACTCTCCTCGAAGTCGAGCTTCACTTCCTCCAGCGCGAACAGCTTCTGGTACTGCTTCACCAGCGCGTTCTTCGGCTCGCGGAGGATCTGCACCAGCGAGTCCTCGTCCAGCGACTCGAGCGGCACCGCCACTGGCAGGCGGCCCACCAATTCCGGGATGATGCCGAAGCGCAGCAGGTCGTCCGGCTCAACATCCGCGAACGGCTCCTTGGCCGTCCGCTCGAGCAGCGCCTTGTCCGCACCACCAAAGCCGATGCGCTGCTTGCCCACCCGCGCCTCGATGATCTTCTCCAGCCCGTCGAAGGCGCCACCGCAGATGAACAGGATGTCCTTCGTGTTGATCTGGATGTACTCCTGCTGCGGGTGCTTGCGGCCCCCCTGCGGCGGGACGCTGGCCACCGTGCCCTCGAGGATCTTGAGCAGCGCCTGCTGCACTCCCTCGCCGCTCACGTCACGCGTGATGCTCGGGTTCTCGCTCTTGCGCGCGATCTTGTCGATCTCGTCGATGTAGACGATGCCGCGCTCGCACTCCTGCACGTTGAAGTCACCCGCCTGCAGCAGCCGCACGAGGATGTTTTCGACATCCTCACCGACGTAGCCGGCCTCGGTCAGCGTGGTCGCATCCGCAATCGTGAACGGTACGTCGAGGATCTTGGCCAGCGTCTGCGCGAGCAGCGTCTTGCCCACGCCCGTCGGGCCGATCATCAGGATGTTGGACTTCTCGAGCTCGACGTCCTCGTCGCGCGACGCGCCGAGGTTGATGCGCTTGTAGTGATTGTAGACAGCCACCGAGAGCGCCTTCTTGGCGCGCTCCTGCCCGATCACATACTGGTCGAGGATGTCCTTGATCTCCTGCGGAGTCGGGACCTGCGTGATTGCCTCGGCAACCTCGCGTTCCTCGTCTTCCGCCAGGATCTCATTGCAGAGCGCAATGCATTCGTTGCAGATGTACACGGACGGCCCGGAGATGAACTTCCGGACAGCGTCCTTGGACTTTCCGCAGAACGAGCAGCGCAGATGCTTGTCGTGCGACATTCGGGACCCGGCAGAAAACACGGCAAGCCCCCCGCATGGGGACTCGTCCACAGTCAGAAGCTACAACCGGGGGCGGGGATCGCAATGCACGCGAAGCCGCACCCGCAGATGGAAAGAGGCCGCACGGAAACACGTGCAGCCCCATCCGTGGTGCCGAGTCTCGACGCCCCAGCCGTTTTCAGGCCGGGGCGCGCGACCCGGTGCGCTCAGCCGGCGGCGACGACCGCCGGCTTGCTGTCGATCGCCAACTCGGAACGGCTGGTCACGATGTTGTCGATGATGCCGTAGTCCAGCGCTTCCTGCGCGCTCATGAAACGGTCACGGTCGGTGTCGCGCTCGATCACTTCCACCGGCTTGCCGGTGTGCTTGGCCATCAGCTCGTTCATCTTGCCCTTGAGGTACAGGATCTCGCGGGCCTGGATCTCGATGTCCGATGCCGTGCCGCCGCCACCGTTCTGGCTCGGCTGGTGGATCATGATCCGGCTGTGCGGCAGCGCCGAGCGCTTGCCCTTGCGACCGGAGCTGAGCAGGAAGGCGCCCATGCTGGCCGCCATGCCCATGCAGATCGTGTTCACCGGCGCCGACATGAAGTTGATCGTGTCGTAGATCGCCAGGCCGGCCGAGATGCTGCCACCCGGCGAGTTGATGTAGAGGCTGATGTCCCGGTCGGCGTTGTCCGCCTGCAGGAACAGCAGCTGCGCGATGATCACATTGGCAACGTCGTCATTGATCGGCGTGCCAAGGAAGATGATGCGGTCCATCAGCAGACGCGAAAACACGTCGTAGGACCGCTCGCCGCGGCTGGACCGTTCGATCACGTACGGAGCGTAAATGCTGGCCATGGTTCGTACTTCCCGCTGAGGTGATGGCACCGGTTGAGCCGGTGAGAACTCCTGCTGCTCTACGCTACCTGATTGACCGTGTTCCGTGCAATCAGCCAGTTGAAGACCTTCTCGTCGGTGAGCGCCCGCTCCAGCTCCTTCAGGCGTCCGCCCTTCTCCAGTTGCACGTAGAGCTGGGAAGTCTCGGCACCCTGCGCCGTCGCCATCTCCGCGACCTTGTCGTCCACGTCGCTGGTGGTGGCGACCAGTCCTTCCTTCTCGGCGATCGTGTCGATCACCACGTCGCGGCGTACCTGGCGCTCGGCCATCGGACGGAATTCGCCGGCGAAGCGCTCCTGCATGCCCTCAGGCACCTGATACATCTGCATGTAGGCACCCATCACCTGCTGCACCCAGGCGTTCGGGATGTCGAACGGATTGGCGGCAATGACCTGATCCAGCAGCTGCTCGCGCACTGACGAGTCCGCCTCGCGCTTCAGGTGCTCACCCATGTCCTTCCGCACGGCCGCGGTCAGCACGGGCACGCTGTCGAAATCACCGAGCTCGGCCGCAAACGCATCGTCCAGCACGGGCACGGACTTCCGCTTGACCTCGAGCAGTGTGACGCGGGTCAGCTTCGCCTTGCCGCGCTGCGCCTCGTCGGGGAAGTCGTCAGGCCAGCGCACGGGGCGCTCGATGGTCTGGCCGGGCATCGCCTCCATGATCAGCTCCTCGATGCCGGGAATCGCCTGTCCCTTGCCGAGCTCGAGCGGATATTCCTTCTGCTCCGGCATCTCCTCGCCCTCTTCCTGCGAGGCGATCTGCACACGGACCTGATCACCGGGCTGCGGCTTGTCCTCCACCGGCGCGAGCGCGGCGCGCTGCTCACGGAGCGCCTCGAGCTGCTCCTGCACCGCCTCGTCCGTGACCGCTTCCGACGGGCGGGCCACGGTGAAGCCGGTGGTGTTGTCGATGGCAATCGTCGGCCGCACCTCGAGATGGATCTCGAAGGTCACCGGCTCGCCCTCCTCGAACTTGAGGTCGTGCACGTGGGGCTGCGCGATCGGCTCCAGCTTCTCCTGCGCGAGCGCCTGCTGCCAGGCATCCTGCACCATGCTCTCGAGGGCCTCCGACTTGATCTGTTCGGCGTACGCCTTCTTGATCAGGTGGAGCGGGGCCTTGCCCGGGCGGAAGCCGGGCATGCGGGCGGCGGAGGCGTAGCGCTTCACGGCCTTGTCTTCAGCGGCCTTGACGGTCTCGACGGAGACGGTCACGCCGAGCAGGCGCTCCACGCCCTCGGCCTTCTTGACGGCAATTTCAAACGACATCGTCAGGATCGGAATCAGGAGAAACGGAATCGCCGCCGGGACACGGCGGCGGATTCGAGATAACCTAACGGAGGAGGGGCGGCGGGGCGCAGGGGGGCAGGCCCACCCGAACGGCGGGGTCGGCCGGGAACATCCGGCGGGTCGGTGCGTCGCTTGCTGGAATGGTTCTGTCGTCCGGTGAATCTTCGGGAGGAAGTGGCATGCTGCGTGGGGTACGTGGAAGTGTGTTGGCGGTGTTCATGCTCGGCGGGCTCTGTGCGACCACAGTGGACGCCGCACCCAGAGCACCGAGTGCGACCGGCGGTACGGCGCCCGTTCCCGACTGTCAGCAGTTGTTCGATCGCATCGCGAGGCGACGCGCCTGCTGCAAGAAAGTCTTGCCGTCGTGGCCCAGGTTACCACGACCGTCACGGCGGAATTCCGTGCCGGCTGCAGTGGAGGGACATGGTCGGCAGGCGTACCATTCAATCGGGGGCTGCTCCTGACGATGCGGGCGACGCCGCCGATCCGGCCGGACGGGACGCGTGATCTGTCTGCGCTTATCTGCAATGACGGGCGACCGTTCGTTGCATCGTGGACGACGACGACGCGTGACGGTGGGCGTACGTGGTCGCTGATGCCGTCGATCGGCTGGTGCGGGTGATGCTTCCGTGATCTCGCGCCTCCGCGTCACGCAGACCGTCGGCCTCTGCATCACGCTCACGCTCGTCCTCGGCCGCACCTCGCTGCTTCCGCTCGACTGCGACGCGCGCATTCTCGCCGCCACGCAGGAACGGCAGGAGTTCTGGCGCGACCACGTCGATCAGGCCGCCCCGGCGCTGATGCAGCTGTCCGACTCGGTGACCGCCACCATCCGAGCCGACGGCAGCGTGAAGTTCTTCGACGCCAAGAGGTTTGGACGTCGGATGCGCGCGTGCGAGGCAGATGCGGCACAGTGCGGAACCACCGACGAGAGTCCCGCTATCGACCCGCCGCCGGAACATCATGAGGCCGCGCGCGCATTGAAGGCGCTGCTCGCGGCGGGGGCCGCCAGCGGGGATGACGCGGAAGCGCTCGTCGAAAAATGTCCGGGCGCGAAGACGATGCGTGTGTGGACGGACCTCGAACGGGTGGAAATGGCACTGCAACCACCGCGATCCGGGGCTGGCGCCCTCAACCGGATGGAGGCCACCTGCGGAGGCTCTGGGACCTATATCTCTGGCTGGAACTCCCGCTCGATTGACGGCGGCGCGACGTGGATGCTCACGCCGACGATCGCGTGGTGCGCCGATCCGCCGGGCACCCAACCGTCGCCGCCCGATACATTCACCCATGCCCCGCCCCCCGGAACTCAGCGACCCTGACCGCATCCCGACGCCCCGGACCCCCATCGCCCGGCCGGCGATGCCCGGCCCGGGTGCGACCACCACCGAGTCAGGCCTCGACTTTCCATCCTGGCGCCAGCTCGCCCGCCTGATCGGCCGAGCGCTGCGCCTCCGCTGCCCCAACTGCGGCGTTGGCGCCGTCCTCCGACCCTACGCGACCGTGAACGCGCACTGCCGCCAGTGCCGCTTCCACTTCGAGCGCAGCAGCGACTCGTACTTCTCCGGCGCGATGCTGACGAACCTCGCCGTGGCCGAGTTTCTGTTCGCCGTGGTCTTCGGCGGCGTGCTGATCGCCGCGTGGCCGAACGTCCCGTGGGACCTGCTCGGCTGGGCCATGCCGCTCGGCGTCTTCATTGCGCCGATCCTGCTGCTGCCCTTCGCGAAGGTATGCTGGCTCACCTTCGACGTCGCGTTCCGGCCGATCACTCCCGAGGAGTTCGACCCCAAGCCGTAACGACATGCTCACGATCCTCGCATTCGCCATGGTCATCGTCTTCATGACGCTGATCATGACACGGCGGATGGCACCGCTCACGGCCCTCATCCTCGTCCCGATCGCCTTCGGCCTGCTTGGCGGCTTCGGCACCGGGCTGGGCGCGATGATGCTGGCCGGCATCGTGAAGATCGCGCCGACGGGCATCATGCTGATGTTCGCGATCCTCTATTTCGCGATCATGATCGATGCCGGGCTGTTCGAGCCGGTGGTGAACGCGCTGGTCCGCATCGTCGGTGACGATCCGGTGCGCGTCGTGGTCGGTACGGCCGCGTTGGCACTGCTCGTGTCGCTCGATGGCGACGGCAGCACCACCTACATGATCACCGCCGCCGCGATGCTGCCGCTCTACCGTCGCCTCGGCATCCGCCCGCTGGTGCTGGCCTGTGTGACGATGCTCGCCGGCGGCGTGATGAACATCCTGCCGTGGGGCGGCCCCACCGCACGCGCCGCGACAGCGCTCTCGGTGGATGCCTCGGCGCTGTTCGTGCCGATGGTGCCCGCGATGCTCTTCTCCGCCATGTTCGTGCTCTACGCCGCGTATCGCATGGGCCTCGATGAACGCGCACGCATCGCCGCCGGCAACGTGGTGCCGGTCACCGACGGCCTCGGCACCGACATCGGCGATCCCGCCGGCCCCGATCCGCGCCGCCCCGCACTGCTGCCGGTCAACGCGGCACTGACCGCCGGCCTGATGGTCGCACTGGTGCTCGGCGTGATGCCGCTGCCGGTGCTGTTCATGATCGGCTTCGCGATCGCGATCATGGTCAACTATCCCGGGGTGGCCGAGCAGAAGCGGCTGCTGACCACGCACGCGGCGAACGTGATGGCGGTGGCCGCGCTGATCTTCGCTGCGGGCATCTTCACCGGCATCCTCGCCGGCACGAAGATGGTGGACGCGATGGCGGAGAGCGTGGTGCACGTGATTCCGCCGGCCCTCGGGCCGTACCTGTCGATCGTGACCGGGATTCTCAGCATTCCGTTCACCTTCTTCATCTCGAACGACGCCTTCTACTTCGGCATCCTGCCGATCCTCGCGAAGGCCGGTCAGGCCTACGGCATCACCGCCGCCGAGATGGGGCGTGCGTCGCTGATCGGTCAGCCGGTGCACCTGCTCAGTCCACTGGTGCCGTCCACCTACCTGCTGGTGGGGCTGGCCGGCGTGGAGTTCGACGCGCATCAGCGCTTCACCATCCGCTGGGCGATCCTCACCTCGCTGGTGCTGCTCGGCGCTGGTCTGCTCACGACAGTGATCCCGCTCGTCGGACATCTCGTCGCGGCGCCGCTACCGCAGTGAATGCCCGTGATCCCGTCGCACCCTGAACTCCCCGCACTGACCACGATGCGAAATCTCCGGAAGGCCGCGTGTGCCGTCGTCGTCGCTGCCGCGTTGGTCGCATCACGCGGGCATGCACAGCCGCAGCCGCGCGCGCCGTATGACGTGATCCTCGCGCAGCAGGGGGTGATGGTGCCGATGCGCGACGGGCTGAAGATGGCCACCGACATCTATCGCCCTGCCCGCAACGGTGTGGCGATCGATGGGAAGTTTCCGGTGCTGCTCAATCGCACGCCGTACGGCAGGCCGTCGCTGACGGCGCAGGCGGAGACCTTCGCACGCCATGGCTACATCGTGGCCGTGCAGGACCTGCGTGGCCGCTATGGCTCGGAAGGGACGTTCCTCAAGGTGCAGCCGGCCGACGCCACCGACGGCTACGACACGATCGAGTGGCTGGCCGCGCAGCCCTGGTCCAACGGCAAGACCGGCATGTGGGGGCAGTCGTTCGCGGCGCATTCGCAGGCCGGCGCCGCGCAGCTGCACCCGCCGCACCTGACGGCGCTCGCGCTCAACATGGGCGGCATGTCGAACGCGTGGGATCACGGGGTGCGCTATCGCGGCACCTACGAGATGGGCCGCCAGCTCACGTGGGCGTGGAGCCAGCTGTTGGCCGATGCGCGCTCGCCCGACGTGAAGGCGCTGCTGACGAAGGAGAAGGTGGAGGACTGGTACGCACTCCAGCCCATGCGACGAGGCCAGAATCCGCTCAGCGTCGCGCCGGAGTACGAGGGCTGGTACATGGACTTCTTCGAGCACGCGGACTACGACGCGTTCTGGAAGGATCCGATGGTGGACTGGGAGGAACACTACGCGCAGACGTCGGACATCCCGATGCTGCACGTGGGTGGATGGTACGACATCTTTCTCGCCGGCTCCTTCAACAACTTCACGGGGCTGGGCCGGATCAAGTCCGCGCCGCAGCGGTTGCTGGTCGGGCCGTGGACGCACAGCGGCAATGCGAGGGCGTACGCCGGCGACGTCGCGTTCGGTGACTCGGCAGCCATGCCCGACTTCTACGGCGCGCTGCACTTCCGCTGGTTCGATCACTACCTGCGTGGCGACAGCACCGGTGTGGAGCGTGATGCCCCCGTGCGCCTGTTCGTGATGGGCACGGGCGACGGCCACAAGGATGCGGACGGCCGACTGTTCCACGGCGGCTACTGGCGTGATTCGCCATCGTGGCCCGTGCCGGGTACGCGGATGGTGCCGTACTACTTCCACGGCGACGGATCGCTGCGCCCGGTGAAGCCACGCGCCGTCTCGGACTCCACCACGTACACCTTCGATCCCGAGCATCCCGTGCCCACGCTCGGCGGCGGCTCATCGGCGCGACTCAAGGATGGCGCGTACGACCAGCGCGAGGATCCCCGCTTTCCACCGTCGGCAGCGCCGTTCATGCCGCTGCGCGCACGTCCCGATGTGGTGGTCTTCCAGACTGAGCCGCTCACCGAGGACATGACCGTCATCGGGCCGATCACGGTCGTGCTGCATGCGTCGTCGTCGCGCACCGATACCGACTTCACCGCCAAGCTGATCGACGTCTACCCCTCGAGTGAGGCGTGGCCCGGCGGGTTCGACATGAATCTCACCGACGCCATCGTGCGTGGCCGCTACCGCGCCACCCGTGATCACGCCGTGATGCTCACGCCGGGTCGCGTCTATCCGTTCACGATCGAGCCATTCCCGACCGCGAACGTGTTCAAGAAGGGCCATCGCATCCGCGTCGACATCTCGAGCAGCAACTTCCCGCGTTTCGACGTGAACCCGAACACCGGTGAGCCACTTGGCCGCAACCGCCGCGTGGTCACCGCCGACAACACGGTGCACCACAGCGCGCACTACCCCTCGCACATCATCCTGCCGCTGGCGCCGGCGGGTGTGCCGCACTGATCGTGGTGCGTCCCGGCTGGTCAGTGTACATCAGCGTCCGTCAGCTCTTTTCACATGGAGGCGCCGCACGGATCGTGGTGCGTCGCGGCTGGTCAGTGCACATCAGAGTCCGTCAGCTCTTTTCATACGGAGGCGCGGAGGAACGGAGATGCTGGAGCCGACGAACCTCCGATCCTCCGTGTCTCCGCGCCTCCGTATGACGAGCGTTGACGATCTCCGTCTGCGAACGGATCATCGCCGTCAGAACCGCAGCGACAGGCAACTCAGCCCACCATCCATCTTGCGGTACTCGCTCATGTCGAGCACCTCGAGCCGGTTGCCGAGCGCGCGCAGCGCCGCGTCCAGTCCCGGCTGTCCCGCCGACGTGAAGATCACATCGTTGACGCGGACGCAGTTCGCACCGTACTCCTCGCCCGCCGGTACGCGCACCACGTCGTAGCCCACGAACGCCGGGTGATCCGCCAGTGCCTCGATCAGCACCAGACGGCGCGGGTCGACGGCCGCGATGCCGCTCTTGAGGTGAAGGATTCCTGGCACGGCACGAATGTCCACCGTGGCAGCGGCGATGCCGTATCCTGCCAGCCAGTCCGTGAGTTGCGCGGCGCCCTCTGCATTCGTGCGGTGTGACAGGCCGATGAACACGTGATCACCCGCCTCGCACACGTCGCCGGCGTCCAGCGTGCCGGGCGCCGTGATGCGGGGCAGGGCGGGGAAGACTGGCTGCAGC
Source organism: Gemmatimonadaceae bacterium (assembly GCA_031409715.1). Classification (GTDB taxonomy): domain Bacteria; phylum Gemmatimonadota; class Gemmatimonadetes; order Gemmatimonadales; family Gemmatimonadaceae; genus JACMLX01. Next base: position 99,499 of record JANNXU010000047.1, on the reverse strand, counting down.
GCGATCCCGATCGCGTCCACTTCACCGCTGCGGCTGTCCGCGCCGGGCCGCGTGAGGATCGCGCCGCGGCCGGGAATGATCAGCGCGGTGTCTTCGACGAAGGTCGAGTCGGGGTGTGTGTCGTCGGGCGGGAGCGTGACGAGCGTGCAGCCGTGGCGCTGCAGCGCCTGGCAGTAGGCGCCGTGCTGTCGAAGCGCGAGGTCCACGTCGGGCGGCCCAAGATCCACCGTGGTAAGCCCGTCGGCAAAGGAAGGCGCCGGTGGGCGGACGATGGCGTGTGTGAAGCGCGAGAACATGGCGGCGATGGGTCGGATGGAGGCGACGTGTCGGCAGGACGGCGAACGACGCGTTGACGCCGCCCGCAGAGATTCAATCGCCCGCGCCCGCCACTGGCAATGGTTCGCGCGCGTGCGTCGCGCGGGCGATACGTTGCGAGGATCGCGCGCCCCGCCAGCCAGCTGCTCCCTGACCATGGCCGATACCTTCACACGCTCGCTGGGCCCCCGCGACCTGACGCTGCTGGTCGTGGGCAACGTGATCGGGTCAGGCATCTTCCTCTCGCCGTCGTCGGTGCTGGCGCAGAGCGGCGAGTCGGTGCCGATCGCGATGATGGTCTGGCTGGTGGGCGGCATCCTCTCGCTGCTCGGCGCCCTCAGCTACGCCGAGCTGGGCTCGATGGAAACCACCGGCCGCAGCGGTGGACTGTACGCCTACATCCGCGATGGCTTCGGCGCTTTCCCCGCCTTCCTCTACGGGTGGACACTCTTCTTCGTGATCGGTGCCGGCACCATCGCCACGCTGGCCGTGGCGGCGGCAGGCTACGTGACGCAGTTCACGCCGATGACGCCGATGAAGAAGGATGTCGTCGCCGTCGGGTTGATCGTGTTGATGATGGTCATCAACGTGCGCGGCACCCGTCAAGGGGCGACCGTGCAGAACGTCGCGACCGGCATCAAGATCGTCGCCATCCTCGCCATGAGCGCGGTGCTGTTCATTGCGGGACGCGGCAGCACGCTGCCGCTGGTGGCACACAGCGTCACGCCGGTTTCGGTGTCCGGTGTGGGCCTCTCGATCATCTCCGTGCTCTGGGCCTATGAGGGATGGCAGTATGTCACCTTCATGTCGGGCGAGGCGGTGAACCCGCAGCGCACATTGCCGCGCGCGATCATCGCCGGCACCCTGTCGCTGATCGTGATCTACCTCGTCGCCAACCTGGCCTACGTGGTGGCGCTCGGCCCGGCACGCATGGCGGCCTCGGAGCGCGTGGCGGGTGAGGCGGTGGCGATGGTGCTGGGGCCTGCCGCAGGATGGCTGATCGCCGCCGCGATCATGGTGTCGATGTACAGTGCCGCGCATGCGACCGTGATCACCGCGCCACGCGTGTACTTCACGATGGCGCGCGAGGGACTGTTCTTCCAGCGGCTGGCGCAGGTCCACCCGACGCGCGGCACACCGGCGTTCGCGATCATCGCGAGCTGTCTCTGGTCGATCGTGCTGGCGCTGACCGGCACCTTCGAGCAGCTCCTCACCTACGTCGTGTTCATCGGCTGGATCTTCTATGCGCTCGGGGCAGCCGCGGTGATTGCGCTGCGCATCCGGCGTCCGGACGCGGACCGTCCGTTCCGCGTGCCGTTCTATCCCATCACGCCGATCCTCTTCGTGCTCGCGGCGGCGGCGATCGTGATCAACACGATCGTGGCGCACCCGCGCGACGCCGCGATCGGGATCGCGGTGGTGCTGGCCGGGGCGCCGGCCTACGTGATCTGGACACGCCGCGGTCGCGGACCGGAGCCGGACGCGGGATGAGTGCGCCGCAGCGGGTCACGCGGCATGCGCTGGTGGTCATGGGCACGGCCGGTGCCGGCAAGACGCTGATCGGTACGACACTCGCCGCGGCGCTCGCCGTACCATGCATCGAGGGCGATGCCTTCCACCCACCGGCCAACGTCGCGAAGATGGCCTCCGGCACCCCGCTCACCGATGAGGACCGCTGGGGATGGCTGCAGACGCTGGCCGACCGGCTGCGCGAGGCACGCACGGCGGGCAGCAGCGTGGTGCTCACCTGCTCGGCGCTGCGCCGCCGCTATCGCGACCTGCTGCGCAGTGGTGACGACTCGGTGCGCTTCATCTTCCTCGCCGCACCGCCGGCGCTGCTGCAGGCGCGCGTCGCGGCCCGTGCGGGCCACTTCATGCCGGCCTCGCTGATCGACAGTCAGCTCGCCACCCTCGAGCCTCCCGATGCCGACGAGCAAGCGTGGACCATCGATGCCAACGCCACGCCCGAGGCGATCGTGACCGACATCCTCGCGCGGCTTGCCGGGCCCGCATCGCCGGTGACACGATGACGCCGCTTGCCGCGCCTGCCGCAGCATCCGGTACGACACTGCTGCTGTATGCGCTGCTGGCGGTGATCGCCTTGGTGGTGCTGATCGCAAGGTTCCGCTTGCATCCGTTCGTGGTGCTGATCGTCGTCTCGATCGGGATGGGCCTCGCGGCAGGCATGCCCGCCGTGGCCGTGGTGAAGGCGTTCCAGGACGGCGTCGGCACGTCGCTCGGCTTCATCGCGATCGTCGTCGGCCTCGGCACGATGCTCGGCAAGATGATGGCCGAGTCGGGCGGCGCGGCGCGCATCGCGGCGACGCTGCTGTCGATGTTCGGACCGACGCAGGTCCACTGGGCGATCATGTTCGTCGCCTTCATCGTCGGCATCCCGGTCTTCTTTCAGGTCGGGTTCGTGCTGCTGATCCCGCTCGTCTTCACGATCGCGCGACAGACGGGCACGTCGCTGGTGAAGGTCGGGCTGCCGCTCGTGGCCGGTCTCTCCGTCGTGCATGGCATGGTGCCGCCGCATCCGGCCGCGATGCTGGCGGTGGTGGCGTTCAAGGCCGATGTGGGGCGCACGATTCTCTATGCGCTCATCGTCGGGCTGCCCACGGCGGCGCTGGCCGGCCCGGTCTACGCCAGCTGGATCGCACCACGCATCACGCTCCCGCGCCGGAACCCGCTCGCCGAGCAGTTCCGCGCCGATGACGTGCGCGCGATGCCCGGCTTTGGCATCACCATGTTCACCGTGCTGTTGCCGGTGCTGCTGATGCTCGTCGCGAGTTCGGCCGAGATCATGTTGCCACCGGAGAGCGCAGTGCGGCACGCGGCGGCATTCGTCGGCAATCCGGTCATCGCGCTGCTGGTGGCGCTGCTGTTTTCATTCTGGTCGCTGGGCACGTCGCTCGCCTTCACTCGTGACGACATCCTCAGGTTCACCAACGACTGCCTTGCGCCCACGGCCACGATCCTGCTCGTGATCGGCGCCGGCGGTGGCTTCAACCGTGTGTTGATCGAGAGTGGGGTCGGTCGCGCCATCGCCGACGTGGCCGTGCAGGCGCACACCTCGCCACTGCTGCTGGCGTGGGTGGTGGCGGGGCTGATCCGGGTGGCGACCGGCTCCGCCACGGTCGCCATGACGACCTCCGCCGGGATCGTCGCGCCAATCGCACTGCTCACGCCGGGTACGCCGCCGGAGTTGCTGGTGCTCGCCACCGGTGCGGGGGCCCTGATGCTGTCGCACGTGAACGACTCGGGCTTCTGGCTGATCAAGGAGTTCTTCGGCATGACGGTGTCGCAGACGCTGCGCACCTGGACCGTCGTCGAGACGATCATCGGAGTCGCCGGCCTGGCGTTCACCCTGCTGCTCGCCGCACTGCTGTAGACTCCGCGTCTGCCATCGTCTGCTGCATTCCTTCAGGAGGTCTGATGTCGATCGTCCGTCGCTGGTGCAGGGCCCTCCCGTTGGTGCTCGGTGTCACGGCCTGCACCACCCGCTCGAGCGCTCCGGTGAACGAGCCGGCGTCCACCGGCGCTCGCCTCCCCGCGGACCTCTGGATCGATGCCACCGCCACGCTGGCCACCGGTCGAACGCCGGTCTACGAAGGCGATGCGCCGATGGTGTTCACCTTCCTCAAGGACATGCGGAAAGGCGACGGGCTGACGCTGTCCAAGTACGACATGGGTGCACACAGCGGCACCCACATCGACGCACCGATGCACTTCATCCGCGATGGCGCTTCGATCGACCAGGTCGCGCTCACCTCGCTGGTCGGACCGGCACGCGTGATCGCCATCGACGACACGGTGCAGGCCATCAGCGCCGCCGTGCTCGGCCAGGTGGAGTGGCGCGGAGCCGAACGGATCCTGTTCCGGACCAGGAGCACGTCGCGCGGATGGATGGACTCGTCCACGTTCCACCGCGACTTCGCCTATCTCACCGGTGACGCGGCCGAACTGCTGGCCGGTGCCGGCGTGAAGCTGGTGGGCGTGGACTACATCTCGGCCGAGCAGTTTGCCGCACCGGCACCGCTCGCGCACCGGGCACTGCTGGGCAAGGGCATCCCGATCATCGAGGGGCTGGATCTGCGCAACGCCCCGGCCGGCGAGTACGACCTCGTGATCCTGCCGATGAAGGTGGCCGGCCATGAAGGCGCACCGGCGCGCGCGATCCTTCGGCCGGTGCGCTGAACGGCAACGGGGGACGCGCACCTTGCGCGTCCCCCGGCGTCACACGGTCGCAATGTGACATCGTCACACCGTCACACCGCGGCCAGCTCCTCGACCGCCTGACGCGCCGACTTGGACTTCTTTCCGCGCAGTTTCGCGCCCGCCGCCATGCCGATCATGTCGGCCACGATCTTCCCTGAACCCATGACACCCGGAAGCCCGGCGCCCGGGTGCGTGCCGGCACCGGTGAAGTACAGGTTCGGCACATCCTCGCTCACGTTGTGCGGCCGCATCCACGCCGACTGCAGCAGGGTCGGCTCGACGCTGAACGCGGTGCCGAGGTAGGTGTTGAGCGTGGTCTCGAAGTAGCGGGGGTCCACATGGTGCTCGGAGACGATGCGCTCCTTGAGCCCGGGCAGGTGACGTGTGTCGAGGTGGTCGATGATCTTCTCGACGTACCCCTGATGCACCGTGGCCCAGTCGGTGCCGCTGCCGAGGTGTGGCACCACCGACAGCACATACCACGCGTCATCGCCTTCGGGCGCGAGCGAGGGGTCGGTGACGGTGGGGCGGTGCAGGTACAGGGAGAAATCCTCGGCGAGGATCTTCTTGTCGAAGATGTCCGACAGCAACTCCTTGTAGCGCGGGCCCATCAGGATCTCGTGGTGCGCCGTGTCGGGCCACATGCCACGGGTGCCGCGGGTACCGAAGTAGCTCACGAACAGCGACATGCTGTAGCGCTTCTTCTTCATCTTCTTGTCGCTGTTGCTCGGCCGGAACTCCGGCTTGACCAGCGTCATGTAGCTCATCGCCACGTCGCCGTTGCAGACGACGGCGTCCGCCCTGATCGTCTCGCCACTGGTGAGCGTGATCCCGGTCGTGCGTCGCGTGGCCGGATCGACGACGATCTCGCGCACCTCGGTGTTCAGCTGGATCGTGCCACCGATGTCGGTGAAGCACTGCACCAGCCCACGCACCAGCGCACCCGTGCCGCCCATGGCGAAATGCACGCCCCACTTCTGCTCGAGGGCATGCACCAGCGTGTACAGGCAGCTGGCCTGAAACGGGTTGCCACCGATCAGCAGCGGGTGAAAGCTGAACACCTGCTGCAGGCGCGGGTCCTTGATGTACTTGTTCACGAACGTCGCCACCGACCGCTGCGCCTGCAGCATCGCCAGCCGCGGCGCGACCTTGAGCATGCTGCCCGCCGTCGTGAACGGCTGGTCCACCAGCGACATCCCCTCGACGAAGATCTTTTCCGCCTCGACGAAGAACCTCTTGTAGCCCTCGACGTCGTCGGGGTTGAAGCGGGCGATCTCGCTCAGCACCGTGGCCTGATCGCCGTTGTAGCGGAAGCAGGTCCCGTCATCGAACCGCACGTTGTAGAACGGGTCGATTGGGACGATCCTCACGTAGTCGCTGGTCTTCCGGCCGGCGGTGGCGAAAATGTCGTCGATCATCCACGGCGCGGTGATGATCGTCGGCCCGCCGTCGAACGTGAAGCCGTCGCGCTCGAAGACGTACGCGCGACCGCCAGGCTTGTCGAGCTTCTCGACGATCGTGACCTGATGCCCCTGGGCCTGCAACCGGACTGCAGCGGACAGACCGCCGAATCCACTGCCGATGACGATGATGCGCATGTGACGGAAATCTCAGGAATGCGCGCGGCGGCTCAGCGGCTCGCGCGAAGGAGCAACAGGTGACAGATGCCGGAGGCGCTCAGCGCCAGTGCGAGCGTCCATGACGGCCACCCTGCCGCGAAGGCGCGACAGGCGATCGTGAAACCGGCACCGGCGCCAAGAAAGCTGGCGAGCTGCGGCAGGGGCATGCCACGTCCGGTGCTGCGGGTCAGGCGTGCGAGCACGACCCCTTCCACCACCAGCAACGCCAGGATCGCGTCGTAGAGCATGGGCGCGCGCAGCCAGTCCAGCACCGCTGCGCCCGGCCTGGTCAGCGACCGGCGACAGCCACGTCGCCCAGCGTCCCCGGCGTGCGCGCCGCGCGTCCCACCGGTCGCGCTCCCTTGCGGAGCGCCAGCCCGAGCGGGATGGCCATCGCGATCGTACCGAGCACGAACGCCAGCCAGAGGCCGCGACCGAGGCAGATGCCAAGCGGCAAGATCGCATTCACGCCGTACAGCACCAGCGGGAAATTCGATGGCGATACGTCACGGGCCCACCGTGTCGGCGGTACGAGCATCAGCATCACCCGTGCGACGATGATGCCCGTCAGCAACCAGCCCAGCCAGTTCGTCAGCGGCATGCCGTAGAAATGCCCACCGATCAGAATGTTCTGCCAGAGCGGCATCCCTTCCAGAGGCGGCAGGTGCCACAGCCAGTGCACGCTCGCCACCATCGCCGGATCCATCGACACGTCCCACGCCGTCAGCACCAGCCCGGCGATCAGTGCCCACCACCACCGGCTCACGCCATCGTCTTTGGCGGGCAGCAGGCGACCACAGATCGCGAGCGAGCAGTACAGCATGAAGAACCACGACGTCGGGATGTTGAATGGCACGAGCCCGAGAATCTTGTAGCCGAGCTGGTTCGTGTAACTGTAGGGACCGAACGGCAGCCCCGTGCTGGTGCCGAGCAGCTCGGAACCAAGCGAGATGCCGAAGCTGGCAATGAAGACCAGCACTGCGGTGCGGCGTCCGAGCTTGCCGGCGGAGTGCAGCAGCCCAGCGAGCGCGCCGAACACGACCGTGGTCTGCCCCCCCCATTTGAATCCGAACGCCATGATGCGCTGGTTCGCCGGCGTCTGGAGCCACTCCGGGAACGGCGGTGACAGAAACGTCGCGAACGCGATACCCGAGAAGACCATCAGCGCGCAATGCGCGAGCAGGCACGCGAGCGCCGTGCGCATCAGGGGCGCGGTCTCATCGAGCGGCATTTCGGAAACAGCTGTCACCGTATGGTTCCTCGCGTTGTCACTGAAAGGGATTGCTGCAGCATGTCACGCAATGGGGCCGTCGTCAATCGGAGACGGCCGCCCGGGGCATCGAGCGCGCAATCAGGCCAGCCGGATCAGCTCGTCTGCCTGTGCAGGCTCGCCGTCCCAGTCGCGCTGAGGACGGCCGTTCGCCGCCGCACCGCTCGACTCCGGACGCATCCGCCAGACCTGCCAAAGCACCCGGGTCCGCGCCGCCGTCGTGAGCCGCGCCCGCGTACTCAGGCTGTTGTAGCCAATGCGTTCGATGGCGCCGAGGATCCCGCTGTAGCCGATCGCACAGGCCCGGGCACAGCGCTGCGCGTCACGGGCGAGCATCGGAATGCCCGGCTCGGCGGCGTCGTACAGCGCCCGTGCCCTCGCCACCTGCTGCCGCATGAAACGCTGCCACCGGGGATCCGAGGCGACCAGCGTGCCGTCGAGGATCTCGCTCGGGGCCAGGCCGCAGGCGGCCAGATCCTGCACCGGCAGATAGCAGCGACCGCGCCGTGCATCCTCACCCACATCCCGCAGGATGTTGGTGAGCTGCATCGCGAGGCCCAGCGTGCGGGCATACCGCAGGGCGACGCGGCGCCGCGTCTCGTCGCCCTGCACCCCGAACACGTAGGTGCACATTTCACCCACCGAACTCGCCACCCCCTCGCAGTAGGTGGACAGGTCGTCCCATGTGTCGTAGCGGACGGGACGCAGGTCCATCGCCACGCCGTCCAGCAGTTCGCGCAGGACCGCCTCGGGGACACCGAACTCGCGCATGACACGGTCGAGCTCGCGGAAGACCGGGTCGGAGGGTGTGCCGGCCAGCGCCTCGGCCAGCTTGCGCTCGTGCGCGGCGAGGGCCGCGAGCACGGCCGGGTCAGCCGCCCCTCCGGCAGCGCGCGCGGTGTCGGCGCGGTCCACGATGTCGTCAGCGACGCGGCAGAACGCGTACAGCGCGTACGCCGCTCGGCGCTTGTGGAGGGGGAGGAATCCGCTCGCCAGGTGGAACGTGCGCGCATGCTCACGCACGACTCGCTGACACACCTGCGCATCACGATCACTCATCGCGGGACGGCGGGGCTGGGGGTGATGACGAGAAAGGCCGGACGCATCCGCCTTCCGAACGCGCGAGAGGGCCTGCGGTTCCGCAGCGAAGGCACATCGGGGCCGGAAACCGTCGACGGTTCCCAGCCCCGAACCTCGTACAAGCTAGCCCGACTGTGCCCCGTGGCGCGAGGCGTCACACGAGCTCAGCGACCCTTCAGCCCAAACCCGGTCATCGCTCCGAGGGCGGCACCGATGCCGTTGAACACCAGTTCCGTCCCCTTGGCCACCATGCCCAACCCTGCACCAATCGGCGCGAACGCCATTTCCGTCGCCTTGGCGATCGGACCAAGCCCCGCGGCAATGACCTTATGCAACCCGTCGGCACGACCCAGCTCTCCCAGCGCCCCCCCGACAGGGTCCAGCGCGGAACGGCCACGGAGCCCTTCGGGACTCTCCGGCATCCAACCCATCTTCGTCAGCCGGCTGTAGTGGTCGACGATGATCGCGCCAAGGCCGATCAGGACGAACACGTAAAACACACCGAATGCAGTCATGTGAAGGAACCCAAGTGTGAGGTGAGGATGCTGGAGCGGATCCGCCGTCCGCCGTCCGCCGTCGCTGCAGCGCCTGTTATGCACGATGGTAAGCGGTAGTCACGGCGCCCGGCAAGCGCCTGCACGAGCATGCCGTCGGGTACTAACCAGCGATCAGTGCCAACGCCGGGACTCGAACCCGGACACCGTGAGGTACCAGATCCTAAGTCTGGCGTGTCTACCAGTTCCACCACGTCGGCGCACGGTCGGAAATCTAGCCAGGTCACCCGCTCCCGACGCGACACGGCGGCACTCCGCCGCCTGCCGGAGTGCCGCCGTGTCGTGCGTGAGGTCCGCGCGGTCAGGTGCCGCCGATCCGCACCGTCTCGACCCGTGTCGTGCCCGCGTCACCGTTGAACAGCGACAGCGTGATCACGTCGCCGGTCTTCAGGTCCCGCAGCACCGCCTGCAGCTCCGCCACGGTGCGGATCGCGCGCCGCGGGCGCGGAAAGATCACCTCCGTGATCACGTCGCCGACGAACAACTTGCCGCGTGCGCTGCCGGTCAGGTCCACATCCGACACGCGAACACCGCGCACCGTCGAGGGCACACGGGTCTCCTTCGCGGCGGCATCGGTGAGCATTTCCACGGTGATGCCGAGCTTGTCGGCCGAGACCCCGGTTGGCGCGGCCTTGGCATCGGGTGACTGCGCCGCCACTGCCGTCGGTGGTGCCTCACTTGGCGCCTCTGCCAGCTTCACCTTGAACGTCTTGCGCTCACCAAAGCGCATCACGTCCACCGACACCAGATCGCCGGGCTTCCGCGTGCGCACGATGCGCTGCAGGGTACCCACCCGATCCACCGGCAGTCCCTCGACGGCGACGATCACGTCACCCACTTCCATGCCGGCGCTGCGCGCGGAGCTGGGTTCGGTGCCGTCACCCGCGAAGCCACGCACCGTGACGCCCGCGATCGTCGGCAGCTGCGCCGCCTTCGCCTCTTCTGCGGTCACGTCGAGAATCTGGATGCCGAGGACTGCGCGCCGCACGCGGCCATGCGCGATCAGGTCGTCGGCCACCGTCTTCGCCAGAGAGATCGGGATTGCAAAGCCGTAGCCCGAGTAGTAGCCCGTCTCGCTCGCGATCATGCTGTTCACGCCGATCACCTCGCCGCGCGCGTTGATCAGCGGGCCGCCGGAGTTGCCGGGGTTGATCGCCGCGTCGGTCTGGATGAAGTCGGAGATGGCATACTGGCGCAGCGGATCGCTGCTGCGCGCCGGCGCCGGGATGCCCCGACCCTTGGCGCTGATGATGCCGGCCGTCACGGTGAAGTCCAGGCCGAGCGGGTTGCCGATCGCCAGCACCCAGCTGCCGATGCGGGCCGTCTGATCGTTGCCGAAGGCGACCGTCGGAAAATTGGTCCCTTCGATCTTGATCACGGCCACATCGGTGGTGGGATCCTTGCCGATCAGCTTCGCCGTGAACTGGCGATGATCGGTGAGAATCACGCGGATCCGATCGGCGTCTCCCACCACATGGTTGTTGGTGAGGATGTAGCCCGTGCCGGTGATCAGGAATCCCGTACCGCTCCCTTCCATGGGCTCGCGGCGCTGCGGGCCCTGGAAACGGTTGAAGAATTCCTCCATTTCCGGCGGCACGTTGCCGCGGCGCGGGGCCTGCGCCCGCGTCGGCGCGTCCTTCTCGACCTGAATCGACACCACCGCCGGCGTCACCCGCTCCGCCACGTCGGCGAAGCCCGGCGCGCCGCCGTCGTCCCGGGGGCCTGACGCGGTCGAGGCCGCCGGACGCGTCGCCTGCGCGAAACCGGACTGCGGCAGCTCGAAGGCCGTCGCCAGTCCCAATCCACCCACGAATGCCGCCGTAACGGCACCTACCACCTTTGCGCGTGTCATCATGGTCATACTGTGCTCACGGATCCGGGAAGAGTCATTCGTCAGTACCCGAACAGAACCACAACAGTTTCCTCGCCGTTCCGGCGCCACTGCATCGTAACCCCGGACGCCCGAGGCGGTACGGCACTCGCCCTCACTCCGGATCCGGAATGAGGGCGAGTGCCTGCCGGGCAGGCCCGCCCGCCACTCCGGTGAGTGACGGGCAGGTGCCCGGCCTGCGACAGCCGAACGTTACTTCTTGTCGTCGACGATCTCGTAGTCGGCTTCGACGACATCCTCGGGCGTCGCCGCCGCCGGCTCGGCCGACGGGTCGGCTCCCGGCTGAGGAGCGTCGGCGTCGGGAGCCGGCTGCTGCGCGTACAGGGAGGCGCCCGCCTCGCTGTAGACGCGGCTCAGATCCTCCTGCGCCGCCTTGATCTCGTCCACGTCCTCACCCCGCAGCGCCTTCCGCGCACGCTCCACCGCAGCCTCCAGCTTTGCCTTGGTCTCGGGCGCGAGACGGTCCGACCACTCCTTCGCGTTCTTCTCGACGTCATACGTCATGCTGTCGAGCCGGTTCCGCGTGTCGATCGCCTCGCGGCGCTTCTTGTCTTCCTCCGAGTTCGCGGCGGCGTCCTTCACCATCCGATCGACCTCGGCATCCGACAGCCCGCTCGACGCCTCGATGCGGATCTTCTGCTCCTTGCCCGTCGTCTTGTCCTTCGCCGTCACGTGCAGGATGCCGTTGGCGTCGATGTCGAAGACGACCTCCACCAGCGGCTGCCCGCGCGGTGCGGGCGGAATGCCCGTGAGCTGGAACTTGCCGATCGTCTTGTTGTAGACGGCCAGGTCGCGCTCACCCTGCAGGACGTGGATCTCGACCTGCGTCTGGTTGTCGTCGGCGGTGCTGAAGGTTTCGGACTTCTTGGTCGGAATCGTGGTGTTGCGCGGGATCAGCGTGGTCATCACCCCGCCCAGCGTCTCGATGCCCAGCGAGAGCGGCGTCACGTCGAGCAGCAGCACGTCCTTCTGCTCGCCGGTTAGCACGGCACCTTGCACGGCCGCACCGATGGCCACCACTTCATCCGGGTTCACACCCTTGTTCGGCTCCTTGCCGAAGAACTTCTTCACCGTCTCCTGGATCTTCGGGATGCGGGTCGAGCCGCCCACCAGCAGGATCTCGTCGATCTCGCCCGGCTTGAGGCCGGCGTCGGCAAGCGCCTTCTCCATCGGCGGAATCGTGCGCGTGATCAGGTCGTCCACCAGCTGCTCGAACTTGGCGCGGGTGAGCGAGTAGTTCAGGTGCTTCGGGCCGCTCGCGTCGGCGGTGATGAACGGCAGGTTGATGTCCGTCGACTGCGTCGAGGACAGCTCCATCTTCGCCTTCTCACCGGCCTCCTTCAGGCGCTGCAACGCCATCGGGTCCTTCGACAGGTCGATCGCCTGATCCTTCTTGAATTCGGCGACGAGCCAGTCGATCACGCGCTGGTCGAAGTCGTCACCACCAAGGTGCGTGTCGCCATTGGTGGACTTCACCTCGAACTGGCGCGAGCCGTCGACGTCGTAGAGCTCCAGCACCGAGATGTCGTAGGTGCCGCCGCCAAGGTCGAACACGGCGACCTTCTCATCCTTCTTCTTGTCGAGGCCATACGCGAGTGCGGCAGCCGTCGGCTCGTTGATGATGCGCAGCACGTCGAGGCCGGCGATCTTGCCGGCATCCTTGGTGGCCTGGCGCTGCGAGTCGTTGAAGTACGCCGGCACCGTCACCACGGCCTTGGTGACGCTGTGTCCGAGATAGTCCTCGGCGGTCTGCTTCATCTTCTGCAGGATCATGGCCGAGAGCTCGGGCGGCGTGTAGCGCTTGCCCTGCACTTCGACCGTGACGAGGTCATTCTGACCGGCGACCACACTGTACGGGACGCGGCCCTTCTCCTGCGTCGCCTCGGACATCTTGCGGCCCATGAAGCGCTTGATCGAGAAGATCGTGTTCGTGGGGTTCGTGACCGCCTGCCGCTTGGCGATCTGGCCGACGAGGCGCTCGCCGTCCTTCGAGAAGCCCACCACCGAGGGGGTCGTCCGTCCACCCTCGGCGTTCGGGATCACGACCGGATCCCCGCCTTCCATCACGGCGACCACGGAGTTCGTGGTGCCGAGGTCGATGCCAATCACCTTGTCAGCCATGTGTCTGCGTCCTCGAGTGTCGAATCAAGCATGCGGCCAGGCAGGAAGCCGGAGCCGTCGTCACCACCGCTGTGCCAAACCACGCACGCGCCGCGACATGTGCTTCCTGCCGAGCAAGTTCGGCACCGCGCTTCTCTGCCGATCTGGCAGCACGGCGCGCCGATGCTGGCAGTCAGTTGCCGTCGGGCCACGCATGCGCTGAGGGGGGCAGGCAGTCACCTCGCTGCGGCGAACGTCAACCGCGTGCCCGGGCTCGCTTCCATCGAGATCTCGAATCGTACGGGCGCCGCCTGGTCGGTGTAGTTTTGCACGGTCACCGCCTCCCACTCCCGAGACATGTTCCCGATCGGCGACGAGAATCCGACCGACAACCGACCGGTGATGACGTGGGCCCTCCTGGCCGGCATGGCGGCAGCCTGGCTCTTCGTGCAGGGCGGTGGCGCCGACGGCACCGCGCTCATCAAGAGCGTCTGCGAACTCGGTCTGGTCCCCGGTGAGGTCACCCGCGAAGCCCCGGTGGGCGTCGCGGTGCCGATGGGCGCCGGCTGGGCCTGCCTCGTGGATCGCTCGGCCCTGAACTGGCTGACTCCGCTGACCTCCATGTTCCTGCACGGAGGCTGGGGGCACCTGCTCGGCAACGCACTGTTCCTCTGGGTGTTCGGCGACAATGTCGAGGACCTGATGGGGCCACGGCGTTTTCTTGCGTTCTATCTCGTCTGCGGTCTGGCGGCGGCCGCACTGCATGTGCTGTTGCAGCCGGCGTCTCCGATCCCGACGGTGGGCGCGTCCGGTGCCATCTCCGGCGTGATGGGTGGATACCTGATCCTGTTCCCTCGGCATCGGGTGCGGATGTACTTCCCACCCATCTTCTTCTTCCATTTTCCCGCGTGGCTGGTGCTGCTCTGGTGGTTCGGCCTCCAACTGCTGGCAGGCCTGCCGCAACTCAGCATGCTGCACGCCGATCCCTCGGGCGGCGTCGCCGTCTGGGCCCATGTCGGGGGCTTCGTCGCCGGCGTGCTGCTGGTGCGCCGGTTTGCCCTGCCGGAGCGCCTCGCATTGCGTCAGGAGCGCGCCGTCCGGAGCACGCGCGCCTACGTGTAACAGTCCCGTGTCGATCGGCTGACGTGGCGTGCTGGTCCGATAACTTCCCCACTGCAACACGCGACGGCTGCCCACCGCCGGCGCGCCAACTCCCCCTGGAGCTTCCCCTCCGTGCGCCTGATCCCCCGCGACGATCGTTTCTTCGATCTCTTCGCCGAGATGGCCGGCATTCTCGTGCAGTCGGCCAAGACGCTGCAGCAGCTCTTCGCCGATCCGACCCGGCTGGCCGAGTACCAGACGAACATCAAGAATCTCGAGCATCAGGCCGACCGCCTGACGGCCGAGGCCAACCGGAAGGTCGACACGACCTTCGTGACGCCTCTCGACCGCGAGGACATCCACACCCTCGTGACGCGCCTGGACAACGTCGTGGACCTGATCGACGGCTGCGCCCGGCGCGCGCAGATCTATCGGATCGATGAGGCGCGGGAGCCGGCCATCCAGCTCTGCGCGGTGCTGGGCGAGGCCTGTGTGCAGATCCGCGAGGCCGTCGCCGCGATGAAGAAGCCGCAGATGGTCTACGAGCACGGCGTCCGCATCAAGCGCCTCGAGGAGCAGGCCGACGCCATCTACCACGAGACGCTCGGCAACCTGTTCGCGGGCACGCCCGATCCACTGACGGTGATGAAGTGGAAGGACCTGTACGACTGTCTGGAGACGGCCATCGACGAATGCCACTACGTGTCGCTGGCGCTCGAGAGTATCTCGCTCAAGAACAGCTGACCTGCCGTGATAGCGTACGTCATCGGCATCGTTGTCGTCGCACTGGTCTTCGACTTCATCAACGGGTTCCACGACTCGGCCAACTCCATCGCGACCATCGTCGGCACGCGGGTGCTGACGCCGTTCAAGGCGGTGCTCTGGGCCGCGACGTTCAACTTCGCGGCGCTCTTCACCGTCGGCACGGCAGTCGCGAAGGCGATCAGCAGCGGCTACGTCGACCCGGCTGCCATTTCGGCGAACGTGATCGCCGCGGCACTGCTCGGCGCGATCATCTGGAACCTCATCACCTGGTGGTTCGGCATCCCCTCCAGCTCGTCGCACGCGCTGATCGGTGGATTTGCCGGGGCGGCTGTCGCCAGCAAGGGCTTCGGCGCCCTCAACTGGGGGCCCAAGTGGGTCGAGACCCTCAGCGCCATCGCGCTCTCCCCGGCGCTCGGTGCCATCCTCGGCCTGACGCTCATGGCCCTCGTCTTCCGGCTCTTTGCCAACGTCTCGCCAGGCAAGGTGGACCGCTTCTTTCGGCCGGCCCAGCTCCTCAGCTCCGGATTGCTCTCGCTCGCGCACGGCGGCAATGACGCGCAGAAGACCATGGGCATCATCGTCGGCCTGCTCGCCTCGCCGTCGGTGCGTGCGCTGTTCCAGCCGTACACCACCGGCCTGCTCAGCCACATGTACGTGCCAGACACCTCCACCATCCCGATCTGGGTCGAGATTTCGGCGTACTTCATGATCTCGCTCGGCACGCTGTTCGGTGGGTGGCGGATCGTGCATACCATGGGCACGCGCATCACCAAGCTGCGGCCGGTCGGTGGATTCTGCGCCGAGACCGGTGGCGCGATCGTCATCCTCACGGCGTCGACCTTCGGCATTCCAGTGAGCACGACGCATACGATCACGGGCGCGATCGTCGGTGTCGGCGCAGCCAACCGGGTCCGTGCGGTGCGCTGGGGGCTGGCGGGTAACATCGTCTGGGCCTGGATCGTCACGATCCCGGCCGCGGCACTCCTGTCGGCGCTGAGTGCGCTACTCTTGAACGCGATCGTGGTGGTCGGCCGGCCGGCCTGACTTCGGCGATTCGGCGGTGCCAGTCGCGGCACCGCCTGCACCTCCGGGAGACTGGCATGGCACGTCGATGGAATCAGGGTCGCGCCGGTGGCGATGCCGATGCGGATGCCATGGGCTCCGTCGGCGCCGCCGGTGAGGCGCATCTCTTCTTCAGCCGTGAGCTGAGCTGGCTCGAGTTCAACGCCCGCGTGCTCAACGAGGCGCGCGACGCGCGGACGCCGCTGCTCGAGCGCCTCAAGTTCCTCGCCATCTTCAGCTCCAACCTCGACGAGTTCTACATGGTTCGCGTCGGTGGGCTGCGTCGCAAGGTGCGGACAGGGCAGGGCGGGTATCCGCAGGAGCGGCTGTCGCCGGCGGAACTGCTGCTCGCGATCGAGCGGCGTGTGAACGAGCTGCTGCACCTGCAGCGCACCTGCCTCACCGACGACCTGCTGCCCGCGCTCGCCGCCCACGGCGTGCGACTGGTGCAGATGCACGACCTCACGCCTGCCGAGTGGCTGGTGGTCGACGCGTTCTACGAGTCGCAGGTGTTCCCTGTGCTCACGCCACTGGCGGTGGATCCCGGGCACCCCTTCCCCTACATCTCCAACCTCTCGCTGTCGCTGGCCGTGCGCGTTCGTGATCCCGTCTCGGGCGAGGAACACTTCGCGCGTGTGAAGGTGCCCAAGTCGCTCTCGCGCTGGGTGCCGGCAGGCCGGCCGAATCACTTCGTGCCGGTGGAGGAGGTGATCGGCGTGAATCTCGGCTCGCTCTTTCCAGGCATGGAAGTGCTGGGCTGGCATGCCTTCCGGATCACCCGATTCAGCGATTTCGAGCTCACGGGCGTGGAGGAGGACGACGACCTGCTGAGCGTCGTCGAGCGCCAGGTGTTCGAGCGGAAGTTCGGTGAGGTCGTGCGACTGGAGGTGCAGGCCGGCATGCCCGAGGCTTTGCGCACGCTGCTGATGGAGGAGCTGCGCGACGAGGAGGACGCGGTGGCGCTGGCGCTGCCGCTCACCGAGCGTGACGTCGATGAGCCGGGGACGCTGCTCGACCTTGGTGACCTGATGTCCCTCTCTGCCGCGATCGACCTGCCGGCGCTGCGCTTCCCGCCGTTCACGCCTGGGGTGCCGCCGGAACTGGCCGATTCGCGGAGCATCTTCGAGGCGATCCGCGAACGCGACATCCTCGTCCACCATCCGTTCGAGAGCTTCCGCGACACGGTGGAGCACTTCATCGAGCGGTCCGCCACCGACGACAACGTGCTCGCCATCAAGCTCACGCTCTACCGCACCTCGGGCGAGACGGCGATCGTGAAGTCGCTGATCGAGGCGGCGGAGCGGGGCAAGCAGGTGGTGGTGCTGATCGAACTGCAGGCGCGCTTCGACGAGGCGAACAACATCGCCTGGGCGCGCACGCTCGAGAATTACGGCGTGCACGTGGTCTACGGCGTGCCAGGGCTGAAGACGCACACCAAGACGACACTCGTCGTGCGCCGCGAGGCCGACGGCATTCGCCGCTACGTGCACATCGGGACCGGCAACTACCACTCGCGCACCGCACGGCTCTACACCGACATCGGCCTCTTCACCTGTGCGCCGAGCATCGGTGCCGACGTCAGTGACCTGTTCAATGCGCTGACCGGCTTCAGCCGGCAGCAGCTCTACCGCAAGCTGCTGGTCGCGCCGGCGAACATGCGCCTGCGCTTCCTCGAGATGATCGAGCGTGAGGCGGATCACGCGCGTGCCGGGCGTGGCGGCCGCATCATCGCGAAAATGAATGCACTCGTCGACCCTGATGCGATCCTCGCCCTGTACCGCGCGTCGGCGGCCGGCGTGAAGATCGACCTCATCGTGCGCGGCGTGTGCTGCCTTCGGGCCGGCATGCCGGGGGTGAGCGAGCACATCACCGTGCGCAGCATCATCGGCCGCTTCCTCGAACACTCGCGCGTCTTCCATTTCCGCAACGGCGGCGAGCCCGAGTACTACCTCGGCTCAGCCGACTGGATGCCGCGCAACTTCGACCGGCGTGTGGAGACGGTTGCCCCGATCGAGGACCCGGTGCTGCAGGCACGCGTCGCGTCCCTGCTCCAGACCTGCCTCGACGACAATCGCCAGGCCTGGCTGCTGCAGTCCGACGGCACGTACCTGCAGCGGCAGCCCGCCGACGGAGAGCCGGTGCGTGCCACACACGAGACGCTGCTGCGCGACACCTGGGGCCGCAGCTGAACGGTGCGTGAGGAGGCCGGCGGTGCCGCGCCCTCAGTCGACCGAGTCGGTGCCGTCCCACTCCATCGGTTTGCCGTTCGGTCCGATGATGAGCACCGGCAGGTCGAGGAGCTGCTCGAGCAGGTCGCTCTTGCGGCTCGCACCCCAGAGCTCGAGCCGGAGCGCACGCGCCCGTGGGTCGGCCACGGGCGTGATCCGCAGGGCGCGCTCGGTCCAGCGCACGCGCACCTGCTGCACGGCGCCGACGTGACCGCGATCCAGGCCGTCCGCCACCCGCAGCAGCGCCGCGAGGCGCCGCACCCGTCCCTGCTGGTCCGCGGTCAGCTGTGAGAACATCGGGTGCTTCTGCTTCGGCACCGGGCCGCGATGATACCGCGCGACGTTCGCCATCACCACCTGTTCCTCGGGCGGGACGCCGACGAAGTCCGCGTGCACGATGAGGTGGTAGGCGTGCTTGTGGTGGTCGTTGTAGTTGATGTGGTAGCCCGTGTCGTGCAGCAGCGCCGCGTCACGCAAGGTTGCCCGGTCCTCCGGCTCGCAGCCCAGGCGCGTTCCGATCGCATCGAAGAGCTGCAATGCGAGCTTCTGCACATGCCTCGCGTGCGGCTCCTCGAAGTGGGTGCGCTCGGCGAATTGCTGCATGCTGCGCAGGCGTCCCTCGCCGGGATCGGTGATCTGCGGCGCCACCTCGGCCGACTCCAGCAGCAGTCCCTCACGAATGCCATAGGCCGACACCTGCACCTCGCGGATGTCGAGCACCGCCATCACCTCGGCGGCCACCGCGATGCCGGCGACGATGATGTCGGCGCGGGCGGGATTCAGGCCGGGGATGGTCAGGCGTTCCACCGGCGAAAGCTCGATGAACTGCTCGAGCAGGTGCTCGAGCTCACCGCGCGACACCGCCTTGCCGTGGACCGTGCGCGCGGTGCCGAGTTTCTGCTGCGCGAGCAGCATGCCGGCGACGTTGGTGAACGTCCCCCCGGAGCCGATCATGCGGGTGCCGTGCCATTCCTTCACCGCAAAGCTCTCGCGCAGTTCGCGACGCAGGGCCTTCCGCAGCGTGGCCACGGTGCTGCGCCGAATGCCCCCGTTCAGGAAGGTCTCCGTGGCACGGATGGCACCGTACGGCATGGAGAGCAGCCGCTCGACGAGGCCATCGGCGGAGAGCGCCAGTTCCACCGAGCCGCCACCGATGTCGCAGGTGACCATGCGCCCGTGCCCCATGTCGAAGTACGCCTGCGCGCTGCGGTACGACAGGCGGGCCTCGTCGCGGCCCGAGATGACCTTCACCGTCAGCCCCGTGGACTTCTTCACCTGGCGCACGAACGCAGCCCCGTTGGCCGCATCGCGAACGGCGCTGGTGGCCACGCATTCGATCCGCTCGGCACCAAGCTGCTCGGCGAGTGTCGCCATCCGCTGCAACGCTTCGATCGCGGCGAGCGCACTTTCGACCGCGAGGTTGCCCGTCTCGTCCACGCCGGTGCTGAGGCGGGGCGCCGCCTTCATCTCGTCGACCGTGCGGATCTGGCCCGTCGCGCTCACGTCGGCGACGATGGCGCGAATCGAGTTGGAGCCGATGTCGATCGCCGCGATGCGGCGCACACGCGGTGCGCTCCCCTGCGCCGCCGCGGTGTCGCTGGTGGGGCTCGGCGCGGCAGGCTTCCCGCCGGCGGTGGCGCGGCGGACTGCAGCGGGCGTGGGACGACGAGGCGACCGGGCGGGCATGCGCGTGGGGACGGAGGGCAGTGGTGCCGGAAGTTACCGGTCGCCATCCATCATGGCACCCACGCTCGCCGTCTCACATGTCATTCGCGTAGCCGACGAACTTGAAGCGTCCGCGATGCTCGATGACCGGACCGAAGAGGCGCCCGGTGAACAGGGAATCACCAGCGGGCGCGACGGTCACGCGGCACCCGTCATGCAGGCGCAGGTCACCGAGCGTGCGCACCTGCTGCGGCGGGCACTGCAGTGCGCGCAACGTGAGTGACCGGCCGCCGATCCGGCTGAGCGCGCGCATGATGCCCTTCTCGCTGTTGCGCACGATGCCGTCCCAGCGCAATGTCGGCGGCATGACCGTCGTGCCCTCCTGCTCGGTCAGGGCAGGGTAGTAGAGCCACGCGAACTCGGCGCGCGAGAGCGTGAGACGACCGAGGGCGGTGCGATCGCCGCGCGCCAGCGCACCGATGAAGCGCGTCACGAGCGAGTCGATCGACGGCGCACCATCGATCAGCGTGGCGACGGCCGGCAGGTCGTGCCGAAACCGGCGCATCTGCTCCGGCATGGGGAACGTCGAGTCGATGATCGCGCCCGGCGCGCGCGTGGTGTCGAGCGGAAGGCGCTGGTAGGCGTAGACGGTGCCGCCGGATGATGCAGCGGCGCTGTCGCTGGCGACCGTGTCAGCGCGTCCGCAGGCGACGAGCAGGACGGCCAGGGCGACAGTGCACGATGGGGGGATCAAGTGGCGCATGCACAGCACGGATGTGAGACGCGGGCCGGTGCACTCGCTGTGCACCGGCCCGCGCAAAGTTACTCGTCGATCAGTTGACGATGTACGTGGTCCAGCCCTGCCACCACTTCACACCGGCCGGATCGGCGGCGCCGCGGAAGGCCGTGCCCGTGACCACGGTGCCGGCGCGGGTCAGGAGGCTGCCCGTGAACGTGGCCAGACCGCCGGTGGCGGCCGCACCGGTGGTGGGCGGCGCCCAGTCGAAGGTGGCACCGTTGGCCGGTTGTGTGCCCGTCACGCTCGTGAACAGCGCGCTGGCGAGGCCGGCGACCGTGCTGAGCCGGTTCGCCGTGGTGTCGGCGGTGTACTGGCGCGTGGCGCTGATCACGCCGCCGCTGAAGACCTGCGGATCGAACAGGTTGCCGTTCTCCGCGAACAGGATGTTCGACAGCGCGAAGTTGCCTTCGGTCTGGCGGATGAAGGTCGTCGTGTCGCGGAAGGAGATGGCGGCGCTCGGCCAGCGGGCGATGATCCCGTTGACGTAATAGCCGCCCGTGCCGCGGCGCAGCATGGCACCGCGACCGCCGGCAGCCGGCAACGTCACGCCGTTGGTCGTGCCGACGCCGATCAGCGTGAAGTTCGCCATCACGGGGATGGTGAACGGCGTGGAGTTCTGGCCGGCGTCGCAGCCGGCGCCGTTGCAGCCGTCGTTCTCGATGCCCTGCGGATCGCTGGACGGCGATCCGGCCGCCGAGCGCGACGGGATGATGCGCGACTGGTAGGCGATCAGGTACTGCATCCGCCCGACATACCCTTCCGAGAGGTCGAAGTGATCGTCGCCCGACTCGTAGCTGACGAGGTACTTGGCATCCGCCGCACCGCCGAAGAACTCGAACGCATCGTCGAGGCCGGCCATCGACTGCAGATACTCGAGCTTCGTTCCGCTGCCCAGAGCGGCCAGCGTGAACGTGTTCAGCTCCTGGTCGGTGGCGGTGGCGTAGCCGGCGAACTCAACGCGGACATAGCGCATGATGCCGCTGTTGTCGGCGTTGTTCGTGCCGCCGCTGTATGTCTGCGCCGGGTTGTTGGAGCCGTTGCCGGTGCCCTCGATCGTGATGGAGCCGCTGCGGTTGATGATGCCGCTCCCGATGATGATCAGGCCGCCCCAGTCACCGGGCTGGCGGACGCCGGCGGCGCGCGACGACGTGAAGACGATGGGGTTCGAGGCCGTCCCCTGTGCGTCGATCTTGGCGCCGCGGGTGATGAACAACGAGGAACCCGCGGTGGCGAAGTCGCCGACGATCTTCGTGCCTGGCTGGATCGTGAGCGTCGCGCCGTTGGTGACCTGGACGAAGCCCGACAGTGTGTAGACGGTGTCGGCGAAGAGCGTGCGGCTGGCCGTGATGTTGGCATTGATCGTTCCCGTCAACGAACCCGGCGCCCTCGTCACGACGCTGATCTCGGACGAGTACTGCGACGGACCGGAGGCGCGGGCCGCCTGCACGCGGTAGCGATAGCTGGCGCTCGGCTCGAGGCCGGCGTCGACGAACACCGTGTCGGTGAGCGTGGCCGGCGAGACGGTGGTGAAAGTGCCACCCGAGGCACCGACTGCCCGCTGCACGACGTAGTTGGTGGCGTTGGTCACCTTGTTCCACGTCACGCGTGCCGTCGTGGCCGTGGGTGCCGTCACCGCGGCGTTGGTCGGCGGCAAATCGGTCGGGCCGGTCGGATCGTCGCTGCTGCAGGCGGCCAGAACGAGGGCCGCGCCGGCCAGGAGGCCGTTTGTGCGTACGCGCCAGTTGAACATCATTGAAATCTCGGCTGTGATGATGTGAAGCGAACACCCCGAAAGCGGGATGTGGGTATTCTCGCCGGCTCCTGTCATTGCTCGCCGACGACGGCGTCACGGTCGCGTCACACGGCATCACCGTCGTCACGACGGTGTCCTGATCGCGGCATGCACGACGGGCCCGGATCGCGTGATCCGGGCCCGTCGTGCGTCACCGTGAACGCATCGGCTTCGGCACGATTACGGCTGCCAGTTGAACCCGACCGAGAAGGTGCGACCGGCGTAATAGGTCTCTCGTGTCACCGTTCCCTGCCGGATGCGATACTGCGCATCGAGGATGTTCTTGGCATCGACGCGGCCGCTGATGCCGGCGAGCACCGGGAAGCGCAGCGAGAAGTCGACGACGTTTCGCGGCAGCTCCTTCACATCGGGCAGCGGACGTTCGCCGGCGTCGATGATCCGTGCGCCGACGGTGTTGTACAGCAGCGTGGCGCTGGTGCGCCCACTGGCGGTGTTCCAGGTGATGCCGGTGTTGACCATGTACGGCGCCTGACCGACCATGGCGCGGTCCGAACTGGTCACGCTGGCGAGCCCAGGCCGCAGCACGATCTGGCTGCGCATGATCGTCGCGTTGGTGAAGACGGAGACGTTCTCGAGCGTCTGCGCCAGCTTGCCCAGCCCCGTGCGTGCCTCGAGTTCGACGCCGAGGTTGTTGGCCCGCTTGGCGTTCTGGTAGCTCACGATGCGCGTGCCCGAGGTGCCGAGGTAGATGCGCTCGATCGGGTTGTCGAACTGCTTGCCGAACAGGGACACGCTGAACACTTCGGTGCGCGTCGGGAACCACTCCCAGCGCAGGTCGGCGTTGCGGATCAGCGAGCGGACGAGGTCCTTGTTGCCGAGGAAGTTGTCGCCGCCGAGCACGTCACGGAACTGCAGCGGTGCGAGCTCGCGGTATTCGGGGCGTGCCAGCGTCTGCGAGACCGACAGGCGCAGGTTCTGGTTGTCACTGGCCTTGTAGGTCACGGCCAGCGACGGCAGCACGTCCGTGAAGGTTGGCCGGGTCGTCACGGCCGGCCCGATCGTGGGCGACGCGACCACCGTCACCTCGGAGCGCTCGACACGCGCGCCGGTCACGACGTTGATCGACGGGCGCACCTGCCAGTTCATCAGCGCGTAGCCGGCGCTCAGTCGATCCGAGGCGGTGTAGCTGCCACCCTGCGCCAGCGGCACGAGACGCATGGCACTGCTGCCCGGCTGCGTGAAGCGGCCGTCGAAGATGGACTCGGGCGACAGCTGACGCTGAACGTTGCTCAGCCCGAAGCCCTGCGCGCTGTAGACGAAGTTCTCGGCCGCGCGATCCGTCGCGCGGTAGAGTCCACCGAACTTCACGGTCAGTTCATTGGCCGGATCGAAGAACTTCATGCGGTAGTTGACCTGGCCTTCGTAGTTGTTCTCGCGAAGGTCGCCGAAGGTGCGCACGGCCCCCTCATTGCCGATCGCGAACCACTCGGCCGGCGCGTTGTCGCGCAGTGTATAGACGATCTCGGATCGGTCGGGCTCCTGACGCGTCACACCCGACGCCGTCGCTGACCAGTCGAGGATCTGGCGACCGCCGAACAGCGAATGCTCCACGGCCAGTTGCGAGCTGCGGATCATCCGCTCCACCATCTGCAGGCGCGTGATCTGCAGGCGCTGGCCGAGGTTTTCGCTGGTGCCCGTCTCGACACGCGCGTCGTTGTCGCTGGTGCGGTTGTACGTGTTGTTGAGCGACACCTTCGTGTTGCGTCCGAGGAAGGTGCTCACGTTGGCCAGCCCGCCCCAGAGCACGCCGGTGCCGGCCGAGGTGCCCTCGAAGCGATCCACTTCCGTGATGCCGTTACCTGCCAGGGCATACGCACGAACCTGACGATCCTTGATGTTCTGCTGCACGCTGTAGTTGCCGCTCAGCAGGTAGCCGAAGCGCTGGCCGAGGATCGGGTCACTGCCGCCGACCGACACGCCGAAGCTGCCGTTTGGCTTGCCCGTCGCCGGCAGCGCGCTCCAGCGATTGCGGAAGGTGCCGAGCAGGCTGTTCAGCTCACCCTGACCCGGCTGCGGATCGAAGGTGCCGTAAGTGCGGATGATGCTGGGCAGTTCGCGACGAGCCGCACCGAGCGCGAAGTAGTCGCGGCCGGTGTTGCCGGCGGAGATCGTGTTGCGACCGGTGACGCTGGCGTTGTACCCCGAGGCACTCGAGAAGACGAACGTGCGCTGCGCCGGGAATTCCTTCGTCTGGATGTTCACCGCCGCGCCAGCGAAGTCGCCCGGCTGGTCGGGAGTGAAAGTCTTGGATGTCGTGACACTCTGGATCAGGCCGGCCGGAAAGAGGTCGAGCGGCACCACCTTGCGCTCCGGCTCCGGGCTGGGAAGGCGTGCACCGTTCAGCGACGAGGTGGTGTAGCGATCGCCAAGGCCGCGCACGAACACGTACTTGCCATCCTGCACGCTCACGCCGCTGACGCGTCCGACGGCCGCGGCCGCGTCGCTGTCGGGGCTCTTGGCGATCTGTTCGCTGGTGACGCTGTTGATGATTGCCGTGGCGTTGCGCTGGCGGTCGAGCGCGGCGCTCACGGAGCCGCGTTCCTGCGTCGCGGTCACGGTGGTTGCCGCGAGCTGCATCGCAGCCGGCGCCATCGCGATGTTCTGTTCGGTCGTGGCGCCGACGCGGACGACGACACCGGTGATCGTCTTCGAGCCGAAGCCGATGCGGCGCGCCATCAGCGTGACGGTGCCGGCGGGAACGTTGGCCACGGTGAAGCGGCCATCCACGCCGCTCATCGCGCCGATCGTGGTGCCAACCACCTGGATGCCGACATCGGGCATGCCCATGCCCTGGGGATCGAGCACACGGCCGGTGATTCGACCACGTGCCGCGGCAGGAGCCTGAGCGGGCGCGGAGACCTGTGCCCTGACGGTGTGCGCGAGACCGACCGCAGCAACGACCACCAGTGCCAGGCGACGAACGAAGAGGAGCGACATGAGAGCTCGCGTATCAGGGACGGATCACAGGTGGGACCGATCTCGATGCCCACCGCACGCCGTGGCATGCACCGTTACGTTCGCAGTCCGATGTGACGGTGCTCGCGCGGTTCTGCAACGAGCAGGTAACGGACCGACGCAGCGTGCCTCTGCCGGGGTGTCGTTACACGGCCGTGACAGCGCCAGGCCAGACGGTCGTGATCGTGGTCCCCTCGCCTTCCGTGCTCTCCGCGGTCACGGTGCCGCGATGCGCCTCGACGAGGTGGCGCACGATGGCGAGGCCCAGGCCGGTGCCGCCCTGCTCGCGCGAGCGTGCGGGATCCACACGATAAAACCGCTCGAAGATGCGCTGCAGGTGTTCGGCCGGGATGCCGATGCCGGTATCGCTCACCGCGAGCGAGAGCGTCGAACCCTCGGCCCGCGCGACGACGCGCACCGTGCCTGCGGCGGTGTGCCGCAGCGCATTCTCGACGAGGTTCCCGAGCACCTGCCGCAATGCCGTCGGGTCGGCGAGAATCCGTTCCGTCCCCGGTGCCAGGTCGGCGCGCACCACGACCCCCTTCGCGTTCGCAGCGGGCGTCACCGCCAGCATCACGTCGGCGACGACGTCGGGGAGCCGGATCCGCACCGGATTGGGTCGCCACCCACCAGACTCGATCCGGCTCAGGTCGAGCAGATCATCGACGATACGCTGCATCCGTCGCGTGTTCGACAGGATGGTCTGCAGGAACGCGGTGCGGCTCGCGACCGGCATGTCGTCGTCCTCCACCAGCGTCTCGGCATACCCGCCGACGATCGTCAGCGGCGTCCGCAGCTCATGGCTCACGTTGGCCACGAAGTCGCGGCGCACCTGCTCGAGCCGGCGCATGGGGGTCAGGTCATACATCGCCAGGACCGCGCCACCATCGGTGAGCGGCCGCGCCACCAGCGAGACGGCGCGATCTTCCAGCACCATCTCGCGCGGCTCCACGACCTGACCGGACAGCGCACGCTCCAGCGCCTCGCGAAGCTCGGCATTGACTGGAAGGCGGCTGATCGCAAACGGGACCATGCCATCGACGTGCGTGAGCGTCCGCCCCACGTCGTTGATGCGCATCACCTGGCGCTGCGCATCGACGGCCACGGCACCTTCGGTGAGTGAATCGAAGAGCTCCGTCAGCAGCGACTCCTCGGCCTCGAGCGTCGCCAGGCGTGCGCCGAGCTGTTCGGCGAGTCGGTGCACGGCGCGTGCGAGATCGCCGACCTCACCCGGCGCGGCGAGCGCGGGCCGCAGGGACAGGTCCCCGGCGGCAAGCGACTGCGCCACGTCACGCAGCGCGATGATCGGCTGCGTGATCGAGCGCGAAAAGAACCACCCGAAGATCGTCACCGCGACGATGGCGCCGGCGCCGACGAGCATGATGTCGAGGCGCGACCGGGTGAACAGCTCGTTCACGGTGCGCGTCGCGACCGACACCCGCGAGACGCCGAGCGGCATCCGCACGGCGACGTAGAGTTCCTCGTCGCCGGCCGACGCGGAGATGCGTCGCGCCTGCCCCGTTCCACCGGTCAGGGCATCACGGACCTCAGGGCGAGTGCGGTGGTTCTCCAGTGCTGCCAGCCGCTCGGTGTCGAACTCGGAGTCGCCGAGCACCACGCCGGCCGTGTCGATCAAGGTGACGCGGTGGCCGGTGGCGGCGCCGGCGGCATCGGCAATCGCATCGGCCGCAGCTGGATTGGTCCACTGGCCGGCGAGCAGCCGCGCCTCCCGCTGGAGCTGCGCGACCTGCTCATCGGCGACACGGGCATAGAGTCGCCGGTCGAGCACCCCGATCACGGCCGCGAGCAGCAGCGACACGCCGAGAACGAGGCCGAGGAGGAGACGGGTGGTCAGGCGCACGCGCGCAACCTATCGCCGGCGCCCCGGGCCGTGCGTCAGCGGACGGCGGGTTGCCGCATGCGGTAGCCGAACCCGCGCACCGTCTCGATCAGGTCCCCGGCGTCCCCGAGCTTCGTCCGGAGCCGCTGGATGTGCATGTCCACCGTGCGCGTCTGGATGTCCGGCGCCGCTTCCCAGACCGTCTCCAGCAGGTGCCCGCGTGCCTGCACACGCCCGCGTCGCTCGGCGAGGGTGATCAGCAGCTTGTACTCGGTGGGCGTGAGCTCGACCTCCTCGTTCTCGATCGCGACGCGGTGTGCCGCGCGGTCGATGCGGATCGGGCCGATCTGCAGCAGATCGGCGGGCGCCTCGGCAGCACCGCTGGTGCGGCGGAGGATCGCCCCGACGCGGAGCACCAGTTCCTGCGGGCTGAACGGCTTCGTGAGGTAGTCATCGGCGCCAAGCGACAGGCCGCGAATGCGGTCTTGCTCTTCCTTGCGCGCGGTGAGCATCAGCACCGCGATGTGGCGCGTGCCCTCCTCGGCCCGGATGTGCTCGAGCACGTCGAACCCGCTCATGCCGGGCAGCATCAGGTCGAGGACCAGCAGCGACGGGCGCTCGCTGCGCGCAATCGCCAGCGCGTCGGTGCCGGTGGATGCGGTGGAGACGCGGTAGTTGCTCTTGGCGAGGTGGTAGGCGACGAGGGCAACGATGTCCGGCTCATCGTCCACGACGAGAATGCGGTCCTGCACGTGAGGCACGGCGCTGGTCATGCGAGGTCTCCGTCGCGGTGGGCGTGGGCGGCATGTGCGCCCCCGTCGTGCGGGTGGCGGCGGCGCTCGTCGGCCACCATGGGAATGTGAGGCGCGCCGTTCAGTGCGAGGCGCTGCCGGATCTTCGCGAGGATCATCTCGATGGCCACCGTGTTGTGTCCGCCGCGGGGCACGATGACATCGGCCCAACGCTTGCTCGGTTCGATGAACTGCAGGTGCATCGGCCGCACCGTATTGACGTACTGCTCCAGAATCTCCTCCAACGGGCGCCCACGCGCAGCCATATCGCGCCGGATGCGCCGCACCAGTCGGATGTCGGCATCGGCATCCACGAACACCTTCACGTCCAGCCGCTGGCGCACCCGCTCATCGGTGAAGAGGAGGATGCCATCCACCACGACCACGTCCACCGTCGCGATCCGCACCGTCTCGCTGCTGCGGGCGTGCAGGGCGTAGTCGTACACCGGCTTCTCGATCGCCCGTCCTGCCGCCATCGCATCGAGGTGTTCGACGAAGAAGTCGAGATCGAAGGCGTCGGGATGGTCCCAGTTGATCTGATGCAGTTCCGGCAGCGACACGCCGGCGTGATTCCGGTAGTACGAGTCCATCTCGACGAACGCGACCGAGGAGTCGGCCAGTGCCGCCGCGACACGGCGCGCCACGGTCGTCTTGCCCGAACCGGTCCCCCCGGCAATTCCAATCATCAGCGGGCGGTTCGGCACGGCTCCTCCTGTGTCACGGCCTGAGGATCACCTGTGACAGTGTCATTGTTCGTGACCATCCGGTCACGACTGCGTATCAGCGCGCGGTCAGGCGCGGCGAACTGTGCCGATAATCTACCGACTTCTCGCCGGGCAGGCGCCGGTGCCGGGCTGGGGCTTGGGCCACTAGCTTCCCTCCATGAAACACGCGCCTCCGCGCTTCTGGCGCCATGTGACGCTGGCAGCGCATTTGCTGCTCGGCGGGGTGCTGCTGGCTCAGCCGCAGACGAACCGCCGGAATCTCGTGGTCGTGGCCACGACCGACGTGCACGGCCGCCTGCGCGCGTGGGACTATTACGACGGTCGCCCCGACGACGCGCACAGCCTTGCCGCCGCCGCCACGATCGTCGACTCGGTGCGCAGCGCGCACCCGGGCGACGTGGTGCTGCTGGACGCCGGCGACCTGCTGCAGGGCAATCCGCTGCTCAGCGTGGCGGCGCGCGGGCAGGCGGGCGCGGTGCACCCCGTCGCCGCTGCCATGAACGCGATGCGCTACGATGCCGCCGCGATCGGGAATCACGAATACAATTTCGGCCTGCCGCTGCTCCGGCAACTGATGCGCCAGGCACGGTTTCCGTTTCTCTCGGCGAATGCCGTCTCCCTGCGTGCGTCCGAGCGGTATGCGGGCTTCACGCTGGTCCGGCGCGGCGACCTCACCGTCGGCATCATCGGCGCCACCACGCCGGGCGTGATGGTATGGGATCGCGACAACGTGCGCGGCCGCGTGCGCTACACCGACATCGTCCCGGCGCTGCGGCGCGCGGCGGCCGATGCACGCCGTGCCGGTGCCACGGTGGTGGTGGCGGTGGTGCACGCCGGCTACGACGGCGCGGCCACCTACGACACCATCGTCACGAAGCTTCCCGGAGAAAACGTCGTGTCGCGCATCCCGCGCGAGGTGCCCGGTGTGGATCTGGTGGTGTTCGGGCACTCCCACCGGGAGATGGTGGACAGCGTGGTGCATGGCGTGCGGCTGATGCAGCCGCGCAACTACGCCGGCAGCGTGGGCGTGGCGACGCTGGCGCTCGAGCGAACGGGCGGGCGCTGGCGGGTGACGTCATCCACCGGCACCTCGGTGCGGGTGGCAGGCCACCGGGAGTCGCCTGAGGTGCTGCGCGTCACCGACGCGGCGCATCGCGCCGCCATCGCCTACGTCGCGGAGTCGATCGGTGTTACGCGCCTCGCGTGGCGTGCGGCGCTGGCGCGCGCGATGGACGTGCCGCTCACCGATCTGGTGGGCGAAGTGATGCGGCGCGAATCCGGGGCGCAGCTGGCCGCCAGCCCTGCCTTTTCGCTCGATGCCCGACTCGACAGCGGCACGATCACCGTCGCCTCGATCGCCAAGCTCTACCCCTACGAGAACACGTTGCGCGCGGTGCGGATCACCGGGGCGCAGCTCCGTGCTTTTCTCGAGCACAGCGCGAAGTTCTTCAACACCTGGACGCCCGGCGCGACGGGGCCACTGCTCAACCCTGCCGTGGCGGGATACAACTTCGACATGGTCGTCGGCGCCGACTATGTGATCGACATCTCGAAGCCGGTGGGTGCGCGCATCACCACGTTGACGGTGAACGGCCGCCCGGTGGCTGACGGTGATTCCTTCACGATCGCGCTGAGCAACTACCGGCAGACCGGCGGTGGCGGGTACGCCATGCTCGCTGGCGCGCCGCTGGTCTTCGAGTCGAAGGGCGACATCCGGGAGATGATCATCGACGCCGTGCGGAGGTCCGCGGTGCTCGATCCCGCCACGTGGGCACGCACGAACTGGCGCCTCGCGCCGGAGGGCGCCGCGTCGGCCGCCCTCGCCGCGGCCGGTGGAGGCACGAGTGCGGCGGGTACGCCGCGCCTGCGCGTCATCGGCACCAACGACTTTCACGGTGCCTTCGAGTCGCGGCTGGGTGCGCGAAACCAGCCGTTTGGCGGCGCGGGTCACCTGATGGCGGCGATCCGCAGGGCGCAGGCGGAATGCGCGCCCCCGGCGTGCTGGTCGGTGATCGTGGATGGTGGCGACGAGTTCCAGGGCACCCCGGCGTCCAACCTCGCCTTCGGTCGCACGGTGGTGACGCTCCTGGACAGCATCGGCGTCGCCGCCGCGGCCCTCGGCAACCACGAGTTCGACTACGGGCAGGACACCCTGCGTGCCCGCATGGGCCAGGCCTCCTATGCGATCCTCTCGGCCAACCTCCGCGATACGCTCGGCAACCTCCCCCCCTGGATCAGGCAGGACACCATCGTGACGCGTGGCCCGTTCACGATCGGGATCATCGGCGTGAGCACGATCGAGACGCCGAAGACCACGCGCGCGATCAACGTCACCGACCTCCGGTTCATCGACCCGGCGCCGGTCGTCAGCGAACGGGCGAAGGCGCTGCGGGCGCGCGGCGCGAACGTGATCGTCGTCACGGGCCATGTGGGCGGGTTCTGCAACCAGCAGGGTGTGTGTGAGGGAGAGATCTTCGACATGGTGAACCGCCTCACCGAGCCGGTGGACGTGGTGGTGAGCGGCCACTCGCACAGCCTGCTCAACACACGGCTGCGCGGCGTGCCGATCGTGCAGGCGCGGTCGCGTGGCGAGGCGATCGACATCGTCGACCTCGCGATTGGTGACACCACCGGACGTCGCCCCGGGGACATCGGCGCCTCACGGGTGCTGGACGCGCGCGTGGCCGACGTGATGAGCGACACGCTGCCACCCGATCCCGTCGGTGTGCGGATCGCGGCCAGTGCCGTCAGCGCGGTGGCCGCGATCATCGCGCAGCCGGTGGGGCGCATCCTCGCCGACATGAAGCGCGACGGCCAGCAGTACGCGCTGGGCAACCTCGTTGCCGACGCCATGCGAGAGGCTGGCCGCAGCGACATCGCCGTGATGAACAACGGCGGCATCCGCGCCAACCTCCTTGCCGGCGACGTGAATTACGGTCGCCTCTACGAGGTGCAACCGTTCGGCAACACGCTGTTCACGCTGTCGGTGCGCGGCAGCGACCTGCGCGCCTATCTCTCGCGTCTGGTGGCTGGCACCACGCCGCGCGCGCACGTGAGTGGCGTAGTGCTCCGCTACGATCCCGCGCGGCCTGCCGATGACCGCCTGGTGGACGTCACCGTCGGTGGCCGCGCCATCGATCCGCGACGCATCTACACCATCACCCTCAACGACTTCATGGTGACGGGGGGCGACGGCCTCGGCCTCGCCGGTGTCGCGCTCGAGACGCGACCCACCGACATCGTGGATCTCGACGCGCTCGTCGCCTACGTGCGCGCCCGTCCCGCCGGCGTGACTCCTCCCGCCGTCGATCGCATCGTGTCCGTCACTCCAACGCCATGACCTCCGTCCGTGTGTTCGTGAATGCCCGTGGGTACGACGTCCCCGCCGCTGCCACCGCCCTCGACGCCGTGTGCGCCGCCGATCCCGCCGAGGGCGATGCGGTCGCAGCCGGCACGCGTCTGATCACCGACAGCCGTGGCCTGCCGGTGGCGCCCGACACGCCGGCATACGGTGGCGTCATCTACCGCACCGTTGCGAACCGCGCGCGGGATGACGGAGCCACCGCGTGAGCCCCACGCCGGTCGCGTCCGACCGCTCGCTGCTGCGCCGGTTGCCGAAGGCCGAGCTGCATTGCCACCTGGATGGCTCGGTGCGGCCGGAGACGATGCTCGAACTCGCGCGAGAGTACGGCGTCACGATGCCGTGTGACGATCCTGACGCGCTGCGCGAGTACATGCGCGTCGACGATGCACGCAGTCTCGAGGACTATCTCCTCCGCTTCGACACCACGCTGAGCGTGATGCAGACCGAGGAGGCACTGGAACGGATGGCGTACGAGCTGGCGATCGACGTGGCCGACGAGGGCGTCCGCTACATCGAAATGCGCTATGCACCGCCGCTCAACACGCTGCAGGGGCTGTCGCTGGCGCAGGCCGTCGAGGCACCGCTGCGCGGCATCGCCAGGGCCGAGCGCGAGGTGGATGTGACGGCGCGCGTGATCGTCTGCAGCCTGCGTCACTACGATCCTGCGTTGTCGCTGCAGCTCGCGCAGCTGGCGGTGCAGTACCGTGACCGCGGCGTGGTGGGCTTCGACCTGGCGGGTGGCGAGTTCGGCAACCCGGCGTCACGGCATGCGGCGGCGTTCGAGCATTGCAAGGAGCACGGCCTCGCCTGCACCTGCCACGCCGGTGAGGGTGATGGCGCCGACTCCATTCGGCAGGCCGTGCACGACTGCCACGCGCACCGCATCGGGCATGCGACGCGGCTGCTGGAGGATCCGGTGCTGGTCGAGGAAATCCACGAGCGCGGCATCGCGCTCGAGCTCTGCCTGACCAGCAACGTCCAGACCCGCGCCACCGAGCGCTATGAGACGCATCCGCTCAGGCAGTTCCTCGCCCGAGGCATGAACGTCTGCCTGAACACGGACAATCGCCTCATGTCCGGCACGACGCTGGTGGACGAGTACCACCACGCGGCCGTGCACTGTGATTGCACGGTGCAGGAGTTGGCGGGGATGGCGCTCGACGGGTTCCGCAGCAGCTTCCTCCCCGACGAGGAGAAGCGCACGATGGTGGCGCGCATGGAGCGCGAGATCAGGACGCTGCTGACCGGGGGGGCACCCGCATGACCGAGAGGGAGCAGGCCACCACGCGCACGGGTGGCGAGCACACGCTGGAGGCGCGGTACGGCGCCACTGGCGCGCTGGTGGCGGCCGGCGTCGTCCGCACGCTCGCGAAGCGGCCGCTCGCGACCCCGGTGGCTGCCATCGTGCTCGGCTCAGGCCTGGGTGGCCTGGCGGAGCAGATCGTCGATCCGGTGCGGATTCCCTTCCATGACATCCCGGGTTTCCCGCCGGCGACGGTCGAGGGACATGCCGGTGCGCTGATCCTTGGAACGCTCGGTGGGCTGCCCGTCATCTGCCTTGCCGGACGATTTCACCTGTACGAGGCGCACACCGCTGCCGTGGCGGTCTTTCCGATCCGGCTCGTGCATGCGCTTGGCGCGCGGACGCTGATCGTGTCGAACGCGGCCGGCGGGATCCGCCGCACGTTCACACCCGGCACGCTGATGCGCATCGACGACCACATCAACCTGATGAATCGTCACCCGCTGGCCGGCCCGGTGCAGCCCGGCGATGTGCGCTTTCCGGACATGTCGGAGCCCTATGATCGTGCGCTGGGTGCGCAGCTCGACGCGACCGCGCTCGCCATGGGCCAGCGACTGGACGTCGGGGTCTATTGCGGCCTGCTCGGCCCGACGTACGAAACACCGGCCGAGGTGCGGATGCTCGAGAAGCTGGGCGCCGATGCCGTCGGCATGAGCACCGTGCCCGAGGTGATCACCGCGCGCACGCTGGGCATGCGCTGCGCGGGGGTGAGCCTGATCACGAACGCGGCCGCCGGGTACACCGCCGGCGTGTTGAACCACGCCGAGGTGCTCGAGGCGGCGAATGAGGCCGCGGGGCGTTTCCAGTCGCTGATCACGCGCTTCGTCTCGACGCTCTGAGGTGCGGCCGTGAGCCTGCTGACGGTGGCCCGCGATCTCCAGCGCCGGAAGGCCCGCGAACGGAGTGGTCGGTTCATCGCGGAAGGGCTGCGAACGGTCGAGGAGCTGCTGCGGAGCGGCCTGGCGGTGGACGGCATCCTTGCCGCCGACTCCGCCGCTGATGTGCCGCGGGCTGCCGCGCTCCTCGACAGTGCGGACCAGGCCGGTGTGCCGATCGTCCGCGTGACCGAGCAGGAGTTCGCCAGTGCCGCCGGCACCGAGGCGCCGCAGGGCATCCTGGCCGTGGCACGCATCCCCGTCTGGACACTGGAGACGCTTCCTGTCGGCGCCCTCCGACTGGTCGTCCTCGATGGCGTGCAGGACCCCGGCAACGTCGGCACGATCCTGCGCACCGCCGGCGCGTTCGACGTGACGGCGACCATCGCCCTTCCCGGCACTGTTGACCTTTGGAACGCCAAGGTCGTCCGTAGTGCGATGGGCAGTCACTTCGTTCACCCCACGCTCACCTGCACCGCGGACGTGCTGGCCCCGTTCCTCGCGGCGCGGGGGGTGCCGCTGTGGGGCGCCGACGCTGGCGGGACGCCGTTGCCGGCGCTGCAGGTGCCACCGCAATGGGCGCTGGCCGTGGGGAACGAAGGGGCAGGCCTGTCGAGCGCCATCCAGCAGGTCGTCAGCCAGACGGTCGCGCTGCCCATCAGCGCGGCCGTCGAGTCACTCAACGTGGCCGTGGCGACCGGCATCTTCCTGTTCGCCCTTCGCTGACCCCTGTGGACGCCACCCTCGCCACGATTCTCGTGTACGCGCTGTTCGGCGCATGCTTCGGCTCGTTCCTCAACGTGTGCGTCGCCCGCTGGCCGGCGGGCCTCTCCGTCGTGCGACCGGCCAGTCGGTGCCCCAAGTGCGAGCGCGTCATCCGATGGCATGAGAACGTGCCCGTGCTCGGCTGGCTGCGCCTCGGTGGCAAGTGCGCCGGCTGCGCGCTGCCGATCTCGCCCGAGTACCCGATGGTCGAGGTGGCGGTGGCCATGCTCTGGGGCGGTGCCGCGTGGCTGGGTGGCTGGGGGCTCGACTCGCTGCGCCTGGCGACGTTCGCCACGATCATGTTCGGCATCACCCTGACCGATGCCAAGCACTACGTGATCCCCGACGGTTTCACGGTCTTCGGACTGCTGTTCGTCGTGATCACGAGCGTGGTGGCGTTCTTCAACGGCACGCAGGAGGTCTGGTTCGCACCGCCGGTGGATGCGCTGTACGGCGCGTGTGCCGGTGCGGGCTTCATCGCCATCATCGGCTGGCTCGGCGAGGTGGCGCTGAAGAAGGAAGCGATGGGGTTCGGCGACGCGACACTGATGGCCGTCGTCGGCGCGGCCATCGGACCGACGCGGGCGATCATCACCGTGTTCGTCGCAGCCGCACTCGGCACGATCGTCTTCCTCGGCCTCGTATATCCCGTGGCCTTCCTGCGCGCTCAGCGTGCCGAGCGCACCTTCGAGCCGCCGCTGGTACCGTTCGGCGTCTTCCTCGCGCCAGCGGCGGTGGTGATGCTGCTGGCCGGCGGTGCGCTGCTGCAGTGGGCGAGTACGTTCCTCGGCGTGCCGCTCTCCTGATCCCTGTTCCCAGCGACCCCATCCCGCGCCGTGCGTCGAATTCCTCTCCTGCTCCTCGCCGCCCTCACGGCCATGGTGGCCTGTGACCGCAAGCCGATGCCGAAGGCTGGCGACCTTCAGGGCGAAGTCGCGACGCTCGTGCCAAAGGTCGAGGAAGCGGCGGGCCTGACGTTCAAGCGTCCGCCGAGGGTCGAGGGTACGAGTTCGGCCAAGGTGCAGGCGTTCCTGATCGCGCAATTCAAGAAGCCCGAGGTACGCAAGAGTCTGGACGAGAAGATCGTGGTCTGGAAGCGGATCGGCGTCGTGCCGGACACGACCGATGTGGTGGCCCTGCTGACGCGCCTGCTCACCGAGCAGGTGGTCGGCTATTACGATCCGAAGAGCAAGACGCTGTTCGTCGTCGAGGGTCGCGCCGGGGTCGAACGCGAGACCGTGCTGCGCCACGAGCTCACGCACGCGCTGCAGGACCAGTATGTGAACCTCGACTCGCTGCAGTCGCTCGACCAGGCGGACGACCGCGTCGAGGCGGCGCAGGCGGTGCTGGAAGGGCATGCCACCGTCATGATGATCGGCAACGCCGCCCGCACGATCGCGTGGGACAAGGCGCGCGACGGGATCCGCGATGCGCGCGCGTCGAGCCCGCTGTTCAGCGGTGCGCCGGGATTCATTGCCGAGGGGCTGCTCTTTCCGTATCTGGCGGGTGCCGAGTTCGTTCGCGGCGTGATGAGCGACGGGGCAAGCTCGGCTGACCTGCTCGCCAACCTGCCGTCGGGCACGTCACAGATCCTGCACAAGGAACGCTGGGGCCATACGGGCAATGCCCCGGAGGTCGTGCGCTTCACGCTCAACCGCGGCGTGACGGAGCGCTATGTGAACAACTTCGGGGAGTTCGAGACGCGGTTGCTGCTGGCCGAGCTGCTGGGCGACGTGTCACGCGCCTCGCGCGCCGCGACGGGGATGGACGGCGACGCCTACGCCCTGCTCACGCTTGCCGGTGCCGGCGAGGGACTGGCGTGGATCTCGGTGTGGGATACGGCGGTGGATGCCGAAGATTTCGCCGATGTGGCAGCGTCGGCGCTGGCCAGGCGCTACAGCTCGGCCGTCCTCACCCGCAATGGGCGTCGCGAGATCGTGGCGGCCGGGCGTCGGGTGTCGGTCCGTACGGACCGGGCTGATGGGCGCGACATCGTGGTCGTGGAAGACCTCCCCGCGGCGGCGGCGGCCCCGGTTCTGGCCGTGGCCTCGGTCACCGTCGGCGCGAAATAATGGCGGGGCAGTAACGCAAGAGGTGGCGGAGCGGAGGATTCAGGCGAACATTGATGGTGACGTCCAGTGTCGCGGCGGAATGCGGCGCGGGCACCGTCATCATGCCCCGGGTTCCCGGCGGCCCTTTGCAGCCTTCATTACTTCGCAGTATGACAGCCCCGTCGAACGATCTGATGGCCAAGGTCGAGGTCCTCTCCGATCTCGAGTCGCTCGTCGATGACCTGATGGTCTCGCACGAATCGAAGCGGATCCTCTGGTATCCGCACGAGCTCCTGGCGCCGCCACCGGACACGGACCCCGATGTGTACATCCGGCAGCTCCGCGAGCGCAGCGAGGGCATCTCCACGCCGGCGCGAGTCGCTCTGGCCCTGAACCTCCTCACCGAGGAAGGCCTGCCGCACTTCCACCGCCTGCTGGCGGTGTATCTCGGCAACGAGTCGTTCTGGCACAAGTGGACGAATCTCTGGACCGCCGAAGAGGATCGCCACGGTGCGGTGCTGCACGATTACATGCACGACAGCCGCATTCTCAACAGTCCGGTGCTCGAGCGGATGCAGTTCGAGTACCTCAAGGCCGGGTTTGCGCCGGCGTGGGACCGTGATCCGTACCGCGTCTTCGTCTACACGTCGCTGCAGGAGCGAGCGACGCAGGTGAGTCACGCCAACACCGGCAAGCTGGCCGGCTCGTACGAGCCGCTGATCGGCGAGGTGCTGTCGAATGTGGCCAAGGAGGAGGCGCGCCACTACACGTTCTATCGCGCCGTCTTCAAGGCGGTGCTGGAGCGTGACCCGAACGCGGCGATGGTGTCGGCCGCTGAGATCATGCCATCGATCGAGATGCCGGGCGTGGCGATGCCGCACTTCCGCGAGATGGCCGACGTGGTGCGCCGTGCCGGGATCTACGGGCCGCGCGACTATCTGAAGATCGTCGAGGAACTCATTCGGTTCTGGGCGATCGGGGCGGTGACCGGGCTGGACGAGATCGGACGGAAGGCGCAGGAGAAGATCATGGCCGTGCCCGCGCGACTGCTGCGCGTTGCCGACATGATGGAGACTCGCAGCCGGGCCAAGACGTTCTCGTTCGACGTCGCGTTCGCCCGTGAATTCGCGATGGAGTGATGCGGCATCCGGATGGGCCGTTGGCCAGCGTCGTCGCTGCATGACTATCGCGACGGAAGTCGCAAGGAGTGGCCGGATGCAGTCGATCGTTCGCAGGATCCTGTCGCGCGTCGCATTGGTGGTGGTGGCCACTTCGTCGCTTTCGGCATGTTCGGGCAACGGGGGAGGCACCGGAGTGAACCCCGATGCCTCGGCGTCGGCCGGTGGGCTCATTTTCTCGCTCTCCGGCGCGACTGCGACCGCCGTGGTGGCTGCGCTGCCCGCCGCAACGTCGGGTGTCGCTGCGCCGGTGGTGTCAGTGGACGGCCTGCCCGGCGTCACGCAGGCGCGCACGATCACAGTGAGCGCCACCGAGCCATTTACGACGGTGTACGTGCAGCCGACCGGGTCGGCGAGCTACGTGCGCGTCACACTGCCGTCGGCGACCACGCTGATCGGGATCCGAGTGCTCGCGGACGCGCAGTCGTCATTCGTTGCGACATCGGCGTCGGTGGTGGTGGCCAACGGCAGCCGGACCTCCGGGGCCAGCACGCTCACCTTCATCCGCCTCGGCAGCTGATCGTGATGGACCCCCGCCGGCGGGCGCGACATTGTGCGGCTATTGCGCGTATCGCTCTGCTGTTGTGTGCCTCGGTGGCACCGCTCGACGCGCAGTCACGCGGGACGCTGCTCGTCGTCGGCGGCGGGCCGCAGCCGCCGGCGCTGGTGCAGGAATTCGTGCGGCTCGCCGGCGGACGCGACGCCCGCATCGTCGTCTTCGCCATGGCCAGTGCCTCGGGACGGACCAGCGGCGAGGCGAAAGCTGCCGACCTGCGGGCACTCGGTGCCACGGCCATGAACGCATGGCTGACTCGCGCGCAGGCGGGCACCGACTCGGCCGCGCACCTGCTCGATGGAGCGACCGGTATCTGGTTCGGCGGCGGCGACCAGGGTCGCCTTGCCGATGTGCTCCGCGGCACGCCGGTGCTGGCCGCGATCCGCGCGCGCTTCGATGCCGGTGCGGTGGTCGGTGGCACCTCGGCTGGCGCTGCTGTGCTCTCGACGCCGATGATCACCGGCGATGAACGCCGCCCCGGTGGCGCCCGGCCCCCCGCCGACTCGAGCGATGTGTGGCTCACGATCGAGCGCGAGGATGTGGTCACCACCGACGGATTCGGCTTCATCACGAACGCCATCGTCGACCAGCACTTCCTGCGTCGCAAGCGACACAACCGCCTCATCAGCCTCGTGCTGGAACGACCGCAGCGGCTGGGTGTCGGCATCGACGAATCGACGGCACTGCGCATCGGGCCGGACGGCATCTGGCACGTGCTCGGCGCCAGCGCCGTCGTGGTCTACGACGCGCGTGCGGCGCAGGTCACGCCGGCCGGCGCGACACTCGGCGCCAGCGGGATGCGCCTGCACGTCCTGCCCGCCGGAAGCCGCTTCGATCCTCGCGACGGCAGCGCGCGGCTGCCCTGAGGTCAGGGCAGGGCGCGGATCGCCTGCGAAATGAAGAACGTGCCGACGCCGATCACGGCACCGAGTGCGAAGCCGAACTTGATGATCAGGTTCAGCTCACGCTGCGTCACGCCGCGCACGATCTCCTCCACGCGCTGGGTGCTGAACTCGTTCACCTTGCGCTCGATCAGCGCCGGCACGTCGAACTTCTGCACGAGTCCGGGGAGTGATGTCACGATCCACTCCCAGATCGCCGGTGCCAGCACGGCGGCCAGCCGCTCGTTCGCCTTCGGTGGCAGCCAGCGTGACGGGACGCCGATCGGCGCGTCGAGCGCCTTCTGCACCACGCGCGCCGCTGTGTCACGCACGAACTGCTGCGTCGCCTCGCCACGCAGTCCCTCGAGCACCCAGCCGGCGATCGTCTCGTCGCTGACACCGGCCAGGAGGTCGTCGAGGCGACGGTGCGCCACGCCTTCCAGCGCCGACTCGATGCGATCCGCGACGAACGCCTGCGTCGTCTCGGCGCGCAGCAGGCGCAGGGCACCGTTGGAGAGTCCCTCGGACAGCGCCGACACCCGCGCCGCATCGGGCGCGCCGACGATGTCCTTCAGCGGCTTGCGCAGCAGCGACTCGACGCCATCGCGCACGGCACGCGTGACCTGATCGCGGATGGCCGGCTCGCGCAGCAGGTCGGAGAGTTCGTCCACACCGTCGCCACCCAGCGCGTCGAGCGCCTTCTCGAGCGCCCGCTCGGTGACGAGGAAGCGCGCCAGCACGCGCTCGTGGAAGCGCAGCTCCGTCACGAACCTGGACATGACGCCCTGCAGCGTGCGCTTCACGCGGTCGCGACTCTCGCCCTGCGAGAGCCAGGCGCCAAGCTTGTCCACCGCCACGGGGATGTAGGCGTCGACGGCCTTGTCGAGCATCGCACTCAGTTCGGCCGGCATCGCCTTGAGCAGCGGTTCGTCGCGGGTGAGCAGCGCCTCGGCGTGTGCGCGCACGCTACCGGCCACGGCCCCGGCGACGGTGTCGCTGTGGGCGAGCGTCAGGGCGAAGGCGCGGCCCTGGTCCACCAACGCGGCACGGCGCGCTGCGGGGAGCACGTCGGCGAGTGTCTGGTCCCCGATCGCCTCGCGGAGCCGCGCCACGAAGGCGATGACCGACGGCCGTGCCGCATCGCTTTCCGCCCACTGTTCGACGCGCTCGGCGACCGTAGCGGCCACGCCGTGCAGTGCGGCCTCCAGCTCGTCGCTCATGGTGGCAGGCACGAGGCTGCGCAACGACCCACGCTCGGTCTCGAGCAGTGACTGCACGATCGTCGCCACACGCTCGTTGAACGCGTCGCGGATGCCGCCATGCGTCAGTTCCGCGAGCATGTCCTCCGGCGTCAGCAGCTTCTCGCCCACCACCTTGCCGATGCTGGTGGCGAGTCGCGCCTTGTTCTTCGGGATCGCGCCCTGCACGCCGAGGAAGGGCTTGTGCGGATTGAAGAGCATCCACACCGCGACGGTATCGGTCAGTCCGCCGGCGAGGCTGTGCAGGACGACGTTGAGTGCGAACTCGCGAAGGAGATGGGAGGCCATTGTCAGGCATTCTACGCAGAACGCGCCGCCGGTGTGTCAGGCGGCGCGTTCCGGATGGTACGGGCCTGCGACGCCGAGGCGGCTACTGCGCACCCTGTGCGGCGGCGCTGCGGTCGGGGAACGGGAGGATGGCCTGCTCCTGCGTTTCGCCGGCATCGCGCGACTCGGCGCCGGCCGCCTGTGCGTCGTCCTCGGTCTCGAAAGGCAGCATGGCGCGGTCCAGCACCTCGTCCATCGTCTGCACGAAGGTGAAGGTCATCCGTTCACGCACCTCGGCGGGGATGTCGCGCAGGTCCTTGGCGTTGCCGCGCGGCACGATCACTTCGCGCAGGCCGGCGCGGTAGGCCGCCAGCACCTTCTCCTTCAGCCCGCCGATCTCGAGTGCCTTGCCGCGCAACGTGACCTCACCCGTCATGGCGAGGTCGCGGCGCACCCGTCGCCCGCTCAGCACACTGGCAATGGCGAGGGTCACGGCGAGCCCCGCCGAGGGTCCGTCCTTCGGGATGGCGCCGGCGGGGAAGTGGATGTGCAGGTCGGTATCGCGGAACTCCTCCTCGCCGATCCGCAGCACGCCACTGCGCGAGCGGACGTAGGAGTATGCGGCGTCCACCGACTCGCGCATCACCTCGCCGAGTTGTCCCGTGACGGTGAGTCGCCCGCTGCCCGGCATCTTGAGCGCCTCGATCAGCATCAGTTCGCCGCCGTTGGGCGTCCAGGCGAGTCCGGTCACCACGCCGACTTCGGGCTCCTGTTCCGTTTCTTCGGCCGCGAACTGCGGCACGCCGAGCAGCTCCTCCGCCTTCTGCGGAGTGATCGTCCAGGGCTCGAGTTCACCCTCGGCCTTGCGGCGCGCCCGCTTGCGCAGCACGGCGGCGACGTGGCGCTCGAAGTTCCGGAGCCCGGCCTCGCGGCTGTAACGCGCCGCGATGAACTGCAGTGCGTCGTCGGTGAAGATGGCGTCCTCCTCCGTCAGCCCATGTTCGGCGCAGAGCTTCGGGATGAGGTAGCGCCATGCGATCTGCACCTTCTCTTCCGACGTGTAGCCTGCAATGCGGATCACTTCGAGTCGATCGCGCAGTGCGGCGGGGATGTCGTAGAGGTTGTTCGCGGTGCAGATGAAGAGCACCGAACTGAGGTCGAACGGCTGGTTGAGGTAGTGATCGACGAACGACTTGTTCTGTGATGGATCGAGCACCTCGAGCATGGCCGCGGTCGGGTCACCGGTGGCACCACCGGTTCCCATCTTGTCGATCTCGTCGATCATGACCACAGGATCGCGCACGCCGGTGCGTCGCAGCGCCTGGATCAGCAGGCCCGGCATCGCGGCGACGTAGGTTCGGCGATGGCCGCGCACCTCGGCTTCATCGCGCACGCCACCGACGGAGATGCGATGGAACTCGCGGCCGATGGCGGTGGCGATCGCCTCCCCGAGTGACGTCTTGCCGGTGCCGGGCGGTCCGACGAAGCAGAGAATCGGGCCGGCCGGGTCGCCACCGCGCAGCTTGCGGACGGCGAGGTACTCGATGATGCGTTCCTTCGCCTCGCCGAGGCCGTAGTGTCGCGTGTCGAGCGCGCTGTAGACCTTGTCGAGCGAGATGTCGCGGTCACCGGACTTCTTCGTCCAGGGCAGCGACAGCACCCAGTCGAGGTAGGTGCGCAGCACCTGATACTCGCTGCTGGCTGGCGAGAGCATGCGCAGCCGCTCACACTCGCGTCTCGCCTCGATGGCGACCTTCTCCGGCAGGAGGGCCTCGTCGATGCGGCGCAGCAGCTCGGTGCTTTCGCGTTCGCCAGGATCGGTC
Organism: Gemmatimonadaceae bacterium; assembly: GCA_031409715.1. Taxonomy (GTDB): domain Bacteria; phylum Gemmatimonadota; class Gemmatimonadetes; order Gemmatimonadales; family Gemmatimonadaceae; genus JACMLX01. The sequence continues at coordinate 56,386 of JANNXU010000047.1, read as the reverse complement.
TCGCCGAGTTCCGTCTGGATCGCGCGCAACTGCTGCTTGAGGAAGAACTCGCGCTGGTGCTGCTCGATCTTCACCTCGGTGGTCTTCTTCACGTCGTCCATGACGCGGGCGCGCGCCACTTCGCGTTCGAGGCGGCCGAGGATGAAGCGCAAGCGGTCGCCGACATCGAGCTTCTGCAGGACGTCGTCCTTGTCGGCGATCTTGAAGTTCAGGTTGGTCGCGGCGAGGTCGGCGAAGCGGCCCGGATCCGAGACGTTCATGCGCAGGATCGCCGGGATCTCACCGGGGATGCGGTCGACGAGGCTGGCGAGGATCTCGGTGGCACTGACGATGCGCGTGACCAGTTCCTCGACCTCGAACGCCGGCGGGAGCACGTCGTAGGCGGCACCGACGGCGGCAACGACGAACGGCGTCGTCTGGTCGATGCGCTGGATGGCGATGCGCCGCAGTCCCTGCAGCGTGATCTGCACCGTGTCGCCGGGCAGGTTGATGCGTTCGTGGACGCGCGCGGCGACGCCGATCTTGCCGACGAACTCTCTCGCGTCGGGGGCGTCATCGAGTTCACCGCCGGCGACGACGAGCGCCACCACCACGCCGGGTTCGTCGAACGCGCGGAGCAGGGCGAGGTTCTCCGGGCTGCCCATCTGGACCGCGATCGTGCCGAGCGGATAGACCATCGTCGATCGCAGCGCCATCAGGGGCAGCGTCGGCGGAAGTTCCGCGCGGAGGATCTCGTCCCGGCGCTGGGAGTGCGTCATCGATGTCCTGCAGAGGGTAGGCGTGTCGCATCTGCCCTGTTCCGGCAGAGTGGAAGAATCGCGGGCACCCGTCGCCAGCGCCACTCGGCAGGCGCGTGAGGTGTCGTGCGGCGGAGCAGAGTATCGGCCGAGGTCCGACGCATCTGGATGCGCGTCGACGCGGTGTGCGATGGTCGTGCGTCAGCGGGTTGCGGTGCGGTGCGGCGGGCTGCCGGGGGACGTGCGCGGTGTGGGTGGGCTGCCTGGCGTCGCCGGTCGGCGCACCGGCAGGCTCGTCCATTTGGCTGGCGGGTGCACTGCGCCACATCGAGCCGTACACACTGCGCCACATCGAGCAGTACACCGGGTGCGACGCGAATGGTGTGGTGGATGGCGCGGGATGCGGTGGCAGCGTACCCGGCTGTGCCGACCATCGGGATCGTATGCTTGCTCGTGCGGAAGGAGCAGCTAACTTCGATGGCTATGTTTGACGAGCTCAGCGAAAAAATCGGTGCCGCCTTTTCCAAGCTTCGCGGAAAGGGTGTACTTACGGACGCCGACATCAAGGATGGGCTCCGTGAAGTGCGCCGCGTGCTGCTCGAGGCTGACGTCAGCTTCGGGCTGACGCGCGAGTTTCTCGAGCGCGTCGAGAAGAAGGCAGTCGGCATCACGGCGCTCAAGAGCGTGCGGCCGGAGCAGCAGCTCGTCAAGATCGTGCACGAGGAACTCACGGCGATGCTCGGCGAGCAGCGTGAGGGGCTCAAGCTCGGGACCGTCCCGCCGACGGTGGTGCTGATGGTCGGCCTGCAGGGCTCGGGCAAGACGACCACGACCGCCAAGCTCGCGCTGCGGATGCAGAAGGAGCAGCGGCAGGTGCGCCTGATCGCGGCCGACGTCTACCGTCCCGCCGCGATCGACCAGCTGGAAACGCTGGGCGCGCAGCTCAAGGTGCCGGTCTACGCGGAGCGCGGGCACACGGATGTCCTGAAGATCGTGCGTAACGGCCTGGAGGAGGCGCGCCGCGAGCGTGACCGCATCGTGTTCATCGACACCGCCGGCCGCCTGCAGATCGACGACGCGCTGATGGATGAACTGCGCCGCGTGAAGGAGCTCGCGAAGCCGGACGAGATCCTGCTCGTCGCCGACGGCATGACCGGCCAGGACGCCGTGCGGATCGCCGAGGGGTTCAACAACGCGCTTGGCATCACCGGCATCATCCTCACCAAGATGGACGGCGACGCGCGCGGCGGCGCCGCCCTGTCCGTCTACGGCGCGACCAAGAAGCCGATCAAGTACATCGGCGTCGGCGAGAAGGTGGACGCCCTCGAGGAGTTCCATCCCGACCGCATGGCGGGGCGGATCCTGCAGCTGGGCGACGTGCTTTCGCTGGTGGAGAAGGCGCAGGAGACGTTCGACGCCGACGAGGCGAAGAAGCTCGAGAAGAAGGTCCGCCGCGAGGGCATGGACCTGAACGACTTCCTCGGCGCGATGAAGCAGATCGAGAAGCTGGGGCCGCTCGAGGGGATCCTGAAGATGATTCCCGGCGTGAACACCAAGGCCCTGAAGCAGGCCAAGATGGACCCGAAACGGATGAAGCACGTCGAGGCGATCGTGCTCTCGATGACGATGGCGGAGCGAAAGAAGCCGGAGCTGATCAACGGGTCGCGGCGCCTCCGGATCGCGCGGGGATCGGGTCGGACGGTGGCCGAGGTGAACCGGCTGCTGGACCAGTTCCGGGACATGCAGAAGATGATGAAGAAGGTCACCGCCAGCGGCGGCAGAAATCCATTTGGAAACCAGTTCGGACGCGGTTAAGCTTCAAGGCTCGGCCTGAAACGGTCGAGTCTGGCAGTATGGCAGGACCTCGGGTGCACCGGTCGAATGGTCGACCGGCGCGAGGAGCCCGGGCCGGCGGTGATGGGGCAGCGGACTGCCCGCTCACGCGCCGTGCACGACGGTCGCGTATCGACCGGTCGCGCGACGTCACGTCCCCTCAGAGGATGCCCAGATGGTTCGTATTCGTCTCCGCCGCGTCGGCCGCAAGAAGGCGCCGGTCTACCGTATCGTCGTCGCCGACAGCAAGAGCCCGCGTGACGGCAAGTTCATCGAGATCATCGGCACGTACTCGCCGCGTGTGAGCGAGGGTGCCGTGACGATCAAGGTCGATCGTGCCAATCACTGGCTGGACGTCGGCGCGCAGGCGTCGGACACGGTCCGCTCGCTGCTGCGCAAGGGCGGCGTGCTGAAGGCCCGCCACGAAGCGCGTCTCGCGACGAAGCTGCAGGCGGCTGCGGTGCCGCTGAGCGAAGGCGCGAAGGCCGAGTGAGCGACAGGGGCGCGCCCGCGCTCATCATCGTCGGGCGCGTTCGGAAGGCACATGGCATCCGCGGCGAACTGCTCGTGGAGCCGATCACCGACGCGCCCGATACGGTCTTCGTATCGGGCCGTCGGCTGTATGCCGGCACGGCCGCCGGCGATCCGTCGCCCGATGGCCAGCTGTTGCACATCACCGCCGTGCGCCAGCACATGGAGTCAGTGCGGCTGACGCTGGCCGAGGTCCCGGACCGCACCGCCGCCGAGCGCTGGCGCGGTCGCTTCCTGCTCGCGCCGCAGGACGAACTGCCGCTCCCCACCGATGACGAGGTCTACATCCACGACCTGCTCGGCATGCGTGTGGTGCACGTCGATGGCCGGCCGCTCGGCGAGGTGGCAGACACCTACGAGCTGCCGCAGGGCCTCATGCTCGACGTGCGCCCGGTGAACGGTGGACCCACCTACCTCATGCCGTGGCGCGAGGAGATCCTCGTGCAGGTGGACGAGGTGGCGCGCGTGATCACCGTCGATCCACCGGAGGGCCTGCTCCCCGAGGGGCTGCCGCTCGCGGAAGGACATCCGTCGGACGACGCGTGACCACGGCTGCCGACGCCACCGGCGACGCCGCGCCGCGGCACGACGAGATCGCGCCGCACGACCAGGCGCTTCGTGCCCCGATGGTGATCAACATCGTGAGCATCTTCCCCGAGTTCTTCACGGCGCCGTTGTCGATCAGCATCCCGTCGCGGGCCGCGGCGGCAGGCAGCGTGCGCTACAACGTGGTGGACCTGCGCGGGTTCACGCACGACCGGCACCGCACAGTGGACGACTATCCGTACGGCGGCGGTCCGGGGATGGTGATGAAGCCGACACCGTTCTTCGAGGCGGTGGAGCACCTCGGTGCCACGTCGCCGATCGTGTTGCTGTCGCCGCGCGGGCGGACCTTCTCGCAGGCCGACGCCCATCGCTTCGCGTCGGGCGGCGAGCTCACGCTGCTCTGCGGACACTACAAGGATGTCGACCAGCGCGTGGCCGATCATCTCGCGACGGAGGAGTTGTCGCTGGGTGACTTCGTGCTGAGCGGCGGCGAGCCTGCGGCGCTCGCGATCGTGGATGCGGTGGCGCGACTGCTGCCGGGCGCGATGAGCGACCACGACTCCGCTGCGACCGATTCGTTCTACGGCGGGGCCGGGGTGAGTGCGCCGAGTTACACGCGTCCGGAGGAATTCCGCGGGCATCGGGTGCCGGACGTGCTGCTGTCCGGCCATCACGCGAAGATTGCCGAGTGGCGCCGCGCCGAGGGCGCGCGCCGCACGCAGGAGCGAGGGTAGGTCGGTGCGGCGCAGATGTGCGGTGCTGTTCGTCGCGATGATCGCGGTCGCCTGTGCGCGCGGCGACCGGCGGGCGCAGGCCGACAGCGCCCGGGCCGGCGTTGCCCGCGCCGAGTCACTCGGCGGTGCGGCGCGCGCCGTCTCGCCGGCAGGGCCAGCCCTCGAGGCCGCAGCGCTGATCGTGGACACCGGCAGCGTGCCGGTGCTCGAATTCTGGCCACTGCCCGTGACACCGGGCGGACAGCTCGAGGAGACGCGGCGGATCGTCGAGCACCTGCAGGCCGACGTGGCGATCCTGCGCGGGTTCGGTGGCGCGACACTCCTGGCCTCTGGCGACGGCACCGGGCTGCTGGTGGTACTGGCCTGGGACGACTCCGCTGCGGCCGACAGTGCCACGATGGCCATCAGCGGCTGGCTCCGCGCCAACGTCGACAGCGCGGTGCGCCGGAGGCAACTGGGCACGGGGACGGCGCGGGTGGTGGTCCGGCGGACCGTTGGCACGCCGCCGATCCTTGGTGAGGCCGCGATGCTGCAGGTGACCCGGTTCGTGATGAAGCCCGGGCACTCGTTTGGCGCCCTCGCGACGCTCGTGGACAGCAACCTGGCGACGCGTGTGCTGCAGGACACGGCGGCGCAGGGCGGCGCGACCCTCGCCGCTGCCGACAGCGGGGCGGTCTATGTGTTGCTGCAGCCCAGGAATGCGACGGCGCTCGATTCCGGTCTGCGCGTCTCCGGTGCGCTGCCGTTCTGGGCCCCGTTCGCGGTCCGGACCGAGGCGCTGATGGCGGTGGTGGCCTCGATCCCGAAACGCTGACGCTCGGGTCCGGCGCAGGACCCCAACCGGTGGGAGTCCCGGGCGCCAACGCCATACACCATGGGCGGCCACTACCATCCGGCCGGGAGCGGGGTTACCCTTCTCAGCTCACCGTGACAACCCCAGCCGGCGCCTTGTACGCAGGCGCCCCGCAGAGCGTGATTGATATGCACCCGTTCATCGAGACCCAGAAAGAGTGGATGCGCGAGATTCCCCCGTTCCGCGCGGGTGACACGGTTCGTGTCAACGTGCGCGTGAAGGAAGGGGAGAAGGAGCGCCTCCAGGCTTTCGAAGGCACGGTCATCGCCCGTCGTGGCAGTGGCGTCAGCGCGACCTTCACCGTCCGCAAGATCTCCAACGGCGTCGGTGTCGAGCGCATCTTCCCCGACCACAGCCCGATGCTCGGCGAAATCATCGTCGTGCGCCGCGGCCGGGTGCGTCGTGCGAAGCTGTACTACCTGCGCGGCGTGACGGGCAAGGCTGCCCGCATCAAGGAGCGCAAGGTTCGCGTGGTTTCCAAGGCCTGATCCGGCGGCGCTGGTCCCATGCCGGCTCGCTTGCAGCAGTGGGGCCGGGTGGAACGTGCGGCACGGAAGGTCGGCCACACCCGCATCGTCGGGGTGGATGAAGTCGGACGGGGCCCCCTTGCGGGCCCCGTCGTCGCATGCGCGATCCTGCTGCCGCCCACCTGCCGGAACATCGATGGCGTGGGCGACTCCAAAGCCCTGCGTCCGGCCGAGCGCGAGCGCCTCGCGGTCGAGATCCGGCGGATCGCGCTCGCCATCGGCATCGGTGCCGCCAGCGTCAACATCATCGATCGCGTCAACATCTATCAGGCGACCGCGATTGCGATGCGACGGGCCATCGCGCGCATCCCGACGCCGCACGACCTGCTACTGATCGACGGCAGCGCATTCGGCGCCCTCGGCCTGCCACACCAGGCGGTGGTGAAAGGTGACGCCTGCTGCCTGAGCATCGCCTGCGCCTCGATCATCGCCAAGGTCACGCGGGACCGCCTGCTGACCGCGCTCGATCGTCGCCATCCCGGGTACGGCTGGGACACGAACGCGGGGTATGGCACGGCCGGGCACCTCTCGGCACTGACGGAACACGGTCCCACACCGCATCATCGTCGGAGCTTCCGACCCCTCCGCATCGAGCCGGACCTCTTCACACAATTCGAGCAACCCGCATGAGCCAGCACCCTGTCTTCCGCGATGGCCTCCTCGATGGGCAGGTGGCCATCATCACCGGCGGTGCGACCGGGATCGGGCTGGGGATCAGCACGACGCTGGCCCAGCTCGGGTGCCATGTGGTGCTGGCGAGCCGCAAGCCGGAACACCTACAGCCGGCCGTGGACGCGATCACCGCCACGGGCGGCAAGGCGAGCGCCGTCCAGGTCGACGTACGAGACCAGGAACGGGTGCAGGCCATGGCGAAGGAGGTGCACGACGCACATGGCCGCATCGACCTCCTGGTGAACAACGCCGCGGGCAACTTCTACGCCCCGTCGGCCACGCTCAGTGCGAATGCGTGGAAGACGGTGATCGAGATCGACCTGTACGGCACGTTCTACTGCACACAGGCAGTCTACCCGTATATGAAGGCGCAGGGCGGGGGGCGGATCGTGAGCACGTCGATGACGCTGCACTACCGGGGCTGGCCGCTGATGGCCCACGCCACGGCGGCCAAGGCGGGCGTGGACGCGCTGACTCGGACGCTCGCCATGGAATGGGCCGGCGACGGCATCCGGATCAATGCGATCGCTCCGGGTCCGATCCCGACGGAGGGCGTGCGGAAGGCCTTCACGCCGCCGCCGGGCGCGCCGGTGCCCGACCTGTTCAGCGTGGACAAGGCCATGGAGGCGTTCGCACGCGGTGCGATCCCGCTCAAGCGGTGGGGCACGCCGGAGGACATCGGACAGATGGTGGCGTACCTGGCGAGCCCCGCCGGAGACTGGATCACCGGAGCCATCTTCGTCGTGGACGGCGGCGAGTGGTTGGCCAAGTCGAAGCCTGCCAATGGGTTATAAATCGTGGCACGGAACTCGCAATACAGTCTGATGCGTGGCGAGAACCACCCTGCTCGCCCCAACCTCTTTCTGGAGTTTCCTGCGATGAAGACCACCATTCGTTCGGCTCGGGTCCTGCGTGCTTCGGCCCTCCTGCTGACCGGCCTGTCGATGACTGCCTGTGTCACCAGCAAGACCTTCAAGCGTGAGATGACCGCGACGCGCGGTGAGATCGCGACCGAGCGGACGGAGCGCATGCGTGCCGACAGCATCCTTGGCGCCGACCTCGCTGGCCTGCGCACCGAACTGAAGAAGGAACTGGTCGCCCTGCGCACCGAGTTCGATGCCAAGATCGTTGCCGCCGGCAATGGCATGAAGGTGATGCTGCCGGTGTCGTTCGCCTTTGACGACGCGATGGTGAAGGATTCCGATCGCGCCGCGCTGGAGCGCTTCTCGCAGATCGCGAACAAGTACTACCCGGGTGCCGTGATCACGGTCGAAGGCTTCGCCGATCCGGCTGGCAGTGTGCTCTACAACCAGCGCCTGTCGCTGGCCCGTGCCGAGAACGTGAAGCGTGAGCTTGCCACCCGTGGCATGGATGCGTCGCTGATCCGTACGCAGGGCTTCGGTTCGATGCGCCAGATCGTGCCGGGCGCGCAGAAGGATGACCCGGGCGCCGAGCGGAACCGTCGCGTGGTGTTCGTGATCGAGAGCGCCGACGCCCGTGCCGCCGAGTCGGTCGGCATGCAGAACAACGACCAGTAGGCCAGACCGGCGCCGCGATCGCGCGGCGCCGCACGGGCGCTGGCCGGAGCCATTTCCGCCGCGCCGTCAGGACGAAGGCCGACGCCAATTGACGTCGGCCTTTCGTCATTGGTGATTGCAGGAGAAGGCGCCGATACCTGCACTCAGTCCCATGGCCGGGGCAGGGCACCGCGGTTCGCATCGCGGGTACGTTCCTGCAGGTCCTGTTCGCGTTTTCCGGACCGTTGTACGCCAACGGTTCGCCGGGCCAGCGATGGCGGCGAGCCGGCAGCGTCTCGCACGTGAATCCCGACCCTCGTGACCGTCGTGTCGCTGCCTGCCTCAACCCTGCGCACGCCGCTGATCCGGGCCTTGCTGCTCGGCGGCGGGCTGGTCGGCATGACGGTCATGGGCATCCGCCTGACGGACCGGGCAGACGCGCGCCGCGCGGTGCGGGAGGCGCTGGCCGACGGCAGACATCTGGATGATTCGCTGACGGCTGCCCTGCAGGCGCGACCGGCGGCGCGGCTGCCGTTTCAGGCGGCGATCGCGCTGGAATACCTCGCGCGTGCGCAGGCTGGGCTCGGGAGCCCGTTCCGGCTGGTCGATCTGGCGCGGACCGAACCGCGTCTCCCGCCGACGTGGCGCCCGCGCGTTGCGCATGCGATCCTGTCGCGGCTCTCGCGTGACACACTGATCATGCGCCCGGCGCCCGGCGCGCTCGACATCGCCATGTACCGCGACAACGGGACGGGTGCGGCGTTGCTGCGCACGGTGGACAGCGCCGTGACCGCGGAAGGAGATTCGCCGCTGATGCTGGAGGTGCTGCGCATTGCGGAGGGTCAGGCGAGTGCACGGGGGCGCCTGTATTCCGGTGCCGTGCCGTTGCTGGATGCCGCCGCGCTCATGGCGTATGACCGTGTGCGTGCCGGGCGCGATGTCGATCGCGCCATCACGGCGGCGTCACGTGGCGATGGTGACCTCCTGAAGATCATTGCGCTCTGGCGCGCCGAGCGTCGCCTGACGGTGGAGCGTCCGCTGCTTGCCGCCGCGGCGATCGCACCGCGCCGGATCGCCCAGCGCGTTCCCGCGACACTGGCGGCGATCGAGGGTGCGCTGCGGCCGGGCGACACGTCGGCGGCCGCACGGCCCGTGACAGCGTCGCCACTGCCACGGGTCGCATCGGCGGCACTGCGCCTGCTGATCAGTGTGCAGCGCCGCCCGCCGCAGCCGCAGGTGCGGCTGAGCGCCCTCGATGCGCGCACGTTGTCTGCTGATCGTCGCATTGCGGTCCAGCCGCGGGTGACGCGGATGCTGCGTGGCGTCGGGAACGAGGAAACTCTCGTGATGACGATGGCGGAGGTGCACGCGGACACGGGGCTGCGGCCCGTGATCGAAGCGGCGGCGCTGCTGGCATCGATGGGCATGCGGACACTCGCTCAGGAGGCGCCGTACCATCCGGGGATGCCGGCGCCGCGGGCGGAGCAGGTCGCTGCGCGCCTCGGCCTCGCCTCCTTCGCGTTCGGCGCGGACGTGCCTCCGGCGTGGCAGCCATTCTATGCACGAGAGTTTGCGGCCGCGGTGGACGCGATGCGTGAAGTGTTCCCGCTGGCGAGCTTCCGCGGGCTGAACGTGCGCATCGGTGGCACGGTGATGGACGGGGCGCTGGCCGTGCACGACCCCCGCACCCGCACGCTGTCACTGCCGCTCGGGACGGGCTTCGGTGCGGTGGGCCACGAGCTGATGCACGATCTCGACTGGCAGTCGGCACGCGACCTGACTGGCCGGCGTGGCAGCTACGCGACCGACAATGCGTCCCGCGGCTCGCGCACGCTGCCACTGGCGGCGCCGATCGCACGTCTGGCGGAGTTCATTCCCGCCGGTTCGAGCGACGATGCCTATCTCAAGGAGGCGCGGCGTCCGGCCGAACTGCTGGCGCGCGGTGCGGACTGGTTCCTTGCGGCAGCGCTGGCTCGGCATGGGCGCATCAACGGGGTGCTCAGCGCGGTGCAGGACAGCTGGGTGCGCGGGTACGCGTCTGCCGCGGGGCCGGACGCGTTCGCCGATCACGCGGCGGCGCTGTCGTCGGTGTTCGATGCCATGCCGATGCTGGCCGTGCGCGCACCGCTCAAGCCCCGCAACGACGCAGAGCGGCAGCCTGATCTCGGGATGATCGCTCGGGCGGCGTGGATGACGCAGGTCCCGCGCGGTGATTCGGCGTCCATGCCGAGCGAGCGCAGTCTGGAGCTGATCCCCGTTTCTGCAGGCACGCGGTGCTCGCCGGCCACGAGGCTGCGCCTGGATCCCATTCGCGAAACGGCGCGCGAGGTGGCGGCAGGCTTCATCGACCCTCACGTCACGCGGTCGATGCGCTACTGGGCACGGACTGCCGACCGCGCGGCGCTGTCACCGGCTGCGGCGATGCTGCGTCTGGGCATCCTCGGTGCGCCGGTCAGACCGAGCCTGGTGGATTCGGCCCGGGCACTCTGGTCCGGTGCCGCGTGGCGTGCGCTCCCTTGTCTGCTGGACTGATCCCTTAGCTTGCGGCAATGCCACGGCTCCTGATCGCGCTCGCCACCATCCTGACACTCATCCCGGTCACGCTGCTCGTCCCGGGCTTGCGGGAGCTGGTCCAGGTGGCGCACGGCGGAAGCGCCTCGGCGGCGCATGCGTTCATGACCGTGAACATGCTAACCGGCATCATCGCCGTGCCGCTGGTGATGCGGTGGCAGCGACAGGCCGGATCAGTGCGGCTCTGGGTCTCGGGGCTGCTGGCGCTCGATGCGCTGGTGTTTCTCGGCATGCGCGCGGCGCCCGACCTCACGTCGCTGATGGTGCTGCGCGGAATCGATGGCGCGTTGCACCTGCCGGCGATCACGCTGCTGATGGTGGCCGCCAACAGGCTGGCGGGGCCGCGGCGCGGCGGGTCGCTCGGGCTGTTGGGTTCGAGCCTGATGATCGGCGTGGCGATCGGCTCGCCGCTGGGCGGGCGGCTGGCGGACCGCTCGCCGGGCCTGGTCTACCTGACCGGTGCGGCAATCTTCCTGCTGGCGGCGGTGATTGCGTTGGGCATTGCCCTGCCGCACACCGAGCAGGTGCGCCAGCCGAGCCGCCGCTACGCGTGGAACTCGCAGATCAAGCTGGCGTGGGTGCCCCTCAGCTATGCGTTCATGGATCGCTTCGTGATCGGTGTGTTCGTGAGCACGTTCACGCTCTTCCTTGGCGACGTGCATCATGCCAGCGGTGCGCAGCGCGGCCTGCTGATGGCGCTGTTCCTCGTGCCGTTCGCGCTACTGTGCTGGCCCGCCGGCCGGCTCGCCGACCGGATCGGGTGGTATCGGCCGCTGGTGATCAGCAACGTGCTGTTCGGTGCCGTGTTCGCGATGTACGCGCGGGTGCCGATGACGATGCTGCCGTTGCTGATGGTGTTGAGCGGCGTGCTGAGTGCGCTGATGTTCGCGCCGAACCTGCTGCTCACGAGCGAGGTGGCGCGCCGCGCGGGTGACGGGATCTTCGGGGCCTTCCAGATTGCGGGTTCGGTGGGGTTCCTGCTCGGACCGGCGCTGGGTGGCGTGCTGGTGGCGACGCTGCGGAGTGACCATGGGGTCGTGGACTATGACGGCATTTTCAGGATCGTCGGCGCGCTGGAAGTGGTGCTGGCGATGGCCGCGGCGATCGCGCTCGGTCGGCTGCTGCGGGCGAAGGTGCTGCAGCCGCGTGGCGGGTCGGATCTGGTTCGACCGGGCGTGGCCGTCTCAGGGTAGTCGTCGCGGCACGACACGACCCGTCGGCACTGATGCAACGCGCCCCGCCAGAGACCACTCTGGCGGGGCGCGTTGCATCGTCGGATGAGGTTCAGCGCTTTCCTGCCGCCTTTTTCGCGGTGGCTTGCCTTGCGGAGGCCTTTCTCGCCGAAGTTCTTGCCGTGGCCTTCTTCGCCGTGGCCTTCTTCGCCGTGGCCTGCTTCGCCGTGGCCTGCTTCGCCGTGGCCTGCTTCGCCGTGGCCTGCTTCGCCGTGACGCTCTTCGTCGGTGACGTCTTCGCCGGGGCCTTCTGCATCGTGGCCTTCTTCACGATTGCCTTCGATGGCACGGACTTCCCGCGTGCGGTCCGTTTCGATGTGCGCGTGCCACCGGTTGGCACGGCCGACGTACTGGTGCCCGAGGCCGTGCCGCGCCTGCGCGCGACTTTCGGTGGGGTGTCGTCGTCGCGGTCGGTGGGCGCTGCTTGCGTGGTACCTGGCACGAGGTCTTCGCGCACCTGACGGAGTGCGTTCGCGACGGCGGTGAGCGTCGCGCGGGTGTCATCGCCGTCGGCCAGTGCCACGGCACGCGCCTCGAAGAAGAGGGTCATGAAGCCGAGCTGACGCGCCGTCGAGTCGAACTGCATGCCGGCCACGCGCACACCCGCCCGGGCATTGCGGAACCGGTCCGTGACGCGTTGCACCCATGCAGCGGTATCGCCTGCGAGCGAGCCATCGAGCAACGCCTCGGCGAGGGTGGCATCGGCGCCGATCATGGCCCGCCAGTAGGTCGCGTTGAGTGTGCCCGACATGAGGCTGGCACTGGTGCAGGCGCGGGCGAGCGCGATCGCTGCGGCGCCGTCACCGTGCGGGCCGAGCGCGGCCAGGTAGAGCCGGTTGATCGCGTTCCGGAAATCCGGTTCGGTCCAGCTGACCGGCACGCCGCCGTCCGGCAGCAGGGCCGCGCCGCCGTACCAGTGGCGGCTGCGCTCGAGCGCCCGATTCATCGCGTCGATGGCTGTCGTGCGCTCGTCGGGCGCGCCCGCCGCGATGGCGTTGTGCGCATGCACTGCGGCCAGCCGCTTCCACGCGCTGCCGAGCAGGCCGCGGCGCTCGGCGTTGATCTGCTCGGGCAGCAGCTCCGCCTCGGTCGACGGTGCGCGCATGGCCGTGAGTGTGCCGAGTTGCATGAGGCGGCTGATGGCGTCGTGGATCAGGGTGATGTCACCGGTCTCCTCGCCGTGGCGTGCCTCGAGGTTTGCGAGCTGCTCGATGGCGAACACGGGGGCTCGCCACGGCGCGTCGCTGCCGGTGACGGCACGCTTGTAGTACTCGATGGCCGTGGAGTAGTGCGCGGGTCCCAGGTCGGCATACATCGCGCCCAGCTCGGCGACCACGTCGAGCCGGTCGCGCCATGCGGTCGGCCTGCCACGCAGCTTGGCCTCGGCTGCCTCGGCGTAGGCCCGTGCTTCGGCCGTCGTGAGTGGACGCCCTGCCTTGCGCACCCGTCCCCGCTGCTGCTCGATCCAGGCCATGAGCTCCTCGACGGCCACCATCGTGTTCGAGTCGGACGGTCCGTGGTCGCTGCCGTCGCGGCGCGGTTCCATGCGCCAGGTCGGGTCGCCGTAGGCTTGGTAGGCGCCCCAGGTCACGCTGGACGGATACTGCTCGTGGACCTGCTTCCGCGCAGTGAATACCGCGTCGCCGAACGAGGTGTTGGAGGCGAGGATCTCGTCGTAGAACACCTCGGCGAAGGTGGCGGCGGCGTCGTCGTCCACCGCCCATCCCGCCGCCACGACCGCGCGCACACCCATTTCGATCAGCTCGCGCGAGATGCTGTAGGCCAGCCGGTTGAACGCCGTCGTCGAGGTGCCCATCTGGGCCAGATGACAGCAGTTGAGGAACACCAGATCCGGCACGACCTCCATGGCGCCGATCTCGGACGCGGTGAGGAGGAGCCCGTCGGAGAGCACGACGCCGCTGCGCAGCCGTCCATCACGATGTTGCTGCTCGAAGACGCCGTGTGCGGCGATGTGCAGCACGCGGTATGGCTGCTTGAAGAGTCGCTTGACGACGTCGACGCCACGCTCCGTGGTGCCGATGGCACGCGTCACCTCGAAGCCCCGTCCGCTGAGCACGTCCGCCACGACCTGCGCCTCGCGCTCGGCCGAGGGCAGCGACGGTGGATCGGTCTGGGGTGACGACAGCACATCACCCGGCTGCACGGGCATGGGGAACGCGGCCGCGAAGCCTGCGGCCGACGGGTTGCCGATGACGTAGGCGCGACGTTCGGTCGTCTGGCGCACGCCGGTGCGGAAGCGCGTGGTGCTGAGCTGGCGCACGACGGCGGTGCAGATCGCAAGCGGCTTCTCGTCGGCCACCATCAGCTCCCACGGCATGTTCGCCGTGTAGCTGTCGAGCACGAGCACGACCTGATCGAGCTGTCGCGCGACGTCCTTGAACTCGTTCGGCACGAGTAGCTGGAAGAGCGTACGGCTGAAGTCCAGGTCGTAGCTGGGCACGGTGATCTGCTGCCGCACCATCTCGTCCACGAGGCCGGGCTGGCTCTGGCGAATCACGGTCTCGGCCCGTGCGCGCTGGCCGACGTAGAGGAACTTGAGCCGCTGCGCCAGCGTGAGGACAGGGATCTGCAGCGAGAATGGCGACTCGACGGCCTGCGCGTCGGCGGCCGCGTCGACATCGTCGCGGCGCTCGGCATCGGTGATGTGCAGGCGCGGCCAGTAGCTACCCGTGCGCGCGTCGGTGAGGCGCTGCCGCATGGAGTCCGTGGCGACGAGTTCCGTCGCAGCGTTGATGCGGTAGCGCAGGCCCGGGTCGGCGTTCAACGCGGCGGCCTCGCGCGTGAGCGCGTACGCCGTAGAGATCGCGGTGTCGACGTAAAGCTCGACGAGTTCCACGGTATCGATGGCGAGCCGCGACTGGAACGAGTTGCGGAACTTGAGGTTGGCCTCGATGACGCCGCGCAGGATGGAGCGCACCGAGTCGGCGATGGACAGCGTGGCCGAGGAGTTGTACCCGAGCAGCAGGAAGGCGAGCGGCACGCCGGCCTGGCTGCCGGCCTCGCCGCTGTTCATGCCGTCATTGATGTGCAGCAGGTAGCGGAGCGCGGCGGTGCGCACGGCCTCGGTGAGCGATTCCACGCTGAGGGTGCCGTCGTAGGTGCCGAGGCCCGTGACGACGGCGCCGCGGTAGATCCCGCGAGCCTTCTCGACATCGTTGCGCGGGGTGAGCACCACCAGCGCCGTGCCGACCGGGCCGGCGTACATGCCGAGGTTGTGGCGTGCGGTGAGGCCGCCCTCGACGATGTCGCGATCGATGAGCGCCTCCGCACCGGCGATGGCATCCTGCTCATAGTGGCCGACGACGATGGGCTTGTCGCTGTCGCGCAGATCGCCGGCGCGGACGGCCACGGTGATGGTGGGCATCTGGCGTGGGCGCGCGGACTCGCGGCGGCGCTTGCCGATCAGCTCGAGTTCCAGCTCCTGCGGCGACGGGAAGACGGGCGGCCCGGCGTCGTAGATGACAGGTGTGGTGACGGCGCTGCGGGAGACGGGTTCCTTGGTGGCGAGGCGTCCCGGATCATCATTGAGCAGCAGTGATTCCAGGGAGCCGAAATAGTCGGGCGTGTCCGCCAGCGCGCCGTGCTCGGCTGGCATCCAGAGATAGCGGCCAATGCCGTCGATGCGGCCCGACTCCCACGTGACCGTGCCGTCGCCGCTGCGCGTGCCGCTCATCTTCCAGCGATCCTGCTGCTTGACCACGCCGTAGGTGGTGTTGCCCGCGATGCCATGCACGTAGGTGATGCGCGAGGCGAAGGCACCGATGCCGCTGCCGTTCGTCGCATCCTGCTGCCAGAGCCACTGTCCCTCGCGCAGCGCCGCGGCATCTGGCACACTGACCTTCCCGTCACCGAACCAGACGTCGCGCACTTCGCGGCGAAAGGTCACCCATGGTGCCGCCTCGAAGTAGTTGATGGTCTTGCGATTGATGTCGGCGAAGGTGGGGCTTGGCAGGAGCTGGAGCGCGCCGCGGAACCCGGCGACGATGTCGAGCACCTCGAGCATGTCATGCTGCGTGTCGGCGAGGGCGAGCTTGCGGATGTTGTCGCTCTTGCCGATCAGCGTCTCGACCATGGAGTGCGCGCCGCGGTTCGGCGTGCCGAGCATGATGAAGCGCGCGCCGTCACGTTCCATCACGGCGGTCCACACGTCCGGATGCCGGTGTGCGAGCGCACGGACCACGAGCCCACCCATGCTGTGGGCGAGCAGGCGCACGGGGGCCTTGGTGCGCGCGAGGACGTGGCGCAGTCGCTCGGCGAGGGCATCGGCGAGCTGGTCGAGCGGCAGGCGCCAGTCGTAGGGATACGGCTCCACTTCGTGCGTCCGCGCGAGGTGGCGGCAGAGATCAGCATAGGCCGCATCGAAGAGGCGCTCGGCCTCCACGCTCTTCTCGCCGTAACCGATCTTGCGCAGGCCGCCGAGCAGGAGGTCGGGGAAGTCGAACCAGACGCGGTCGCTGCGGCGCACCCAGAGGTGCGAGCCCATGATGCCCGGCAGCACGACCACGACGGGGCGCGTCGAGACGTCGCCGGTGCGCGTGCTGCGGGATGCGGTGCGGATCGCCTCCGTGTCGTCGGACTCGGTGCTGGCGATTGGCTGGAACTCGGTGACCGTGTCGAGTGTGGGCTCGGTCAGCCAGCGGGCGAGCGCGCGGCGCGTGTCGAGATTGGCGAAGTAGCGGAAGTGGCTGACGTCGGCGCCCTGGTCGAAGATCGCCCGGGCCTGACCGGGGCGAGCGATGCCGGCGTACATCGAGTCGGTGTCGACCACGAGGTCATTGTCACCGCCATTGAAGAAGATGTGATCGGTGAAGAGCACGCCGAGCCGCTTGAGCAGGCCGCCGCCCTGGATGTCGCCGGCGATGATCGCGAGTTGCGTGCGCGCGGTGGGCGTCGCGCGGGCGAGCAGGCGCGCCATCGGCGACTCGGGCAGCATCGCCTCGATGCCGGGCACGAGGCCGGGACGGGTGCGGTTCTTCGCGATCTCGAGCACGACGCGCCGGAACATGGCGAAGATCGGCTGGCCCGCGAGCACCGGCACCAGCCCCACCAGCGTGAGCAGGCCGGAGAGGAAGACATCGAGGTTGCCGCTGGCGAGGCGGGTGCCGCGCGCCGGCGATGCCACACGCACGTAGCGTTCGACGGTGAACTGCTTGTTGCGCAGCATGGCGGCGAGCTCGCGCAGCCTCGTACGGTGCTCCGCGTACGCCGACTCGAGCTCCGTGCGCAGGCGCGCGCGATCGGCGTCGGGCACGTCGCCCATCGCGACGTCATCCACCGCATACGTCTCGAGCAAGGCGTCGAACCCGTCGGCGGTGGGGTCCAGGCAGAGCAGGTCGCCGACGAGCCCACCTCGCGAATGGGTGACGATGTGCAGCCGGGCATTGCGCGGCAGTGTGCTCGCCAGCTGCAGCGCATTCTCGATCGGGCTCTCCGACATCGTGCGGTGCTCGAAGGCGTAGATCCGCTCACCGTAGCGTGTGGCGAAGGTGCGCCAGTAGTCGGCGGAGCTGGTCTGCAGGTCCGCGTAGCTTCCGACGGTGCTGGAGGCGGTGCCGTGGATGAAGACGAGCATCGGGCCGGCGGCGGCATCGGCTGCGAGGGTGGCACTGCCGGCGTCGAGCAGGTCGGTCGGCTCGCCCTGTGCCGCAACCCAGCGATACAGCCCCGGCGCGCGCGTGAGCCGGCTCTCGATCGCCCACATCAGCGCCTTGGTGCCGAGCCAGCTCACGCCAAGCGACTGCGTGTTGGCGGCCGCCTTGTCGCCGATCCACGATGCGAGCTTCTTCCGTGCTTCGTCGATGATGGGGTCCGCCGTGCCACCGACGGCGAGGCGCGTCACCTTGGCGAAGATGCGCTTCGCGAGCCCCATCACGTCGCGGGTCGCGTCAGCGCCTCGCGTGCTGACGCGATCGAGATCGATGCTCCCGTCGGCATTCACCGCCTCGGGGATCATGCTGCGAATGGTCTCCTCGAGCCGTTCCGGGCTGGTGTAGATGATCGTGCCGTCGGCGAGCTCGAGCGCGAGCACCTCGCCAGGCGGCGAGGCGACGGCCTGCGCCACCGCGCCATCTGCATCGCGTGCGGTCTCGGAGACATCCACCGACTCGATGGGTCGGACGTAGCCCGACGGCAGGAACGGATCGGGCGCGCCGCCAGCGCCGGAGCGATCACGTCGCTGCAGGGAGCGCGGCATCGCCGGTTCCTCTGTGGGACGGCCGGTGATGCGGAAGACCACGGGTGCTGGGGTCGTGTCGCTCATCTGTCGATCCGTCCGGTGGTGAGATGGGGGAGCATCACGTGCGGGCGTGCGGTCAATCCGTGACTGTCGGGTCCGTGGCGTCGTGCACCCCTGCGGCCAAGGCGGCGCGTCCCTCGGCCAACTGGTCGGCGATCGTGGTGGCCCACGGGTTGCCGCTCGTCACGGCCAGCTCGCGCACGTCGGCGATGCACTCATCGATGGCGTCCAGTGACGAGGCGTCGCCGTGGTGCAGCATGCACTGCACGTTGGCCGCGACGGTGTGCACGAGGTAGCCGGGGAAGCGGTGTTGCGTCAGGTCCAGCGCCTCGTGCAGGGTCGTGTGCATCACGTCGCCCCGTCCCGCGAAGCGTGCGGCGCGATTGAGGTCGAGCAGGGCGCGGCAGAGCGGGGGCGGCGTGCCGGCGATGATGGTGGGTGCCAGCGCGGGGTCGGCGAGGTCGACGTGGGTGAAGAGCGGCGTCGTCGCGCGGTCGTGCAACTCGTCCACCACGTCCTGCAGCACTGCCAGCGCCTCCTCGTCGGACTGCGCGTCGTCGAGCAGCAGCCGGCCGTGCACGGAGCGGCCGAGGCGCTGCACGTCGCGGAGCGCGAGCCGCTGGGCGATGCGGATGCCCTCGCCGAGCGCCTCGCGCGACTCGTCGAAGCGTCCCGTCATGCACAGGAAGCGTGCGAGGTGCACGAGCGCCAGGGCGCGCCGGGGCTCGTCTCCGAGGTCACGCGCGATGCGCACGCAGCCGGCGAGCTGCGGGATCGTCAGTTCGATGGCCTGCACGATGTCGTAGAGTGGAACGCACGCGAGCGCGACATCCACGTACTCGAGCGTCCTGCCGCGGGCGATGACCGCGTCGGTCACCACCGACGCGATGCGGACGGCCTCGCCGACCGCGCCGAGGTAGGCCTTGCACGTCGCAAAGTGGGCCCCTGCCACATGCAGCTCGTCGCGCTGCCATGCGCGGCGGAAAAACTGCGCGGCATCACCGTCGGCGGCGTCCCGCCACTCGCGCAGGTTGCTCATGTCGTCGGCCAGCGCGATGCGGTTGCCGATGAAGCCATGCTCCATGAGCGAGAGGCCGTAGTTGTGGTTGTAGCGGTCATACGACGGCGCGGCGCGCTGGTCGTCCGGCGTCCGGTAGCTGCGCCAGGTGCGGCGCAGCAGCCAATGCGCCTGCTCGTCCATCTGCATCGTGCGCAGCATCGCGCAGAGAATGTTCACGACCGCGAGCGGCCCGAGCCGGGCGGTCCATTCGGTGATGCGGGCGCGCACCTCGGCGTGCGCGCCCTCCGACGTCCGTGCGCTGGCGTCGGGCACGGTGAGTGGCGGGAGCGAGAAGGTGTCGGTGAGCCAGGTCTGGAGGTTGCCGACGGTGAGGGCCGCCTTGTCGCCGTACCGCTCCACGAGCGCCGTGACACCGGCCTGGACCGGGACGCCGTCGCGGACGAGGAAGGTGAAGCCGCGCGCCTCGTCGGCGGCAGCGTGGATGCCGAGGTAGTGCGGGTCGTAGCTGAAATCGGCGCCGGAGACGCCGAGGAAGAGCCAGTGATGTCGGACGAGCAGGGTCCGCAGCGCGGCCTCGAGCGACGTCGGCCGGCCGGCGAGCCGCTGGCGCAGCGTGTCCACCAGCGACTCGGCGTCCTCGATGGAGCCGTGGATCTTGATGATCGGCAGTCCATCGGTCACCAGGTCGTCACCGAGTCGATCGAAGCCCGCCTGGTCATGGTGCACCGAGCAGGGGATGCCGCGTGCCGCCAGCGCCAGCTCGATGAGCCGGTCGAAGTTGGTGGTGACGATCGCCGCCACGCGCCCCTGCGCCGCCAGCTCCGCGATGCCGGCGTGCACCGGACCGAAGACGTCGGTGTCGAGGCTCTGCCAGACGTGGAAGTAGTCGGCGCCGACCTCCTCCTCCATCAGCTGCGCCTGGAAGTCGGGGGGGAGAAACGCTGTCGTGTCGCGTCGTTCCTTCAGCGCAGCGAGCAGCCGATCGACCGGCTGCCGGCCACGCGTATACGTCGCCACCTGCTCGCCCAGGCATTCGAGGAGCGTCGTGTTGAAGTCGATCCACCCCGGCAGCGATGAGGGAGGGAGGATCGAGGCACCTGCACCAACGAAGACGACGATCGGGCCGGTTGTCAGCGCGTCAGCAGGCATGAGCGTGCGGGACGGTCGGAATGAGTGACGCAATGGACGAGCTTGCAGGGCGTGCGCCGACAGGGGTTGCCACTGGTGCCACGGGACAGCATTGTCGGCAGATCCCACAGGGAGAAAACAGCCGTGACATGGACAGCGCAACAACAGCAGTGGCGCGGCGATCGCGCCGTCCTTCTCGTGCACGGCATCGGGAACGCCGCGCCCGGCGATTATGGCTCGATCGCCGATGCCGTCAAGGAGGCGGCCGGTGACGGCGGCGGTCCGGTCGCCATGTACCAGTTGTACTACGACCAGGTGAATGACTGGTTCTCATCCAAGATGCAGCTGGGTGCGCTGCTGACCGCCGCGACGCGCGCGCTCGCGACGCGCATCGACGATCCGGAGCTTGGCGACACGCTCGCGGAACTGGTGGGCGACGTGCTCTGGCCGGTGCTGCTGGCCGATGCGCGCGCGGCGGTTCGCGAGGCGTACCTGCTGCAGCTGAAGCAGATCGTGGACGATGGTGTGCGGGCCGGCGTGCCGGCGCGTGACCAGCGGCTGTCGATCATCTGCCATTCGCTCGGCTGCTTCCATACGTACGAGGTGCTGCACCATGCAGCGCTCTTCCCGTCGCACACGCTGCAGCCGGCGACGCACGGGGTGCGCTTTGCGAACGTGATCTTCATGGCATCGCCGGTGCAGCTCATCCGCACGATTGCCGATGCGATGGGCAGCCTCGTGCCGAACAAGCGCTGGCTCTACACCGTGCAGGGTGAGACGCTGTCGATTCCGCGGCAGGCCACGCTGTCGGGCGGGGAGGTGCGCTCGGTGGAGAACTGGGTGACGATCACCGGCAACCTCGATCCGGTGGGTGGGCACTTCTTCCGCCGCCGCGCCGACTGGGCGTACATGAGCGTGCCCGGCGAGTCGGTGGCGATCGTGCAGCCGCAGGATGCGCTCAACATCACCACGAAGGCGCAGCTGGCGGCGTGCTTCCGGGCCTGTCTTCGCGACAGGGAGCCGCCGAACATCACGCCGAAGGATCCGCATTGCTGGGAGGCGTACGTGACGACGCATGCGTCGCAGCTGCGGACGTGGCTCGCGTGAGCGCGCGATGGGGGGCACGGCGCTGTGGCGCGCTCGTCGTCGTGGCCGCACTCGGGCACGCGGGCGCGCTCGCCGGGCAGGCGCCTGCAGCACGGCTCGATTCGACGCGCATGGCGACGGCCACGATCGGCACGTTGCTCGGCAGCGCGATGGCCGGTGACTCGATTGCGAACTTCGGCACGTCCAGGCCGGTAGTGCACGCAAAGCTCGCCGAGATGCAGATGCGGCTGTCGCGGGGGGCGCTGCGATCGTTGCCACTGCAGTCGGTGGCGACGGGGCGCGCGACCTTCGGCACGGTGCTGCGGCGCAGCGCCGTGGTGCCGAACGTCGTCGAATCAGCGGCGCTCGATACGCTGGCGCGCCTGATGGAGGAGGAGTTCCCCGCGGCGCTGCGCCCGGTGATCGGCCGCGACAGCACGACCCAGCTCCTGACGCCGGTCGACGCGTTCAACGCGGCATTGCGCCGGCAGTCGATGGCGGCGAGCCGGGAGAAGCTGCAGCGGTTCGAGCGGAAGTACGGACCTGGCGCACCGCCGCGGAACCTGCTCGAGGTGGCGCTGAACTACGGCGCGCAGTTCGTGCCCGCCTTCCAGCCGACGGCGGAAGGATGGCCGTCACGCGCGGAGCTGATCGCGAGCTATGTGCCGACATACCTCAGCGTGCCGGGGGCAGGGGTGAAGGCAGGCGCGGTGACCGTGGCCGAGGTGGGAGCGCGCTTCTACCTGTGGAAGGCGGGGTGGGGCAGCAGCGTGCTGCGGCCCGGATACGTGTCGTTCGGTGCCGTGCTGGCGGGAGCGCGCGATGGGGCGCTGCAATCGCCGTTCAAGGGCGCGTCCCGGTTCGGCGGGTTCGTGGGCTGGGGTGGTGCCAAGGTGGCGGTGATCGGCGGACGGAACGCGCGGGTGCTGGTGACGCGGCAGCTGCACGTGGTGCCATGGGTGTTCTGACACATCCGCCGCGGCGGTGATCGCTGGCGCGATTACGTTCGAGGCATGTCCGCCATCGACCACGCGGCCGCCGAGTCCGCGGCCATTGCCACCCACGATGTCGCCCGACGGCGCGTCCTGACAGTGCTGTTCGTGGGCGTGTTCATGGCCGCTCTCGATGCGGCCATCATCGCGCCCGCCATCCCGGCCCTCCGCCTCGCGTTCGGCGTGGACAACCGGCAGATCGGCCTCGTCACGATCGTCTTCAGCCTCTGCTCGCTGAGCGCCACCGCGCTGATGGCGAACCTCAGCGACCGATTCGGCCGGCGCGCGATCTACCTGCTCGACATCGCGTTGTTCGCGGGCGGATCCCTGCTGATCGCGCAGTCCGCGACGTTCGGCATGGTGCTGCTCGGTCGCGCCATCCAGGGGCTGGGCGCCGGTGGCATCACGCCGACCGCCAGCGCGGTGGTAGGCGACATGTTCCTGCCGGCGCAGCGCGGCCGGATCCTTGGCCTGATCGGCGCGACGTTCGGCATGGCATTCCTCGTCGGGCCGGTGGTGGCGTCGGTGCTGCTGGTGTGGGCGAGCTGGCCGTGGATCTTCCTGATCAACCTGCCGGTGGCCGCGATCGTGTTCGTGATGAGCGCGCGGGCGCTGCCGTCGCGCACTGATGCACGGGCGCTGCCACCGTTCGACTACGCTGGCATTACGACACTCGTCGTGCTCCTGACGAGCCTCATGCTCGGCATCAACCGCGCGCTCGACCTGTCGACGGGTGTGCGCCTCTGGCCGATGCTGCTGGCACTCGCCGCCGCGGGTGTGCCGGTGCTGATCTGGATCGAGCGGCGCGCCGCGCAGCCGATCATGCCGATGACCCTCTTCATGTCGCCCACGCTCCGCACCACGTGGGTGCTCTGTGTCGGTGCAGGCTTCGGGATGGGCAGCGTGATCTTCATCTCGTCGGTCGCCGTCGCCGCGTTCGCGACACCCTCGCAAAAGGCCGGGCTGCTCCTGCTGCCGCTGGTACTCTGCTCGGCCGTCGCGTCAGCGGGGTTCGGACGCGCCCTGAACCAGCTCGGAGCACGGATGGTCATGCTGTCCGGGTTCGCGGCACTGGCGGTTGGCTCCGGGCTGATCGCCGCCGGTGCCGCTCACCTCTGGATCTTCATGCTGGCGTCGCTCTTCATCGGCACCGGCGTCGGCATCGTGGTGGGCGGCACGCTGCGCACCGTCGTGCTCGCGGAGGTGGATGCGACGCAGCGCAGTGCCGCGCAGGCGTTGGTGAACATCATGATCTCGATCGGCAACCTGCTGGTGGTGGCCGTGCTCAGTGCACTGGCCGACTACGCGGGGAGCGGACTGCCGGGTCTGCGCGTGGCCTACTTCGGTGCCA
Source organism: Gemmatimonadaceae bacterium (assembly GCA_031409715.1). Classification (GTDB taxonomy): domain Bacteria; phylum Gemmatimonadota; class Gemmatimonadetes; order Gemmatimonadales; family Gemmatimonadaceae; genus JACMLX01. The sequence continues at coordinate 32,799 of JANNXU010000047.1, read as the reverse complement.
CGGTCGTGCTGGCGGGGATGATGGTGCTGAGCCTCCGGCTCGAGGGTCCGGTGGTCGCTCGCGCGTGAGCCGCAGGTCGTCACGTCGACCGCGCGGCTACGACGCCAGCGCGTAGAACAGGTCCACGTACGACTTCACGGCGCCGTCCATTCCCGCGACCTTGGGGTTGGCCGACTCGATCAGCCAGTACTCGTCGGGCGCATGCGCACCGGCACCGTGCCCGAGCCCGAACTGACCCGCCGGCAGGTTGAGCGGTGCACCGGTGAAGGTCACGCCGGGCCAGCTGCCGGCCAACCGCGGCCAGAGCAGCGGCTCGACGCCCGCCCTGCGGTAGGTCGCGACCTGCGCCTGCACGAGCTTCGACGACGGATCGGTCGTGGTGGGATCGTAGCCACCGCTCATGTTGACCTCGATGTCGCCGAAGCCCTTCTTCGCGAGGTGGGCCTTCACCAGTTCAAGCGTGCCCCGGGCGGTCATGTCGGGCACGAGTCGCATGTCGATCTTGGCGACGGCACGATGCGGCAGGATGGTCTTGCCACCCATGCCGGTGTAGCCGGCGACGAGTCCCTCGATGTTGATGGTCGGCTGCGTCACGAGCCGCACCAGCGAGTCGTGCCACGACTCGTCGGCGAACCAGTGCTGCACGCCGAGCGCCCGCTTCGTGCCCGCCTCGTTCTTCTTCGGGATCGACGCCTCGAGGATCGCGCGCTGCTGCGCGGTGAGTGGCTTCACCTTGTCGAAGAAGCCCTCGACCGCCGGCGTGTGACCATCGGCCTGCACCAGTGTGTTCAGCGCCTGCACGAGGTGCCACGCCGGACTGTCGAGTTGCGCGTTGAGGCTGGAGTGCACGTCCAGACGCGGACCGCGGCCCCATTTTTCGCCCGTCGACACGAGCTCCAGCTCGACGATGCCCTTGGCACCGAGATTCACTTCGACCGCGCCATCCAGCGACTGGCTGCCGAGTGGGATGATGATGCCGACGCACTTCTGCAGCGCGGCCTGCACCGCCGGCGTGCTGACCACCTGCGGGAAGTTCGGCGAGCCGATCTCCTCTTCGCCTTCGCAAACGAGCGTGATGTTCACGGGGAGCTGCTTGCCGGCGGTGCGGAAGGCGTGCAGCGCGGCGAGGAATGCGGTCTGTGGTCCCTTGGTATTCGTGGCACCGCGGCCGACGCAGATCTTTCCGACGCCCGGCCGATCGACGATGCGCGCCTCGAGCGGCGGGGAGCTCCACTCCTTCGGGTCGTACTGCTTGACATCGTACATGAAGTACACGCCGAGCGTGGTGCGCGCGCCGGCGTCGTAGGTGGCGAACACGCCGGGCTTGCCGGCCGTCGGCACGAGCTCCACGCGCTGGAACCCGGCGGTACGCGCGAGTTGCGCCATGTACTCGGCACCCTGCGGATAGCCGGTGTTCTCGGCGGCGATCGAGGGGAGCGCGATCCACTCCTGCAGCATCTTCAGCGTTGCATCGTGCTGTCTCGGGATCTGCGCTGCGACGGCATCCTGGTCGGGTCCGTCCAACGGGAGCGCTGATGCCGTCGTCGCGCCGAGCGAGATCGCGGCCGCGCTGGCGAGGATACCGGCCACGAAGTCGCGGCGGGTGAGCTCGGCCTGTGCGTCGTCGTGGTGGTCTGCGGGGGAGAGTGCCATGGCTGCGTCGGGTGGAAGAGGCAAACGTGGGTCGGCAGGCAGGATACGACACAAGACCGAGGACCGCTGTGGGGCTGTGACGCACACGACGAGAAAGCGGCCCGCAAGATCGTCTCGCGGGCCGCCTCACTCGAACCAGAGCAGCCGAACTTACGGCTTCATCTTCTTCATCGCGGCACCGGCCGCGCCGACGGCACCAGCGGCCGCCTTCTTGGTGGAGTCGGCCATCGCGCCCATCGCACCCTTGGCGCTGTCGGCCATGGCACCCATTGCACCCTTGGCGCTGTCGGCCATGGCACCCATTGCACCCTTGGCGCTGTCGGCCATCGCGCCCATGGCACCCTTGGCGCTGTCAGCCATCGCGCCCATCGCGCCCTTGGCGCTGTCCATCGTGGCAGCGGCGGCAGCGGCGGTCGAATCCGCGGCCGTCTTCGTCCCCCCGCTGCATGCGGACAGGGCAGCGATCGCGAACACGGTAGCGAATACGGCAGAGGAGCGACGCATGGTGAGATCCTGGCTGGTGTGAAAAGCGCGTGCGAAAGCACGATGCGTATGATACCATCCGATTGGGAAATGTCAATAAACAGGGGGCTCGGTTCAGCCCGTCCTGCCTGAGCGCGGGAGCTTTCGCGTTTTCGTCCCGCGCTCGCCGGCGGCACCGAGGGCGAGCGCTGCGCCGTCATCGCGAGCCTGACAGGCGGCGCGCCACTCGTCGCAGATGAGCACGCAACGCCCGACTGGACATTCACGCGACCGGGTCGCACACTGCTGCCACGTCCCGGCCGCCGCGGCGAGCCAGTGCGACGTGCAGGCCCCCTGATCGGGAGGCACGATGGCCGAGGCATTCTTCGAGGACATGGGCCGCAAGTCGCGGTGGTTCCATGAGATCCATGGCAGCAGCGACAATGCCTCACTCGACCGGCTGCGCGACCGCGCACTGGCGCACGTCGAGGTCATGCGCGCTGCCAGGTTCACCCGCCTCGACCCAGGCGGCGGCGCCATCGAGAAGCCGGCCGTACTGCTGGGAGGTGGGCGCGGTGCACGCCTGATCGAGACGCCCCTGCCGGGTCATGTGTCGGATGGCTTCGTGACCGCATCCGTCGAGGTGCGTGCGGCGCGCGAACCACTGGGCGCGACACTCAAGCAGCGGCTGCGCCGCGGCGCGACCTCCACGCTCGATCCGCGCACGGCACGGCTCTTCCGCTTCGACCCGGAGCGAGAGTCGTGGCAACTGGTTGACGCGTCGGGGTGGAACGCCAGGGACCGCTACGTCTGGGGGCACGTGGATCGGCCGGGCATCTATGCGGCCGTGGCCCTGCCCAGTGAGGGTGCTGCGCTGCGCCGGGTCGGCCTGCAGCTGTTCGCGCGTCGCGCCGTGCGCGATGGTGTCGCGACCGGCCATTTCGCCACGCTGCGGGACTTCGCCGATCGGGGTGCCTTTCGCGACTATTTCGTCGACCGGCATCACCTCGACGTCGCGTCCGTCGAGGGCAGCCGCCGACTCGATCTCGCACTCAAGGCGCAGCGCGCGGCGCTGCGTGAACTCGGGCGCGCGTGGGAGCACGAGCCGCTCGGCGGCCAGCCGCAGTGGGCGGTGCTGGAGGAGCTGCTGGCGCGCCCCGACGGCATGCGCGACCGGCTCGGCATCGATCTGCTCCTGCCGTTCTGGCCCATCATCGCGCGCGTGGCCAACCGGGTGGGCCCCTGGTTCTCGGTGGGACCGCTCAACATCAACGGACGCGTGAAGTCGCTCGCGATCCACCCGACCAACAGCGACATCCTGTTCGCGGGTGCGGCGAATGGGGGCGTCTGGAAGTCCACGTCGGGTGGAGACTCCTGGCGGCCGCTGTGGAAGTTCCAGGACAGCCTTGCGATCGGCGCACTGGCCACCGCGCCGAGCAGTGGCAACGTCGTCTACGCCGGCACCGGTGAGGATACGCCGGGCTGGTCTCCGTCGTATGGCGGCGTCGGTGTCTTCCGTTCCGCGGACGCGGGTGCGACGTGGACGCAGATCGCCACCGCCGCACAGGTCGGCAGTGGGTGCAACAAGATCGTCGTGCACCCGACCAACACCGCTCGCGTGTATGTCGCCAGCACGAGCGGCGTGCACCGCGGCGAGCGCGTGATGATCGGGCCGAGCCTGTGGGAGTACAGCTGGACCACGCTGCTGCCCGGAGCTGCCACCGACCTCGTGATGAAGCATGGCGACCCGTCCGTCATGCTGGCCGGCATCTGGAACGACGGCGTCTACAAGACCATCGATGGGGGCCTGCACTGGACGCGGCTGACCGGCGACCGCGTGGCGGTGTTCGCCATCATCTTCGCCTTCAGGGAGAACTTCCCGACTGACGCCGACGCCGGCTGGATCAAGCTGGCGATGGGGCAGTCCGGCGAGGGTGGCGCGGACTTCGTCGTCGCGAAGCTGGGAGCCAATTCGGCGACGACGCTGATCAGTTCCGACGCCGGCGAGCAATGGCTCAAGACCCCTGCCAGCGTCGGCGCCGATTACGACGAGTGGTGCAGCATGGTGGCCATCCATCCACGGCAGAACCGCCACATCTACCTCGCCAGCGTCGGGATGCAGCACTCGTTCAACGCCTGGAGCTATGCCGACTCGCCGGGCACGCACTCGGACCATCACCAGATGGTGTTCCACCGATCCAACGATGCGATCGCGTACGTGTGCTGCGACGGCGGGGTCTATCGCACGATCGACAACGGCGCGAGCTGGCACCTGCGCAGCGACGGGCTCACCGCCACGCAGCTGATGAGCCTCGGGGTCTCGGCGACCGGACCACTGGTGATCGGGTCGGCGACGCAGGATCAGGGCATCATCCAGACCGACGGCTCGTCCACGTGGGCCGATCATGGTGGTGGCAACGAATGGGGGATGTTCGTGGTCGACCCGAACGACTCCGCCAACATCTTCGTCTCGCCCGGCGACGGCCAGCTGCGGCGCAGCACCGATCGCGGGCTGACCTATTCGAACCCGACGGGCGGCCTGACCGACTGGTGGGCGGCGCAGAACCGGAACACCATCGCCGCGTCGTTCGCGCACGTGGCGGTCAAGCCTGGCGACGGCTCGATCGTGGTCGGTGTGGCAACCGTGTCGGAGACGGTGAAGAATGCCGCAGGCGCCGTCGTGGCGACGTATGCGGCGCAGAACCGGATCTACTACAGCAGCAATCGCGGTGTGGACTGGAGCAGTGCGCTGACGCTTCCCCATCGCGGGTCGAAGGTGGCCTTCGCGCCGAGTGACGCGACGCGCGTCTACGTCGCCACGTCGCAGGGCCGCGTGTATCGCAGCAGCGCCTCGGGCGGCAGTGGCTGGACCGAGGCGTCCACTGCCGCGAACCGTCCACCGGCCGCGCTGATCACGTCGATCGCCGTGGATCCGTTCAACCGTGACCGCGTCTACATCACATACGGCTCCACCAACCCGCACATCTATCGCTCGACCGACGCGGGTGCGACGTGGACCGCGTGCAACGGCACCGATGCCGCAATGCGCCTGCCGGACATCGCGCTGTACGATGTCGTCATCGACACCGAGAACGCCGACGTGCTCTACGTCGCATCGGACATCGGCGTCTTCCGCAGCAACGATCGCGGCTCCACCTGGTTCTGGGCCAACGACAGCTTCGAGGAGCTCGACCTGCCCCGCGTGCCGGTGACGCAACTCGGCCTGCATCCGGGCACGCACAAGTTGTATGCGGCGACGATGGGCCGCGGTCTCTACAGTACGCAGGCCACCGGCATCGTCTCGTTGCGCGCTACACATGTCCGGCTGCAGCACGAAGTGCCGAAACCGATGGGGATTCTCAAGCTTCGCCTCACCGATGGTGCCACCACGTACACGATGACGCGGCAGGAGGTGATCCGGCGCATTCAGGCTGGGACGGAGGTGTACACCGTGGGGCCTGGCGGCACCCGCGCCCGGGTCCGCACGCTCATGCCCGACTCGGCGCATCCGCAGGAGTATCTGGCGACGGCGCCGGATGACACGACGGGCAACAACCTGCTGTCGCTGCCGCGATTCTATGGCTGAGTGATGAGGAAGGGCGCGCCGTGTGACGGTCTCATGCCGCTCGGCGCGCGACTGCGGTACAGACCTCGACGGCGCTGCGGTCGCAGCCGCCGGCGGCGCGCGCTCGCGGCGACCGCGCTGCGTGAAGACCGGAATGTCCCGAGTGGGGATCGAACCCACGACCTACGGATTAAAAGTCCGCTGCTCTACCAGCTGAGCTATCGGGACGTACCACGGCAATCTACCCGGCCCGGCCGACGCGTGCCCCGGCGCGCAGCCCCGTCGGTCTGCGGCACGCCCTACCAGTGCGCCCAGCCCGTCACCCGGTACTGCGCCCACGCCAGCGTCTCGTACGTCAGCCGCTGCAGTACCACCAGCCGGTCCGATGTGCTGCGCGGCGGCCACCCCGCCACGCGCCACGGCGCGACGAGACAGGTCACCGGCAGTCCCAGCGCCTCCACGGTCGCGCAGGCGCGACGCGTGTGCATCGGCGACGTGATCACCGCCACCCGGCGCCAGCGCGCCTGAAACGCCCGGCGCGACAGCCGCACGGCCTCGTCGCGGGTGGATGCGACGGAATCGATCCACTCCACCGGACCGGTCGCGGGCACGAGCGCGATCAGCGTCTGCTGGTCATCGTGCGAACTGCGGCCCGTGAAGCGCGTGCCGCTGCGCACGATGCTCACCACCAGTGGCAAAGCCGGCCGCCTGGCACGCAACGCGATCCCGGTCAGGAGGCGATCGAGCCCCTCGCCCATCACGAGGCCGCGCGTGTTCACGCCCGAGGAGAACACGAACACGGCGTCGATCGCATCGAGATTGACGGCGGCAACGCTGGCCGCGTCGTTGCGGACGAAGGGTGCCGCGAGCCGTGGGACGAGCGGCGACCAGATCGCAACACCGATCACCAGCGCCAGCGCCATGACCAGCACGGCCATCGGGCGCACCAGCCACCGACCAGCGACGAGGCCGACCAGTATCGCGGCGGGGATGGCGAGTGGCCGCTGGACGCCAAGCGCCTCGGTGAGACCGGTGAGCCAGCCGCCGGCCAGGATCAGCAGCGCGAGGGCCGCGCCCTGGAGCGGACGTTCGATCGCCTGCTGAATCCGTGCGGGGGAGAGCATCCGGCAATCTATCGCCGACCTGGTGCACGACTCAGTCGCCGGGCAGCATCACCCACACGGCCGGACGTCCGACGTTGCAGTGCACCGCGCGTGCAAGCCCGCCGATGCCCGCCCAGCTCAGGAAGAGCATCATGCGCGTCGCATGCCATGCGCCGGTGCCGTGCGGCGCGGCCGATGCCGGTGCGGCAAGCGCGCGCAGACGCGAGCCGCGCGAAGGCACGGGGTGGAAGAACGTCTCCACGCCGGCGGTGCGCTCCGCCTCGTCGTCCTGCCACCCATCCAGACGCGTGATGAGCTGCGCCAGTTGCGCCGGATCGTCACTGCCGCGCACGACACGATCGGCGGCAAGGACGGCGCGGCGCGACAGCGTCGGCAGCACCAGCACGCCAAGGAACGACCAGAGCGTGAACCAGCAGACCGTCGTCACGAACCCGGCCGCAGTGACGAGATCGGCGCGCGGCAGCGTGCTCGCCACCACGAAGCCGAGCGTGTTCCACGCCATCGCGACCAGCACGCCGCGGCGCCGCAGGCCGCGCCCACGCACGACGCGACGACGGGCCAGCGCGAGCACGAGCTGCGCCGGCGGCAGCGCCTCGACCCAGCGCTGCGGCACCCAGAGCTGCGCCGCGTCCACGCCGGTCCAGCCGCCGACGAACGACGGCTCGTCGCTCCCGATTTCCCGCACGGCCGTCGCGGGAATGCCCGCTGCCGTTGCGGCGTGACGCAGCGCGTCGGACACCGGTGCGATGCGCACGCCGCCGACGAGCCAGGCGATGAGCCCCTGACGGCTGACGAGTGCCAGCTGCAGCAGCAGGAAGACGAGGATCGCTGCCGTGGGGCCGAACTGCTGCGCGAAGCGGAGCAGCAGCGCCGCCGCAAGCGCAAACCACGCCCACTGCACCAGCACGCCGCGCAGCCACGCCGCCAGCCAGCGGAACACCCCCGGTGACTCACGCACGACCAGCAGCCCGCCGATCACGTCGGCCGGCAGCAGCAGCAGGGCGTGCAGCATCCAGACCAGCGCGATCGATGCCAGCGCCGTGCCGAAGCTGGTGTCGGCCAGTGGGTGGATGAGGCGGTGCGGCAGATCGAAACTGACCGCGGCGAGCGCGAGCAGCACGGTGGTGCCCACACCGGTGATGCCGAGCCAGAGCCGCTGGCGTGCGTACGTCATGGGCGTGCGGTGGGCGAGGGAGGGGGAGGTCATGCGCAGTCTATTCGGTGGCGTGGCGGGCGTGCGTCAGCACGCGACCGGCGAGGGCGATGCCGCTCAGCAATGCGCCCTCGACACGCGGACCACCGCACCAGTCGCCGCCGGCGCCGACGCCGCGCACCGCGTCGTACAACGCGGCGTCGGGCGCCACGGGATCGGGGAGGGCGTGGCGCCAGCGATGCGACGTGGCATGCACCGGCTCGACGGGGCTGTCGAGCAGTGCCGAGAAGGCGGCGGTCATGGCGGTGGTCACGCTGGCGGCGTCGTCCTCGAGATGCGCCGTCGACCACGCACGCGACGCATGCAGCACCCAGCCCTCGTAGGCCTCGCGACCGGGCTTGCTGGCCTCACGACTGATCCAGCCCAGCACGGGATCGTCATTGATGAAGGCCCCGTCGTACGGCAGCGCAGGGCGCTCGGTCAGCACCAGCATCGTGGCCCAGGTGGGATGCATGACCGCACGCTGCGCCTCGCGGCTGAGGTCGGGTGCGATCGGTTCCAGCAGCGTCACCGCCTGTGGTGCGGGAACGCAGACCAGCACCACGTCGAACACACCGAGGTCCGCGCCCGAGTCGGCGACGAGGCGCCACTGCGCCCCCTCACGCTGGACGTGTGCGACGCGCACCTCGCGGTGCACCGTGAGATCGTCGCCGAGGTGCCGTCCGAGCGCGCTCATGCCGGGGACGGCCACCCAGCGACGCACACCCTCCTTCGCCGAACGCCAGCCGTCGCCGTCGCGCACGGCGAGCGCGCCCTGCCACGGTGCAATCAGTCCGCGCTGGTGCCAGCTGTGGACGTACGGCAGGAGGCGCGGATCGCGGACGGTGAAGTACTGTGCGCCGTGGTCGAAGTGGAACGGCCCGTCGCGGCGTGTCGCAGCGCGTCCACCGAGGCCGCGCGACTTCTCGAACACCGTGACGGCGATGTTGTGATCGGCGAGCGTGCGCGCGCAGAGCAATCCACTGAGTCCGGCGCCGATCACGGCGACGGAGCGTGGCGACGTGTACGCCGGCCGCAGCACCACGCGCTCGTACTTGTCGACGTTGATGCGTGCGGCCTGCTCGTCCAGTGCGCGCCCGCGCACGCTGCCCAGCACAGGACGCTCGGGCGTGAAGGGACGGTCGAACTGGCCAAGGGCCCAGAGCAGGCCGCCGTAGGATGCGGGATCGCGACCGTCGAGCGCGTACCGGTGATTGAGGTCGATGGAGAGTCGCAGCGCGGCGGCCGCATCGGGCGTCCAGCCGGCGAAGGCCTTGCCCCACGTCATGCGGACGTTGTTGTGGATTTCGCCGTGCGCCAGCAGCGAACGCTGCGTCGCATCCCAGAGTCGATCACCGGTGCGGCCGCGGGCGAGATGCTCCCAGTCGAAGAGGGTGCGCCGATCGCCCTCGTGCGCGTGAAGCGTGGTGCGCGCCCACGACGGCAGTGCGTCGGTGCTGGCGTGGTCGGGGCGGTGATGACAGAACGTGTACGCCAGCTCCCGCCAGACGAGCAGCTCGTCGAGCCACTTGGCCGCCCCCTCGCCGGGGCGGGCGGCTGCCTCGCGGGCGATGCGGAACGGCGAGACCATGCCGTAGTGCAGGTACGGCGACATCCGACTGACGCCATCGAGCCGCGTGGGATCGTTGCGCGTGCGATCATAGCGATCGATGCGTCCGGACCCGGTGAACTCGGCCCACCGTGCGTACCCAGCCACCGATCCGCCGCGGGTGTGCGCCACCGGACCGACCGCGTGGTCGATGGCACAGGTGGCGATCAGCGCGTCGAGATCGGCGGTGTCGAGGTCGACGGGTTCGAATGGCAGCCCGGGAACGAACGGCGTGCCGGTGTGCGCCACGTCATGCCATGGTGCTGACAGCCGCTCGCGGCGCAGGCGGGCCGTGGCATCGCGGTAGACGAAGGCGCGGTCATACGCCACACCGGTCAGCGTGACGGGCACGATGCAGGCGGTATCCACCTGCCAGATCGGCCTGTCGATGGCGGTGCGGAGTGCTTCGGTCCACGCATCGAGTGGTGCGACCGGCATCCGTTCCGTCACCACGATGGCCGCCTGTCGCGACAGCGTGACGAGGTGCGGGCCGCGATGCCCCTCCCGCTCGAGATGAAAGGCGGTGCCGATGCCACGCTCGCGCAGTTCGCGAGCGAAGTCGCGTGCGCCCTCCAGGATGAAGCGATGGTGCCGGTCACTCGCGTACGGATAGCGCTCGGCGAGTGCGTGGTACACGAACACGGGCAGCCTGAGCGCCGTGCCGAGCGAGAGGGCCGCATCCAGTGCCGGATTCTCGTGCGCGCGGACGGCCGTGCGCGCCCAGTAGAGCACGAAGGCTCCCGATGCCACCGGCGGGACGTCGGCGCCGGTGATCGCCACGCGTTCGGCGAGATGCGGCGGCAGCAGGGTCTCAGGAAGGGCGGACACGGCAGGAGGAGAGTGGAACGACGCGGCAGCCGGCGTCCGCTGCGAGAGGGTAAACTCGGTTGGTGGCGTCCGCTGTTCCCTCGGCAGCATAGATTCCGGCAGGAGCCGTCACGTCACCACCCGGCCGTCACCATGTCGATCATCTTCCGTTCGCTCACGACAGACGAGTGTCACGCACTGTTGCGCACGCAGCATGTCGGCCGACTCGCCTACGCCTACAAGCAGCGCGTGGACATCGAGCCGCTCCACTATGTCATGGACGGTGAGTGGCTGTATCTGCGCACGGCCAGTGGAAGCAAGCTGAGCATGCTGGAACACCAGCCCTGGGTGGCGTTCGAGGTGGATGAGGTCGTGGAGCTGTTCAACTGGCGCAGCGTCGTGACGCACGGCAGTGTGCACCTCCTGGATCCGTCGGATGGCGCCGAGGGGCAGGCGCGCTGGGCCCATGCGGTGGAAACCTTCCGGCGTCTGGTGCCGACCGCGTTCGCCGCGGGCGACCCCACGCCGCAGCGAGACGTGATGTTGCGGGTGCACATGTCGCACGTGGAAGGCAGGACGGCGAGCACGTCACCAGCGTAGGCGCTCACGCCCGTGAGCGGGCAGCGCTCCCGGCCATGGAGCTGCTCTGACGTCTCACGAACCTTGCTGCAGCGAACTGGTGCTTCAGCAGCACCGGCTCCGAGAGGCCCCTTCGCTGCAGAACGTAGGAGCGCATGGCGTGTAACATGCAGACGTCCCGTCCGTAGGTGAAATCGCGACGCACCGGTACCGCACCGTGACCGCGCCATTCACGAGGAGGGTTATTCTTCTGCGCATGCATGGAACCCTGATCGCCCGGCTGCTGCGCCGCGACCTGTTCTGGTATTACCGGTTGCGCCTCAGGCCCGACATCCCCGCATTCTGGCGGTCGTTCTGGCTTGGTGTGACGCACCTTGGTGGTGCCCGCGTCACCATCGCGGCGTGCCTGATCGGCCTTGCCCTTCCGGGGCATCGCTATGCGGCGGCGCACACGGCGGTGGCGTTGCTGGTGGCGTTCCTGATCTCGCAGATCATCAAGCGCAGCGTGAGCCGGCCGCGTCCATCCGAGCTGGTGCGCGGCTCGACGATCATCGCCCCGCCCGACCGCTTCAGTTTTCCCTCGGGACACTCCGCCGCCGCGATGGCGGTCGCGGCGATGTACGCGCTCACGTTCCCGTCGCTTGGCATCTGGCTGTTGCCGATCGCGGTGCTCGTCGGGTACAGCCGCGTCGCGCTCGGCGTGCACTATCCACTCGACGTGATCGCCGGTCAGGCCATTGCGCTCGCCACGGCTGTGCTCTTGCGCCTCTGGTAGCGACACGCCGTTCTGCACGGTGGCAGGTCGCGCCGCCGCCATGCGCCGTGACGCCGAGGGTGCCGGTGACGTGCGGTCGACCGTGACGCCGCCGCCGTCGCGAGAGCGGCGACATACCAACGATCCCGACCGCAGGGGCGTACCTTCGGAAGCTCACACTTCAGAGGATGGCCCATCATGCTTCCGTCCCATCGCGCGAGGGCGCTCATCGCCTTCGCGCTGCTCGCCACGCCACCGCTCGCCGCGCAGCGAGCCACCCCCAGTGCGTACGCGATCACGAACGCGCGGATCGTGCCGGTGGCCGGACCGGCCATCGAAAAGGGCACCATCGTCATCCGTAATGGCCTGATCGCCGCCGTCGGCGCAACCGTGGCCGTGCCGGCCGATGCACGCGTCGTGGACCTCGCGGGCCACACCGTCTATCCGGGACTGATCGACGCCTACTCCACGCTGGGCATGCGCGCCGCGCCCGCCGGTGGCGGTGGTGGCGGTGGCGGCGGTGGCGGTGGCGGTGGATTCGGGGCGCCGGCGCCGGTGCGTCCGGCCGGTGCGCCCAATTCGCGGATGCCGATCGGGATGCAGCCCGAGGTGCGTGCCATCGACCAGCTGGTGGATGGCACCGACTACGCGGCAGCGTGGAACGCCGGGATCACCACGGCGCTGACGGCACCCCAGGGACGGGTGTACGAGGGCCAGAGCGCGCTGATCTCCCTCTCCGGCAGCGACTTCGGCAGCGCAACGGTGCGGCCGGCGGTGGCGCTGCATGTGGGCTTCCAGGGCCTTGGAGGCGGGCAGTTCCCGGGCTCGCTGATGGGGGTGTTCGCCGCGCTGCGGCAGTCGCTGCTGGACGCGCAGCACTACGCGCTCGAGAAGGCGGCCTACGATCGCAACCCGCGGTCGGGCAGGCGACCGGAGTACGATCCCTCGCTCGAGGCGCTGCAGCCCGTGGTGGCCGGCACGATGCCGGTCGTGTTCCGCGCCAATTCGCAGCGCGAGATCGAGCGCGCGCTGGACCTCGCCAAGGAGTTCAGGCTCAAGGCCTACATCGGCGGTGGCGCGGAGGCGTACCTGGTGACGGAGCGGCTGAAGGCCGAAAACGTGCCGGTGCTGCTGTCGGTGAATTTCCCGCGCCGCACGGCGGCTCCGGCGGCCGACGCCGAGCCGGAAGCGATGCGCGTGCTGCGGGACCGGGTGCAGGCCCCCAAGACGCCGGCGCAGCTGAAGGCGGCAGGGGTGCGTTTCGCGGTGCAGGCCGGCGGGAACTACACCGACTTCGTGGCCAACCTGCGCCGGATGGTGGCGGCTGGGCTTTCCGCCGATGACGCCATTCGCGCCGTGACGCTCGGCAGCGCCGAGTTGCTTGGTGCGGCCGACCGGCTGGGCTCCATCGAGCAGGGGAAGATCGCCAACCTGACGGTGGTGCGCGGCACGGACCTGTTTGCGGCCGACTCGCGCGTGACCGACGTCTGGGTGGACGGCCGTCCGCATCCCGCCGCGGCGCCAGTGGTGGCGCGCGGTCCCGGCGCGGGTGCAGGCCCCGGCGCACAGCGCCCGGGACTGGAGGGCACCTGGCAGTTGCAGGTGGCGCTGGAAGGGATGGAGCATCTGGCGACGCTGGTGCTGCGCGACCAGGACGGACAGCTGCGCGGCCAGCTCGAGGGCGACCTCGGCGTGCAGGACGTGGTGAACCTGCAGGTGGATGAGGCGGGAGAGATCGCGTTTTCGGCCATCGTGACCACCAGAGACGGGACCGAGGAGGGGTGGTTCCGCGGGCGCCTGCAGAACGGCGTCTTCGCAGGCAGCCTCGCCATCACAGGCCACGCGGGCGGACGGTTCGCCGCCCTTCGGCAGTCCACCGACCGGGCGCGCGAGCGCCAGGAGCAGGAATGACCCCCATGAGATTCGCCCGCCGGGGCGCGTTCGCCTTGGCTCTGACTGGTGCGACAGCGTCGGTGAGCGTGGCAGTGCAGCCGCTCGGCGCGCAGCAGGCCGGCGCGGCCGCGGCCCCGCGCCGCGTGGCGCCGATGCTGATCCGGAATGGCACCGTCATCACCGTCACCAACGGCACGCAGGCCAACACCGACGTGCTGGTGGAGAACGGTCGCATCAGCAGGATCGGTCGCGGGCTGACCGCGCCGGCGGGTGCCGAGGTGTATGACGCGACGGGCAAGTTCGTGATGCCCGGCATCATCGACCCGCACTCGCACGGCATGAGCGACGCGACCAACGAGGGTTCCCTGTCGGTGACCTCGATGGTGCGCATGCAGGACGTGGTGAACGCAGGGCAGGTCAACGGCTACCGGTCACTGGCCGGCGGCGTGACGATGATCAACCTGCTGCACGGCTCGGCCAACACGATCGGTGGCCAGAGCGTGACGCTCAAGCTCAAGCTGGGGCGGCCGGTGTCGGAGATGATGCCGCCGACCGCGAAGCCGGGCATCAAGTTCGCGCTCGGTGAAAACGTCACGCGCAAGTCGTCGACCGTGCAGCCGGGGCAGCAGCGCCGGTACCCGTTCACGCGCATGGGGCAGGAGGAAATCCTGCGTGACGCCTTCGTGCGCGCACGTGCCTACAAGCAGGCGTGGGACGACTACAGGGTGGCGGCAGCGAAGAAGCCGGCCACACCCGGCGTGATCGCACCGCGTCGCGACCTCGAGCTCGAGCCGCTGGTGGAAGTGCTGGAGGGGAAGCGCATCGTGCACGCGCACGGCTACCGCTCCGACGAGCACCACATGCTGCTCGAACTCGCGAAGGAGTTCGGCTTCACGGTCGGCACGTTGCAGCACGCCCTCGAGGCATACAAGATCGCGCCGGAGATCGCCGAGGCGAAGGCGGGCGTGAGCATCTTCGCCGACTCGTGGTCGTACAAGCTCGAGGCGTACGACGCCATTCCCTACAATGGCGTCATCACGATGCGGGCGGGCGTGCTGACGAGCATCAACTCCGACTCGGACGAGCGCATCCGGCGCCTGAACGTGGATGCGGCCAAGTTGATGCGGTACGGACTGACCGAGGACGAGGCGTTTCGCACCATCACGATCAACGGTGCGATGCAGCTCGGGCTCGGTGACCGCACCGGATCGCTGGAAGCGGGCAAGGACGCCGACATCAGCATCTGGAACGCGCATCCGTTCAGCGTCTACGCGCGCGTCGAGCGCACGATCGTGGACGGCGAGACCTTCTTCGACCGTCAGCTCGACATGACCCGCCGGCAGGCGCTGGCCGCCGAGCGCGCGGATCTGGAGAAGGCCGAGCCGAATACGGCACCACCGACACGCGGACCTGGTGGTCCGCCACGACCGGCCGCACCGAGCGGAGGGAGTCACTGATGCGACGCCACACACCGTTCGTGGGCGCAGCGCTGGCCGCTGTCACGCTGGCACTGCCGATGGCCGTGCGGGCGCAGCTTGGGTCGCCCAACCCGAACTGGGGGCCGCAGGGGACGTTCGCCATCACCAACGCGCGCATCGTCCCGGTGAGCGGTCCGGCGATCGAGCGAGGCACCGTGGTGATCAGCGGTGGAAAGATCGCTGCCGTGGGTGCCGGTGCCGCCGTGCCGCAGGGCGCGCAGGTGATCGACGGCACGGGGCTCTCGGTGTACCCGGGGATGATGGATGCGGGGACGTCGATGGGGTTGAGTGAAATCCCGCAGGGCGCGTCGCCCAGCGTCGATGATGCCGAAGTGGGAAGCTTCAACCCGAATCTGGCGGCGTACTACGCCATCAATCCGCATTCGGCGCACATCGGCGTGACGCGTGTGCTCGGCGTCACGCAGGTGCTGTCGAGTCCGAGCGGCGGGATCGTGTCGGGCCAGGCATCGATGGTGCACCTGGGTGGATGGACGCATCCCCAGATGACCATCCGGAAGTCGGCGGGGCTGGTGATCACGCTGCCGCGCGCGGGTGGCGGCGGATTCGGGTTTGGCGGCGGTGGTGGCGGCGGATTCGGCGGAGCCAACAACACGCCAGAGGCCCAGCGCACGCGCGAGCGGCAGCTGGATTCGCTGAAGGCGCTGATCGCCGACACCCGGGCGTACGATCAGGCAGTGCGAGCCGCGGCCAGCGATCGATCGTTGCCGCGCGTGCAGCCCGACGTGAAGCTCGAGGCGATGGTGCCGTACGTGCGGGGCGAGCTGCCGGTGCTGATGTCGGCCGACCGCGCCGTGGACATCCGGGCGGCGCTGGACTTCGCGCAGGAGCAGCGACTCACGCCGATCATCATGGGCGCGCGCGAGGCGCTGGCCGTGGCGGACCGGCTGAAGCAGATGAACGTGCCGGTGGTGTTCACGCACGTGCGCACGCTGCCGGGCCGCGAGGACGATCCGTTCGACGTGAACTTCGCTGCGCCGGGACAGTTGGCGGCGGCGGGGGTGCGGTTCGCCATCAGCTCGGGCGACGGTGGCGCCGAGGTGCGCGACCTGCCGCACATTGCCGGCATGGCGGCGGCGTACGGGCTGAGCCCCGAGGATGCGCTGAAGGCGGTGACGCTGTGGCCGGCGCAGATCTTCGGTGTGGGCGACCGGTTCGGCTCACTGGAGGTCGGGAAGTCGGCGAACCTCGTCGTGACGACCGGTGACCTGCTCGAGGCGCGGACCGATACGCGGTACCTGTTCATCGATGGCCGGCCGGTGTCGCTGGAAACGCGGCACACGGTGCTGAACACCACGCACAAGGACCGGAAGTAGGTCGTCCAACGGCGGGCGTCGTCAACTCTGTTCACACGAAGGATTGCAGCATCGGCCTCCGTGTGAACAGAGTTGACGATGCCGGCCCGCTCACCGAATGAGCGCCGCGTGCACGATCCGTGCGATGTCGGCGATGAGCCGCTTCGCGACCTCCGAGTCCTGAACGCCGCTCGTGAGCACCACCAGCACGTACGGCGCACCGGACGCAGGGTAGACGATCGCGGCGTCGTGTTCGACGGCGGTGATGTTGCCCGTCTTGTGGGCGATGCGTGTGCCCGGCGGCAGGCCGACGGGAATGGCGTCGTTCCAGTGCTGCGCGAACAGCACCTCGCGCATCCAGGCGCAGGCGGCGGGCGAGGCCGCGCGGTCGGTGGCGATGGCCGCCATGATCGCCGCGAGGTCGCCGGCCGTGGTGACGTTGTTGAGCCCCGCCCGGAACGCCGGCGTATCCTCCACACCGCGGCGGACCAGCATGCGCGATGCGCCGAGCGTGCGCATCAGCGCCGTGACCGAATCGGCGGCGACCACCGTCAGCAGCATGTTGGTGGCGAGGTTGCTCGAGTACGTGATCATCCGCGTTGCCAGCCAGCGCACCGTCACGTCACTGCCGACGCGGTCGTACACGCTGTCGTCGGAGTCATCGGCGCGGTTCAGCGTGTAGGGCGAGCCGTCGACGATCGAGGCGAACCGGTTCGTCAGCGGAACCGTGGCGTCGAGGGTGCGCAGGTCGCCTCCATTGCGCCGTGCGAGTGCGATCATGACCGGCACCTTCATCGTGCTGGCGGCATGCACCAGCGAGTCGGGACGCAGCATGATGCGTGGCCCCGTGCCGTCGAGCCGGAACGCCGCAACGCGCACGACGGCGCCGGGAAGGGAGCGTTCGAGGCCGGTGATGGCAGCCAGCACGTCGGCGGCGGGTGTCGCCGACGGGCCGCGCGACGGCGGATGTGCACAGGCCGTCGCCATCGCGACGAGCAGACAGGTGACGATACTCCGGAGGCGCGACATGCAGCGACGGTACGGCACGTCGCGGCATGGGGCAACCGCGGCACGGGGCAACCGCGTCGGCGGAGCGCTCGCGAGACGGGGCGGGGTGCCCTGGCGTCCCGTCGGTCAGGATGTCGCCGGATTCGCCGTGCCCGGTCGGTTTCCCTGCCCCGGCACGACTGCTAGACTCGAAAGTTCGCTCCTGTCCGTTCCCCATCGCCCCGGCCCCGTGATGCGTCGTCGCCCGATCGCGGTCCTCATCCTCGCCGCCGGCTGTGCCTCGCGGCCGGCGCCGCTCATCACACCCGAGCCGGTGGTGACGCTGGCCGTCGCGCCAGTCGACACGAGCGCTGCCATCGTGAGGCCAGTGGTGACGGACTCCGAGGTGGTGATGCGTGCCGCGGCGCTCTTCGACGGCGTACCGGCCGCGCCGGTGGCCAGCGCCGGGCCACGAACGCCCGACGCCGTGACATGGGACATCGATGTCCGGAGCTACGAGGCGCACGCGATGGTGACGCAGTACGTGGACATCTTCACTGGCCGCCTGCGCGAGTACATGCAGCGGAGCATCAGCCGCGGTACCCGCTACGACGCGATGCTGCGCCGCCGGTTCCGCGAGGCGGGCCTCCCCGAGGACATGACCTACCTCGCGCTGATCGAGAGCAGTTACAGCCCCCACGCCTACTCGCGGGCGGCGGCCGTCGGGATGTGGCAGTTCATGGCGCCGACGGCCAAGAGCATCGGCATGCGGGTGGACTGGTGGGTGGACGAGCGTCGTGACCCGATGCGGGCCACCGAGGGCGCGATCGACTTCCTGACCGACCTGCACGATGCGTACGGCAGTTGGTACCTGGCCGCGGCGGCGTACAATGGCGGACCGGGGCGGGTCTCGCGCGGCCTCAAGCGCTTCGAGGACGAGATGGACGGCTCCGAGGGGGAGGACCGCTTCTTCGCCCTGGCCGAACAGCGGTACCTGCCGAGCGAGACCAAGGCGTACGTGCCGAAGCTGATCGCGGCGGCGATGGTGGCAAAGGATCCGCAGCGCTACGGCCTGCTCGTCGATACGCTGGCGGCGTACGAATACGACTCGGTGATGGTCGCTGGCGGCATGGCGCTTGGCGCCGTGGCCAAGGCGAGCGGCGCGACGCTCGATCAGATCCGCGACCTGAATCCGCACTTCATCCGCGGCGTCACGCCACCGGGCGAGACGATCGAGGTGCGAGTGCCGGTGGGCACGTCGGCAGGCTTTGCGGCAGCATTCGGCGCGCTCCCGGAGTCGGAACGGCAGGCGTGGAGCGAGGTGCGCCTGGCGTCAGCGCGCAGTGCGCAGGCGATCGCGGACGATGCCGGCATTCCGGTGAAGGCGCTGCGCTGGATGAACCCGCGCCTCGCACTCGACCGGCGCGGGCGAGTGCAAGCCGGCCAGACCCTGCGCGTGCCGACCCTCCTGGCCGTGGCTGGCGCCCGCGACGTGCCGGATCCGGGGATTGCGCGGTTCGGCAGCGGTCAGCGGGCGTTGGTCGCGACGCGGGTCAAGGTCCGACGAGGAGAGTCGCTGGCGAGCGTGGCGCGCCGCTCGGGCGTGAGCGTGGCGCAACTTCGGCGCCTGAACGGCATCCGCGGCGGCCGGCTTCGCGCTGGACAGGTGCTGGTGGTGAAGCGTCCCTCCCGGTCGGCGCTGGCGGCGGCGCGCCGCTCGTCCCGCTCGGCCAGCGCCTCGGGGGCGGGTGCGCGCTGCACCTCGCGCGTGGTACGGGTGAACGGGCGGCGGAAGACGGTCCGCAGCTGTGCGGCGACGCCGTCGGCACGCGCCGCCACCCGGTCGCGATCCGGCCGTTCGGCGTCTGCGTCGCGCAGTTCAGGCGCCCGCAGCCGCTCCGCAACCTCACGACGGGCGACTGCCAGAAGGGCAGGGTCAGCCACGAGTCGCCGACCGTCGGCGAAGGCAAAGCCGACGAGACGGCGAGGCCGGTAAACCGCTGAATGGCGACGCCCGGTACACGCCGAGGACCGTCTGGCGAGCTGTACAGAAGGCGAGGGGCGCCGTCGGAATGTTCCGGCGGCGCCCCTTTGTCATGCTGTCTGCATCGTGATCGAGCGCGCTGCCGCCCCCGATGTTTTCACCGCGCCATCTCACACCGGCGAGGAAGCTCAGTCGTCGCTTCGGACCTTCACCGACTTGACTCGCCCCGCACCGCTATAGCCGCGCATGACCTTGCGGTCATACCCATTCGACGGATCGAGACCGAGCGCGAGCTCCGTCTGGACAGCCTGACCGCCGCGGTTGTACGTCAGCAGGGCGAGCTTGACGTCGCCCCGGTGCTCGTCGATCAAGTCGCGAAGGTAGTGGAAACCGATCCGAAGGTTCGTCTCGCGGTCGAAGAGCTTCTCCTTCGTGATCTTCCGGTCGTAGAACCGGGCGGTCGGGAGCATGACCTGCGTGAGTCCGGCGGCGCCGACGTGGCTGACCGCCCGCTCCTTGAACTGGCTCTCGACGTTGACGACGCGGAAGGCGAGCTCCGGGTCGAGTCCGGCCTCGACGGCGGCATCATGGATGGCGCGGGCGAGTTCCGCGTCCACCATCCAGCGGTGGGAGAGGGTGTAGATCCGGTTCCAGCGCTGCAGCCGCTGCGTCGCGCGCCTGGCGATGCTGGCGGCTTCGACCCGGTCGGAGAGCGTCACGACGCGAGCGGCTGGCCCACTGGTGGCGAGCGGCCGGGCCACCTCGGCACGGGCATCGAGCACCAGCGGACGGCGTCCGGCGGCCAGGGCGACTGCGATCGCCCCTCCTGCAATCACCCAGCGACGGAACCGGCGGCGGAGCCGCTCGTTGTCGCCACGGTGCACATAGGTCCCACGTAAGTCGTGCATGGTGGTGCTACCCTCGCGTCAGGGGCGCGCCACACCGGCGTTCCGCACGTCGCGCCGCGGAGGCCGGCGCGTCAGCGCCAGTGGCGCGAAACACTTCGCCTGATCGCAGGCGAAACGCATCGCTTGATCAATGGGCTCTTCAGGCGCCGGTCATGGCGCGCCATCCGATCCCTGCGGTGGACGGCGCCATGATCCTGAGCGCCCTCCGTCCTTCGACTCCACCCGGATGTCGCCGAGGATCATCTCCCGGTCGACCGCCTTGGCCATGTCGTACACAGTCAACAGCGCGACGGACACGGCGCACATCGCTTCCATCTCCACACCCGTCGGTCCGGTCGTCCGCACCTGAGCGGTCGCCCGCACTCCCGGCAAAGTCTCGTCCATTTCCAGCGTGACGTTTACCGCCCTCAAGAGCAGCGGATGGCAGAGCGGGATCAGGTCTCCCGTGCGCTTCGCCGCCTGAATCCCGGCAATCCTCGCCACCGTCAGCACGTCCCCCTTGGGGAGGGCCTGCGTCCGGATGACGTGAAAGGTACCCAGCGCCATGCGGATCGCTCCAGTCGCCACGGCCACCCGATCGGTGTCCGCCTTGGCCGATACGTCAACCATTCTGGCGTTGCCGGCACTGTCAATGTGGCTGAGTCCTTCTTCGTTGACCGGTTGCGTCATCCGTTCACCCCCAGCGAGCGCAACTGCCTGAGAAGGTCGGAGGTGATCAGCGCGGGATTCACGTTATGCGTCGTCCGTTCTCTGGCGGCATCGACCGCATCCTGCGCCTGTGCCAGGCTGAGCGGGTCTCCTTTGCCGGTCTCGACCGCGGGACGGAGTCGGGCATGCAGGGTGCCTTCGAGCGCATCGAGCGCGTCGGCGAAGGTGCCTCTGGCGCCGGAGTGCTTCTCCGACAGAATCGCCGCAAAGCGGTCCGAGGCATCGCCCCGGAGTGCCGTCAGCCAGGCCGCCGCATGGGTGGCGGCCTCGTCGTGCGCCGTGCCGCCGAGCAGTGCGCCGGGGGCGCCGGACGCGCGCTCGAGCACCGTCGCGTCGGGGGCACCGATCCGGGCGTGCACCACAGCCTGCTCCGACCACTGGCGCACGTCCGCCGGCGCGAGGGGGGCGACGCGCACCGAGATGACGCGCGACCGGATCGTCGGAAGAAGGGCACCGGGTTCGCTGGTGGTGAGGATCAGCGTCGTGTCGGCCAGCGGCTCCTCGAGCAGCTTGAGCAGGGCGTTGGCGGCCTGATCGCTCCCTTCCTGCGCAATCATCCGATCGGCATCACCGAGGATCATCACCTTCCGGCGCGCCATCGCCGGCGCGCTGGCGGCCGCCTTCACGAGCGAGCGGATCATCTCCACGAAGATGCCCTCGCTGCCGCTGGACGGGCCCCAGAGCCCATTTGCCTGGGCCCGGTCGCGCATCGCACCGCGCATCACCGCGAGCGCCTCCTCGGGTGAGCAGTCGGCGATGTCGGCGCGCGGCACGGGAAAGAACCAGTAGAGATCGGGATGCGTGAGGTCAGCCGCGTAGCGACAGGCCTGACAGTGTCCGCAGGGGCGCGCCTCGCCGTCGCCGGCGCACAGCATCACCTGCGCCAGCCAGAGGGCGAGGCGCTGCTTGCCGACACCGCGCCGGCCGTGGAGCAGCAGCGAGCCGGGCATTGTGCCGCGGGCGATCGCGCTGCCGAGGCGCTGGCGGAGCGCGTCATGGGCGACGAGTGGGGAGAGTGGCATTGCCGAAAGGTGAGGGAACGGTGGACATCGGGACAGGGCGCCGTGTCGCGATCAGGGCCGAGGCGCGATATTCCTGTGTCCATTCCCGGGAGATGCGCCATGACAGGTCCGATCGCCCTGCTGCTGACCGTGGCCGCCGGTGTGCTCGTCGGTGTGATCGACGTGCGTTCAGTGGAGGTGCAGGGATCGGTTGGGGTGCTGTTCGCCGCCGCCTTCTTCCTGGCCGCGTGGCATCCCGAGGGCGCCTGGCGTCGAGGCCTGATGCTGGGCATGTCGGTGCCGCTGGCGCATCTCGTCTCGAGCGTGACGGGACACGCGCTGCCCTACACGGTGGATTCACCGGTGTCGACGCTGCTGGCGGTGGTGCCGGCGATGCTCGGTACGATGGTCGGGATGGCGGTGAGCCGCCTGCGTCACCCGACCGCCGACCCGCCGTCCGAGAAATTGCCGCCTCGCTGATTCCACACCGGCGACGACACGCTGGTCGCTGTCCGTCAGCGCGGCGTCAGCGGGGCAGGAGGCGGGCGTAGGCGTCGAGCACGGCATCACGGGCGGCCTCGGGTGTCGCGCCGACTGCCGAGAGGTGCCCCATCTTGCGCCCGGGCTTGGCCACCCGCTTTCCGTAGAGGTGGAGTCGGACTCCTGGCACCTCGAGTGCGCTCCGCCAATCGGGGAGCTGTTCATCGGCCGGCCAGAGATCGCCGAGCAGGTTGACGATGGCACCGGCCGAGAGGAGTGCGGTGCTGCCGAGCGGCAGTCCGCAGACGGCGCGGACCTGTTGCTCGAACTGGCTGGTGAGGCAGGCGCGTTCGGTGGCGTGGAAGGTGTTGTGCGGTCGCGGGGCGAGCTCGTTCACCATCAGCGCCTCGTCGGCGGTGACGAACAGCTCCACCGCCAGCAGCCCGACGAGGTCCAGTTCCGCGGCAATGGCCCCGGCGAGGGTGACCGCCGCGTCCGTCGTGGCCTCGCTCACCGGCGCCGGCGTCATCGCCCAGGTGAGCACGCCGTTGTCGTGGTGGTTCCACGAGACGGGGAACGTCCGCACCTCTCCGGTGGCGCTGCGCGCGACCATCACCGACAGTTCGCCGGCGAGTTCGATCCACTGTTCGACGACGACGGTCGCGTGCTCGGTGAGTGCGCCGGCGGCGGCGAGATCGTTGACGGACCGGATGCGCGCCTGGCCGCGCCCGTCGTAGCCGCCGCTGGTGGTCTTGGCGATGCTGCGCCCGAGCTGCTCAAAGGCGTCGGCGACCTCCAGCGGGGTGCGGGCCACGCGGAACGGGGCGACCGGGAAGCCGGCGGTCTGGAGCCATTCCTTCTGACGACCCCGGTCCTGAATGATGTGGATCGGCGCCGCACCCGGGTGCACGGGGCAGTGCAGCGATGCGGCGGCGATGGCGTCGGTCGCGACCTGCTCGATGTCCAGCGTGAGGACGTCGCAGGTGCGGGCAAATGCGACGGCGGCCTGCACGTCGTCATACCGCGCGGTGACCACGTGCGACGCGACCGCCGCGGCGGGGCAGTCGGGATCGGGGTCGAGCACGTGCACACCGTAGCCCATCGAGCGGGCGGCGAACGCCGACATTCGCGCGAGCTGCCCTCCGCCAAGAAACCCGATGGTCGCCCCGGGCAGGATGATCGTCATGCGGCGGGGCGGGGATCGGGATGGTCGAGGACGTCCTGCGTGCGCGCGGCGCGCCAGGTCGTGAGGGCCGCGTGGAGCGCCGCGTCGGTGGTGGCGAGCATCTGCATCGCGAGGAGCGCGGCGTTGGCGGCCCCCGGCTGCCCGATCGCCACCGTCGCCACCGGAATGCCCTTCGGCATCTGCACGATCGACAGGAGCGCATCGATCCCCGCCAGCGCCGTCGCGGCGACCGGCACACCGATGACGGGCACGAGGGTCTTGGCGGCGAGCATGCCAGGCAGGTGCGCCGCGCCGCCGGCTGCGGCGATGATCACGCGCAACCCCCGCTGATGCGCCTGTTCGGCGTATGCGAACATCTGGTCCGGAGTGCGATGCGCCGACACGACCCGCACCTCATGCGGCACACCGAATTCCTCGAGCAGGGCGACGGCCGGGGCGAGCACGGGGTAGTCGCTGGCACTGCCCATCACGACGCCGACGAGCGGCGCGACGCTGTCTTTTGAAGTGGTCACGCGGCAAATATGGCTGATCCAGACGTTGGCGCATCGCCGACGCCGTGGCACCCATCTGGGCAAGCGGATGTTTCTAAGCTATCCTTAATCTTCACAGATCGGGAGGAGTGCGCGATGGAGGCGTTGCTGAGCGTGCTCACCGGGATCGGTGTGGCGGCGGCCTGCGGCTTCCGGGTGTTCGTGCCGCTGCTCGCGCTGGGGCTGGCGGGACGGTCCGGTGTGTTACCGCTGAACGACGGATTTGCGGTGCTCGCATCGTTGCCGGCGCTGATCGCGCTGGGGACGGCCGCCGTGCTCGAGGTGGGCGCGTATTACGTGCCGTGGCTGGACAACGCGCTCGACCTCGCGGCGGCGCCGGCGGCGGTGATTGCGGGCGTCGTGGCGAGCGCGGCGGCGATGACCGATCTGCCGCCGGTGCTGACGTGGGGCATTGCGCTGATCGGCGGCGGCGGTGCGGCGGGGCTGCTGCACGGTGCAACCTCGCTGCTTCGGCTGAAGAGCAGCGCCGCGACGGGCGGTGTCGCGAATCCCGTCCTGTCCACGGGTGAACTGATCGGCGCGATGGTGACCGCAGCGATGGCGCTGCTGGTACCGGTAGTCGGCGCGCTGTTCGTGGCGGGTGTCTTGGTGTGGCTGGTCGTCCAACGCAAACCCAAACAAGGAAAGATCGCATCATGAATTGTGTCATCCGTCGTGCATCCGCCCTCCTCATCCTTGGCGCTGGTGTGGCTGGTGCGCAGGAGGCGGCGAAGAAGCCGCCGTACGAGTTCGTCGGGGACTTTTCACTGGCCGCCAGCCAGGGCAACCAGGAAGTGACGACCGTCTCGCTTGGCCAGCGCTACAGCTATGCCTTCCCGATGTGGAAGTTCTCGCAGAGCGCCTCGGCGTTGCGCGGCACGGCGAACGGCACCAAGAACGCCGAGTTGTATCAGGGCATGGTGCGCCTCGATCGCACGCTGCAGAAGCCCTGGTCGCTGTACGTGACGGCGGGTGCCCTGCGCAACACCCCGGCCGGTCTCACCAGCCAGTTCAACGAGGGTGTGGGTGTCGGCTACCAGTTCGTCGACACCGACATCGACAAGCTGCAGCTGTCGGCCGGTGTCGGTGCGCTGCAGCGCGCATTCCTCGGCACGACGCCGAACACGAGCGATTTCGTGGGGAATGTGGACGGGCTGTATCGTCACAACTATTCCAAGGTGGCGTACTTCGAGCAGAGCGCGACGCTGACACCGAACTTCACGACGACGGATGCCTGGCTGCTGACGTCGCGCACGTCGGTGGTGGCGCCGTTGTCGGCCCGCATCGGGATCAAGGTTTCGTACCTGATCAACTACAACAACGCACCGCCGCTGAATCCGGCGACGCCGTCGCTGTCCGATCGCTTCAAGAAGTTCGACGGGTTGCTGACGACGGGCGTGCAGTTCACGTACTGAGGTCTGGACGCAGAGACGACGGGCCGGTCACCGCAGCGTGGCCGGCCCGTCGCGTCTGCGTGCGTCGGCGCGACGGTCAGTCTGGTCGCACCGTCGGTTGCCAGAGTCGTGTGAAGCCGGTGCTGCTGGCCTCGTAGAGCCGCACGGTGCCCGGGGCACGCCACTTGGCGAGCTGGATGACCTGCCCCGTGTGCATGTTCACGTGCGAGACGACATGGTAGATGGCGTCGAAGACGGTCGTCGCCTCACCCTGGATCATGCGCTGATCGTCGAGGCTCGCGTCGGAGAGTGAGGCGAGGATCTCGTCGATCTCGAGGAAGGTGGCGGTGAGGCGGTCGACCAGTTCGTGCACCGAGCCGCCCGTCGTGCGCGCGAACTCGGCATCACGGTCCCGGGCGTTCGGACGGTTGCCGACGCCCCCGATCAGCCACTGTCGTGCGTTGCCCTCGATGTGCACGAGCAGGTTGCCGATGCTGTTGGAGCCCTCGGCCGGGCGCCACCAGGTGTCGTCGTCGGTCAGTGCGCGGGTGGCGAGGCGGATCTTGGGCAGGCACTCGTCGAGCAGCATGGCGCGTGACTTGGCGAGGAAGCGGTCGGGCATGGTCTCTCCGTGGCGTCAGGGTGCGGCAATGGCAGCGCGGCGCTTCTCCTCGTCGAATGCGCCTTCACTGCGGGAGATCACGAGCGTCGCCACGCCGTTGCCGATGAGGTTCGTGATGGCACGCGCCTCGGACATGAAGCGGTCCACGCCGAGCAGGAGGGCGATGCTCTCGACCGGGATCACCTTCATGGCGCTGAGCGTGCTCGCCAGCACGATGAACCCCGATCCCGTCACGCCGGCGGCGCCCTTCGACGTGACCATGAGCACGAACAGGATGCTGATCTGCTGGCTGATCGACAACTCGATGCCATTGACCTGTGCGAGGAAGATCGTCGCCATGGACAGGTAGATCGAGGTGCCGTCCAGATTGAACGAATAGCCGGCCGGGATCACGAGGCCGACGACGGTGCGGCCACAGCCGTATCGCTCCATCTTCGCGAGCATGCGCGGCAGCGCCGCCTCGCTGGAGCTGGTGCCCAGCACGAGCAGGATCTCCTCCCGGATGTAGCGGAGGAACTCGAGGAGGCGGAAGCCATAGGCACGGCAGATCAGTCCGAGGACGACGAAGATGAAGATCGCCATCGTCAGGTAGACGTCCAGCATGAGCCGGCCGAGCGGGATGAGCGTGCGCAGGCCGAACGAGCCGATGGTGAAGGCCATCGCACCGAAGGCGCCGATCGGTGCGACCTTCATGACGAGTCCGACGATGCGGAAGAACACCTCCGAGGTGCGTTCGAGGACATCGACCAGTGGCTTGCCGGCGGTGCCGAGTGCCGTCAGTGCGACGCCGAAGAGCACGGCGAAGAAGACGATCTGCAGGATCTCGCCCTTCGCGAACGCATCGACCACGCTCGAGGGGACGATGTTGGTGAAGAAATCGACGAATTTCATTCCCTCGCCGGCCTTCATGTACTGCGACACGTCGCCCTTGGTGAGTGCCGAGACATCGACGCCGTCGCCGGGACGGCTGACGTTCACGACGACGAGGCCGATGGCGAGCGCGAAGGTGGTGACGATCTCGAAGTAGAGGAACGCCTTGCCGCCGACCTTCCCGACCGACTTGAGGTCGAGCATGTTGGCGATGCCGAGCACGATCGTGAGGAAGATGATCGGGCCGATGACCATGCGGACGAGCTTGACGAAGGTGTCACCGAGCGGGCGCATGGCCTTGCCGAGATCGGGTGCGACGACGCCGAGGAGCACGCCGAGCGCAATGGCGGTGAGCACCTGCACGGTGAGATTCGAGGCAAGGCGCTTCATGGGGGTCTGCGTCGGGTTCGTGGTGTGTCGGCGCACGGAGGCGCAGGTACGGTCGCGCGGATCGCGCGACCGGCGAATGCGTCAGTACATCGAGCGCGGCAGGGTGCCGGTCTGTGCGAAGCGCATCACGGGGGCCCAGTAGGTGCTGTCGGGGCGGAGGTGTCCGTCTTCGTGCCGGTAGCCGTGCAGGCGCACGAACGACTTGGGCGCGTTGGCCGCGCTGAAGATCCGGCTCGGCATGCCGATGGGGAAGAGCTGGTCGGCATCGCTGTGCACCAGCAGCAGCGGGGCATGGACGGCGGCGATGTTCGCGACCGAGTTCCAGAGGTCGGGGAGGATCGGTGCGGCCCAGCGCGGGATGGTCCCGAAGCTGACGGCGGCCTCGCGCGCGGAGGAGTAGGAGGCCACCAGCGCGATGCCCTGCGCCTCCGGGACGAGGTCGGGGAACTCGCGCACGAGGAATCCGGACCCCAGCGAGTAGCCAAGCGCGATGCGGCGCTGGGCGTTGGGGAAGCGGATGGCCGCGTCGCGCCACGCCTGCCGCACATCCTCGGCGATGACGACAGCCTTGCGCTCGCCGCCGCTGTTGCCGAAGCCGGAGTAGTCGAACACGTAGCTGGAGATGCCCGCCGCGAAGAGCAGTGCCTGCACGTCGGCCCAGTACGAGACCGACTCGGCCGAGCCATGGTAGATCACGATCAGCGGCGCGGTGTCGCTGGCCGTGACCATCACGCCGTCGAGCTGGTAGTTGCCGCGCGGGATCTTGAAGCGCGCAAACGGCGCGCCGAACTGCGCCGGGGTTTCCGGTCCGACCGGCTGCGAGATGAGGCCGTTCCGCTCGACGGTGTCATAGGCGATGCGGCGCGCGGCGACGGGGACGGCCACCAGCAGCACGGGCACGAGGAGCCATGACCAGCGGCGAGTGCTCACGCCGGCGCGCCGATGTGGCGGGCGCGATCGCGGCGGCGCGCGAGGCGCCGGCGGTGCGAGTGAGCGGCAGGAAACGTCACGTTCAGGAAGGCACCGGGGAGAGATCGGTCGGGCGCCGGCCCATGATCTGGCCGCGCAGCATACGAATCTGTCGCACAGCCGGCGGCAAACACAACCGTGGTTCGAACACGGCGGGTCGCCGCACTCGCTTGAGGGGCGGTGGTCGGGCGCGTATGCTGCCCTTGCCAGTCGTCGGGCGCGACCTGCCGCGCACACAACTCAGCTCAGTGGACACATGCAGCTCGGGATGGTCGGACTCGGACGGATGGGCGCGAACATGACCACGCGACTGTTGCGCGGTGGGCACACGGTGGCCGTGTTCGACCGTGACCCGACGGCCGTCGCGACTGCGGCAGGCGATGGTGCACGCGCCGCCACATCGCTCGGCGAACTGGTGGCGGCGCTCGCCGCACCGCGGACAGTGTGGGTGATGGTCCCGTCCGGCGATCCGACCGAGAGCACCGTCATGGCACTGGCCGCGCTGCTGACGGCAGGCGATACGATCATCGATGGCGGCAACAGCAACTACAAGGACAGCCAGCGCCGTGCGGCCACGCTCGCCGGCCAGGGCATCGCCTTCGTCGATGTGGGCACCAGCGGCGGTGTGTGGGGCCTGAAGGAGGGCTACGCGCTGATGATCGGCGGCGACGCGGCGGCGGTGGCGCGGCTGCACCCCATCTTCGAGACGCTGGCACCGGCCCCCGACCGGGGCTGGGGCCGCGTCGGACCGAGCGGCGCCGGCCACTTCACGAAGATGATCCACAACGGCATCGAGTACGGCATGATGCAGGCGTACGCCGAAGGCTTCTCGATCCTGCAGCACAAGACCGAGCTGTCGCTGGATCTGGCGCAGGTGGCGGAGCTGTGGCGGCATGGCAGCGTGGTGCGCTCATGGCTGCTCGACCTGACGGCACTGGCGCTCGCCGGCAATCCGACGATGCAGGGGATCGCGCCGTACGTGAGCGATTCCGGCGAGGGGCGGTGGACCGTCGCCGAGGCGATCGATCTAGACGTGCCGGCGCCGGTGATCACGCTGTCACTGCTGCAGCGGTTGCGATCGCGCGACGTGGACTCGTATGCCGACAGGCTGCTGAGCGCGATGCGCAACCAGTTCGGCGGGCATGCGATCAAGGTGGAGCCGACCCCGTGAGCGAAGGCACACCCGGCCGTGCGCTGTTCGTGATCTTCGGGGCGTCGGGTGACCTGTCCCGCCGCAAGATTCTCCCCGCGCTCTTTCAGCTGCATACGCAGGGGATGACGCCCGCCGGCTGTGTCATCCTCGGCCTGTCGCGGAAGCCCGAGTTCGACGACGCAGCGTTCCGCGCTATCGGCAGGGACGCCATCGGCGAGGCGATTGCGCCGGCTGCGGAGGTCGTGGGGTGGGTCGAGGCGTCGTTCTTCGGGCAGACGCTCGGCGCCGGCACCGCTGCCGAGTACACCGCGCTGCGTGCGCGGATCGAGACGCTGGCGGCGGCGCATGGGCCGTTCGCCGAGCGCGTGTTCTATGTGGCGCTGCCTCCGGAGAGCTTCCCGGCCGCGATCACCGGACTGGGTGAGGCCGGCCTGTCCGAGCCCGCGGACTCCGTGCGGCTGGTGATCGAGAAGCCGTTCGGGCACGACCTGCCGTCGTCGCGCGCGCTGAGCGAGACGGTGCATCACTTCTTCACCGAGGATCAGGTCTACCGCATCGATCACTACCTGGGCAAGGAGACGGTGCAGAACATGATGGTGTTCCGATTTGCGAATGCCATGTTCGAGACGCTCTGGAACCGGAACCACATCGAGAGCGTGCAGATCACCGTGTCCGAAGATCTCGGAGTGGAAGGCCGCGCGGAGTATTACGAGCATGCCGGGGCGATGCGCGACATGGTGCAGAGCCACCTGACGCAGCTGCTGGCGCTGGTGGTCATGGAGGTGCCGGGCTCGATGGACGCCGCCTCGATCCGTGCCGAGAAGATCAAGGCGCTCCGCGCGATCGCGCCGGTCACGCCGGCGGATGCGGTGCTCGGCCAGTACTACGCGGGGCGGATCGGCGACCGGGATGTGCCCGGCTATCGTGAGGAGCCGGGCGTCGCACCGAACTCGCGCACGGAGACGTTTGCGGCGATCCAGCTTCGCATCGACAACTGGCGCTGGCAGGGCGTGCCCTTCTTCCTGCGCACCGGGAAGCGACTGAACCGCCGCGTGACGGAGATCGAGGTCAAGTTCCGGCGCGCACCGGTGTGGATGTTTCGCTCGATGCATCAGGATTCGCTGCACCGCAACACGCTGGTGATGACGCTGCAGCCGAACGAGGGGTTCAGTCTCTACTTCGACGTGAAGGAACCGGGCGAGCCGTTCCGCATCAAGCGGCTGCCGCTGCACTTCGACTACGCGGAGGCGTTCAGCGCGATTCCCGAGGCGTACCAGACGCTCTTGCTCGACGTGCTGCGTGGCGACCAGACGCTGTTCGTGCATGCGGACGAGGTGGAAGTGGCGTGGTCGCTGTTCACGCCGCTGCTGGACGGTGCGGTGGGCACTTTGCCGTATCCTGCCGGGAGCGAGGGGCCGGTGGAGGCGGCGAAGTTCTCGTCGCGATGAGGTCCCGCCAGGTGCTGGAGTTCCACGCATCGTCGTATGCGACGGCGGTGGCGGATCTGCTCGCGGCGGGCATTCGCGCGAGCGTGGCGGCGTACGGCCGGTGCCGCATCGCCCTGGCAGGGGGACGCACGCCGGCGGCCGTGTACCGTGCACTGGCGGCATACGACCAGATGCCGTGGTCGCAGGTGCACGTGTTCGTGGGGGATGAGCGCTGCGTGCCGCCCGATCACGCCGACAGCAATTATCGCATGCTCGAGGAGACGCTGCTCTCGCAGGTGCCGATCCCGTCGTCGCAGGTGCATCGACTGCGCGGCGAGATCGATGCGAGCGCGTCGGTGGCGGAGTACGACGCGCTGGTGGCGGCGCTGGACGAGCCGAAGTTCGACATCGTGCTGAGCGGCGTGGGGGCGGATGGCCACACGGCGTCGCTGTTTCCGGGCGATCCGACGGTGTCGCTGACGGATCGATGGGCGGTGACCGCGATCGCGCCGGCGCCATTCGCGGTGGTCGAGCGGGTGACGCTCACGCTGCGCGCCCTCAACTCGACGCGGGTGCAGATGGTGCTGTGCACCGGCTTCGAGAAGCTGCCGGTGCGCACCGCGATTCTCAGCGATGCGCCCACGGCGCGGACGTTGCCGGCGGCGCTGCTTCGTGGCCGCGACACCACGCTCTGGCTGGTGGACATCGTGTGACGCCCTCGAGGCAGACGTCACGCGTTGCGCAGGTCACTCGTCGATGGCGAGCAGGGCGAAGGTGGCGAGCCAGTGTTCGCCCATGTAGTCGCCGCGGACCTGCGACAGGCTGGCCTCGAGGTGCCGCGCGGCCGCGTCGAGCATGATGCGCAGTCGGGGATCGTCCACACCCATCGTGCCGGCCAGATGGCGCCAGCACCAGGCGCGGCTGAGGTTCAGGCCATCGAGGTGGGCGATCTTGCCGTCGGTGCGGTCGCTGACGGTGGCCGGCGTGAAGAGTGCCGCCGGTGCGCCATGCGCCAGACCGGGGAGGAATTGCGTGAGCCACGACGCGAACACCGAGGGCGGCAGGATGCGGCGCATGCACTCCGCCTCGATCAGCGCGGACGACAAGAACTCGTCGCTGCCGGGTTCCCACGCCTGGCAGTCGGCATCGGTGCCGTACCAGCGCGTGGCGGCATCGCGGAGCGCGGCGGCCAGCACCATGTCGCCGGCACCGTCGGCCCAGGCGAGGCTGAGCGTGATCGCGAAGGCGGTGTTGAAGTGCGTGCCGACACGAATCGGATAGGTGGAGCGCGGCAGGAACTTCATCCACCGATCCGTGATGGCATCGGCCACCGGCTGCATCGCGGCCGCCCATCGGCGACCGTCGTCGCTGTCATGCTGCAGCAACTCGGCACTCAACATTTGCGCCCACGCCCAGCCGTACGGCCGCTCGAACGTCGCGCGTTGCGGCGGCTCGAGATACGCCACCTCCGCCGCCACGTTGGCGGTCGTGAGGTGGGCATTGAACAGGCTGCGAATGGCGTCCGCCTGCGGCAGCGTCGGCATGCGGCGCAACAGGCGCGCCAGCAACCAGTGGCCATGCACTGACGAGTGCCAGTCGTAGCTGCCGTAGAATACCGGGTGCAGCTCACGCGGTGAGCGCAGGTCGTGCGGCCCCGTCAGCACATGTTCGAGCTTGTTGGGGTACTCGCGCGTGACGTGCGACAGCGCCAGGGTTGCGAACTTCGATGCGATGGCGGGAGTGAGCGTCGGCAACATGTGC
>JANNXU010000046.1:0-3921 GCA_031409715.1 Gemmatimonadaceae bacterium | reverse complement strand
ACCGTGCCGCTCACCGTCGGGGCCACCCGATCGAGCCGGATCGGCGTTTGGGTGTTGCTCGCCGTATTGCCCGCCAGGTCGGTGCAGGTGCCCACCGCCGCGTTGCTCGCGCCGTCGGTGCTCATCGTCTGCGTGACGGTGACGGACACGGGACCGGAGACGGCATCGGTGCAGCTCCACGTCACCAGCACCGGCGCATTCGCCCAGCCGTTCGCGTTCGCCAGCGGCGCGCGCGACACGAACGTGATCGTCGGCGCGCCCTTGTCCACCTTGACCGTGGCGCTGGCGCCGCCGGTGTTGCCGGCGTTGTCGGCACAGGTCGCGGTCAGTGTGATCGTGCCCTCGCCACTCGACGTGCTGCTCGCCGGGCAGGTGCTGGCGTTCAGGCCCGAGCCCGCATCACTCCAGTGCCACGTCACGGTTACGTCGGCCGCGTGCCATCCGTTCGCGTTCGCGGCCGGCGATAGGGTCGGGGCCGCGCTCGGCGCCGTCACGTCGGGCGGGGTGGCCTCGTAGGCGCCCATGTCCACGGTGCCGCCCTGGATGCGCGCGTTACCATCACGGTCGGTGGCCGGGAGGTCGGGGTTCGTCACGGCGTTGCTGCCGGCGTTGATCGCGGGTGACGAGGGCTGGAGGTGCTGATCGCCGACGTCGGAGACCGGCGGGGTGAGCGGCAGCGTCGACGGCGTCGCGCGCACGAACTGGGGATCCAGATCGAGGTTGCCTTCGCCGACGAAGCCCCCCTGCACGATGCTGTGCGTTACCGTCGCCGAGGCGGACCCCGTCTCGAGGTACGTGAATACAGCGCCGCGATTCCCCCAGAGGATACTGTTGCGGAAGACCGGACGCGCCCCGGCAACGCAGACTGTTCCGGGCTCTAACGCGACCACACCCACGACGTTCCCTGTAATGGTGACATTGGTGAAGATCGTGCCAGGTGCTGTCTCGCCTGCGACTTGAATTGCACCGCACTGACCGCTGGCATTGCCCGCAAACGTCACGTTCGTCACGCGTGCGGCACCGTCGGAGATCGCGAGTCCTCCCACCGCACCGGACAATGCGCCTACGACATTGACGCCGGTGTAGTTTCCCGAGATCGTCGCGTTGGTGAGCGACGGGTTGCCGTACGAAAGGAGCATTCCGGCATAGTTGGCCGCCGTATTGTTTCGGACGGTGATGTCACGCAACGTCGGCGAGCCGAAGAGGGAATAGAAGCCTCCGGCAAACGGTGCGAGATTTGACTCGAAGGTGACGTGGTGGAGCGTCATGTCACTCTCCCATGCGATCATGCCACCGCCACCTCCACCATAGTTGTAGGCGAAGGTCACATTGGTCATGATCGACGCGCTGGCCCTGAAGAGCGCGCCGCCGCCAAGGTTGCCCCGGTTGAAGCGGACATTGAGGTTGGAGACGGTTGGACTCCCCCGTTCGACATGCAGGCCGGCGCCACCGTCATCCGGCGATTCGACAACCAGTGTGAGGCCACTCAGGACGCCGTCGACACCGCCACGGATCGTGAAGCCGTCCAAAATGGTTGTGGGATCCGTGTCGTCCGCCACGACGACGCGACGCACGTTCTCGGCAAATCCGTTGTCGCTCCCAATTGAAGGTGAGCCGTTCCGAATCTGTTCGATATCGTCGCCATTCAGGTCCCCGCTCAGGATCGTGCCGTTCGTCGCCGGGTTCGCGTCGCGTTGGCTGCGCGCGGTCTCCGTGCCCGAAAAGCCCCCATACACCGCGACGCCATTGGACAGCCGGAACGTCGCCCGTCGCGGATCGGCCAGCCCCGCCGTGGCGGGCAGATACGTGCCGCGCTTGACCCACACCTCGCTGCCCGCAACCGCGGATGCCAGCGCGGCCGAGAGATCCGCCCCGCTCGCCCACGACGAGCCATCGCCCGTACCACCCGGCACCACGAAGAGGACGCCAGTGGCAGACGCCTGAAGCGCCAGTGCCGGCGCCGTCATGGGTGCCGTGTTCGTGTCACCGCACGCCGTCACCAGCAGCAGACTGGCGAGGGCGGCCGGAAGACTGCGCCGAAATGCAAGCATGGAGAGACTCCGTCGTGCGGGACGCTATGGCAGCCCCGTCGTCGGTGGCCGATATGACATCGAAAGGTCACCACATGATGCGTGCGTGCTGATCGCGTTGTCCAGTCGCGAGGAATCGGGGCGCCGCGCGTACTGCCCGATTCCCTCGCGGTGGGACGCTGTCTATCAGGAGGCGAGGCGGCGAAAACCATGTCCAGACTTGTCAGTCTTGATCGTTGTGACCATACTGGTCGCATGCCTCGTGTCTCGATATCCGACCTGAAGGCGCGCCTGAGCGCGTTTCTCGACATCGTCCGCAACGGCGAGGAAGTGTTGGTGACCGATCGTGGACGCCCGGTCGCCCGCCTCATGCCCATCCAGGGCGATGAGCACGACGACGCCCAACGAGAGATGCTGCTCCGGAGCGGACGACTGCGGGCACCTTCAGCGGTGCTCGCCTCGGACTTCTGGACCCGCCCCCGTCCGGTCGACGTCGACGGACGATCGCTCGCAGCCGTCCTCGAGGAGAGAGAAAGCGGGCGATGATTTTCTGGGATTCGTCAGCGTTGGTGCCGCTTCTCCTCGAGCAGCCACGCTCAGCGCATGCCATGGCACTCATCACCGCAGACAGCGAAATCGTGGCGTGGTGGGGGTCCACCGTGGAGTGCGCGTCAGCGCTGGCGCGACTCGAACGCGAGCGGGCACTCGACGCCTCCGCGTCACGCGTGGCGAGGGCATTGCTGGCGGAGCTGAGCGCGTCGTGGTTCGAGATCCAGCCAGGTCAATCGCTTCGCGATGGCGCGATGCGATTGCTGCGCGTCCACCCCTTGCGCGCTGCCGACGCGATGCAACTTGCCGCGGCGATCGAGTGGTGCGGCGCCGGCACTCGCGGTCTCTTCGCGTGCTACGACGATCGATTGCGAGAGGCGGCGGAACGGGAAGGGTTCACGACGCCGTGACGGAGCGAGAGGCGCCACCTCCGCCGCTCGAATTTTCTCTCCGAAGGGATCCGCATTCCGCCCAATCGTACCGTTGCTCACGACGTCGCCAGCGTAACGGAAGCCAGCGCCGCTCAGCTCGTGCTTCGGCGTCGCCGAGCGCAGAAATTTCCTGCACCGCACGTGTTCTTTGGCTCGCCGTGATTCCACCTCCCCAGCGATACCGCCGGGGAGGTGGAGCGGCAATACAGTTCGCGGTCTGGCGTCCATCGTCGTGACGGCACCCGCACGACGCGATGTCGCAACTGCGTTTCGCTGGCGGCCGGACACCGTCTGACCGGCCGCCAGCCAAGGCCAGACTGCAGCGCAGCTACATCGTCAGTATCGTGCGGAGCACGCCCTGCAAACGACACAGCCCCCGCCCAAGCCGACGCGGCAGCGCCATCAGATCCCGCCCTGAATCGACGTGATCAGCGCATTCGCGTCCGCGATCAGGCTCGTCGCCTGCGCCGGCGTGATCCCCTTCCCCGTCTTGGCATTCACCTGGTTGATGAAGTCGGTCAGGTCACTGATCGCCGCGCTCGCCTTGCCCGCGCGCAGGTTCGCCTGCGCCGACTGCAGCTTCGCCACCAGCGGCGTCTCCAGCGTCCCCAGGCGCATCGACCGAACCTTCGCGATCAGGTTGTCGATGCCCGTCGTCGCCGCGATCACCGTGTAGGCCGCCACCCCCGTGCCGACGTTGCCGGCCCGATCGGTCGCGGTGCACGCCACGGTGACGCTGCCCACGACGCTCGTCCCCGGCGTCACGCAGCTCGCGCTCGCCACGCCCGAGAGCGCATCCGTCGCCGAGGCCGTCGCAGTGGCGGGCAAGTTCTTCAGCACCGGATTCGGGGTCACCGTGCCGCTCACCGTCGGGGCCACCCGATCGAGCCGGATCGGCGTTTGGGTGTTGC
>JANNXU010000045.1:0-7298 GCA_031409715.1 Gemmatimonadaceae bacterium | reverse complement strand
GGCGAGCCCCGGCGAGATCGTGGCGCTGGTGGGGCCCAGTGGCGCCGGAAAGACGACGCTGATACTCCTGCTTATGCGCTTCTACGACGCCACCGAGGGCGCCGTGCGCATCGATAGCCATGATGTGCGATCGATGGCCCTGCACGATCTGCGGCGTGCGATCGGCATGGTGCCGCAGGAAACGCAGCTGTTCGCGGGAACCATCCGGGAGAACATCGCATACGGCGACCTCGAGGCCACTCCAGAAGCAATCGAGGCGGCTGCCCGCGCCGCCCACGCCCACGAGTTCATCAAGACGCTCACTGGTGGGTACGATGCCGTCGTGGGCGAGCGCGGCATGACGCTGTCGGGTGGCCAGCGGCAGCGGATCGCGATTGCACGCGCGCTACTGAAAGACCCCGCGATTCTCGTGCTGGATGAGGCCACCAGTGCGCTCGATGCGGAATCGGAGCGCGTGGTGCAGGAAGCGATGGACGTTCTGATGCAGGGGCGGACGACGTTTGTGATTGCGCACCGACTGGCCACGGTGCGGCGCGCGAACAAGATCGTCGTCCTTGATCGCGGGACGATCGTGGAGATGGGCACGCATGAAGAACTGCTCGCCAACGACGGGGTGTACAGAAAGCTGAACGACCTGCAGTTTCGCGAGGCGGAGCCTCTGACGGAAGCAGCAGCGAAACCGTCGGTATGACCGCGGGTCGTCACCTGTGGCGCGCAGAGCAAACGCACGGGCATAAAGAGTTGTCGGGCCGCTGCGCCGGCAACACGGGGCGGCGCCATGGATGTGGGAATCACCCGACGCGCGCGAGTTGCACGCGGTGAATCGAGCATCGTGTTGTGTCTCTCGTGCGCGATCCCGGCCCGCGCCTCGCCAACGTCACCACGGTGCGGGAGGGACCGGATCAGTGGACACGTTGTTGCACGAGCGCGTCGACCGATCGCAGCGCGCGACAGCTCAGGACGAGCCCGGCCACTGCGACACCGATGGCAATGGCGATGGTCACGGGTGGGCCGGCGCCCACGGCGACCGCCGCCGCACCGGCGGTGGTCGCCACGAGCACATGCGTGAGGAAGACGTAGTACGACCAGCCGCCAAGCCAGGCGAGGCCTTGAATGACAGGGCTCGCCACGGGCTGAATGCGCGCGAGCAGGTGGAGCAGCAGCGGCGTGAGGCCGACCGCGATAGCCAGATCTGACACGACCCAGCCACCACGATACCGCGACAGCGTACTGCCGCCGAGCCAGACGGCGGCACTGAGGACCAGCGTCACGGGGTGAAGCAACACCCGCGCACCGCGCGCGGGATCGCGACTCCAGAGTACACCGGCCAGCACACCGGCCGCGAACTCGCCGAGCCGCGTCGGGAACACGCCGAACGGCGCCCACAGCTGGAACGCCGCCGCCGGCGCCAGCCGATCGAGGGGCTGCGCCACACTGCCGAACGCGCGCAAGAAGCCGTGCCCCGCGCCGACGGGAATGCCATCGAGCCAGAAGACCGCCACGGCGCGCGAAACGCATTCGATGGTGACGACGACGATCGTGATCCCCGCCAGTGCGCGCCAGGTGGCCGCGCGCCGGTACGCCGCGAAGACGATGGGGAAGCACGCATACAGCCCCACGAGCAGTGCGACGTACCAGAGCGAGGCATTCACCGGCCCGAACATCGTCGTGTAGTTCAGGTTGCGTACCAGAAACAGGTCGCGCAGCAGTAGGTCGGGCGCGGTGTGCGGCACGCCGAGGCGCGATTGCATCATGGCGGGCGGCAGCAGCGCTGCCACGATCGCGCCGCCGATTGCCGTAAGCCAATACGTCGGCAGGATCCGGGCGGCGCGGCGCGTGGCCCACAAACGCCAGGAATGCGGCGTTCGCACCGCCGACAGGGCGAGGACGAAGCCGGAAAGCACGAGAAAGACGTGCACTCCCTGCCAGCCAAACCACCCGCGGCGAGCATGGATGCCGACGATCATCAGGATCGCCACGCCCTTGAGTGCTTCGATTACGAGGTTGAGCGGCAGGGGTATTGCTGACGAAGGGGTAAATAGAGAAACTACGGTCGCGTTTGGCACGTCACAAGTCGGAGCCTCCCTGCCGACGCGCCCAACGACCTGCAACGATCTACACAAGCTGCAACAGTTGTGACGACAGGTTGAGTCCGTGTTGCGATCCCTGATGCGAATGGTGGACGACGTCGGTCGCGCGTCGCGGCCATGTTTATTGCGTGGAGGGCGACGCGCGCAGGCGTGTCGTGCATGCAACACCCGACTATGCGATGGCCGAAGACATTGCGCTCGATGGCCAAGCAGAGAAAGCCCGCCATGGTCGGGAGGTCCTTGATGACGGCCACGCACAGCTGTCCCGGCCGCAACGGCGCTGATTCGCGCTCACGAGCGCGAAGACTCGGGCGGGTACTCCCTTGAGTTCCCCGCGAACCAGGCCGCCGCTTTTCCAAGATGTCACGCTCGACCGGTCAGCACGCCGGGGCGCGCTCACTCGTTTGGATTGCGACCGGCACGAGCCAACGCGATGATCGGCTCACGATGGGCGGCCGGATGGGCCGCGGGGGGAACACGCGGCATCGGGGCTCCTTCTCTGACACAGAAATTGGGTCAGCACCAGAACGGGGCACTCTAAACCCACGACTACGAGGCGGTCCCCTCGCATCTAGTGCAATAGAGACTGTAACGGCTTTTCCATCGCATCGACCCAGATCCGGTAGCCTCGCGTGCTAAGATGTACCAAGTCCGGCATGACCGAGCGCGAGAGAGTACCGTCAGATTCGAGGAAACGGGAGCCGATGTCGATGAACAACGTCCGGCTGCGGCCCTCTAGGCGCGCGCGCAGCAGAGTGTTCGCCTCTTCAATCAGTTTGCGCCGTGGGGAGCCCGGTTGCGCAGAAGGGAAGATCGCCAACACTAGAACCTTGCAATCAGGGAGCGCGGTCTGCACCTCGGAGACTATGTCTATAATTCCCTGTACGGCGTTCACAGGCTCGCCACGCAGGATCAGATCGTTGATGCCAGCCAGCAGCACGGCTACCCGCGGCCGCACGTTGCTCAGCTCACCGTCCCGAAGGCGCCACAGAATATTCTCCGTTGTGTCGCCTCCGATCGCGAAGTTGGCACTGCCTCGGCCAGCGTACGTCGATTCCCAGAGCCGGCGCGCCCACCAAGACTGCCAGAAGGCAGTGATTGAGTCCCCCAAGAAGAGGATATCGATATTGCCTTGCGCACCTTGTTCTACGAACCTGCGGTGCAGCGTAAACCAACGGCGCTTCAGCCATGCCGCGGACCAGTGCTTCGCCACGACTAACGCGACCAATACGACTAGCAAGGCGAGCGCAAAGCGAAGCATCTGCAATTCCCTCCGGCAATGAAGGTGCTCAGGGTCTCCTCGTAACCTTAGAGTAAGGGCTTTGACTTCGGAAGGCGGCATTGGCATCGGTGACTGACACGAGATGTGCGCGATCGCGTCAAAGGACGAAGCCGGAGAGCATGACAAAGAGATCCGCTCCTCGCCCAACCATCCCGCGGCACGCATGGATCCCGAAGATCATCATGAACGGCACGGGTATTGCTGGCAAGCACGGGTATTGTTGACAAGGGGGTAAGCTGCGATCGTACCGATCCGTTGGGTAGGTCAAAAGCCGGAGCCTCACCACAGGAGAGAGCAGTGGGACTGACACTGGACTATCGCTCGTTCACTTCGGCGGACCTTTCGGCATTGGAGGACCTCTGGCTGAAGGACACGAAGTGGGGCGGGCTGACCAAGCAGATTTGGCTCGACTACGTCGTGAACGCACCACTGGGTCCGCCGGCGGGTATGCTGGCTGTCGACAGTGCGACCGGTGCCATTGTTGGTCAATTCCCTTTCATCCGCGTGCTGGTTGAAATCGATGGGCAGGTGCGGAAAGCCTTTCGGCCTGGGGCGCCGATCCTGAGTCAACGAATCAGCGGCCTGCTACGGCTCGCGAATCCCTTCGCGCATCCGGTGGCCGTCATGTACCGTCGTTCAATCGAGGCACTGCGAGACGAGGGCGCCGCGTTGCTGGTGATGGTTCCGGATCCCCGTTGGTCGCGGTTCCTGCGCATGTTTCCGGGGCTGCAAGTCGGCAAGGTACCTTTGTTCAGCCGGTCAGTGCCGCTCACGCAACCACTGGAAATGCACCCCGAGTTCGTCGTGGCCCCACTCGTGGATTTCGACGAACGCGTGGACGCGCTCTGGCGGGTTGCGCGGGGCCACCACGGCGTGGCGCTGGCCCGGAGCGCCGACGTGTTGCAATGGAAGATCGGGCGCGGTGAGTGGGAGGTGCTTGGCATCACTCGAAGCGGCAGGCTCGTCGGTCTCGTGGCCTCACGGCAGAAGGGAGATCGGCAATGGCTGGTCGGAGACGTCCTCACCGAAGACCTTGATGGTGCGCTCCGCGCGACCTTGGGCGCTGTGATCGATCTCGCCAATCGGCGTGCGATGGAAGCACCGGCGGACAAGCCTATCCACAAGGTGTCTCTGGCGGTCACGCCCGCCATGGAGGCGGCGGTAACGGCGATGGGATTCACGCGCGACAGCTACGACTTCCCCCTGATAGTGCATCAACTCGATTCCTCTCTCTCGCCGGAGTCGATCGCGCCGAGCCGATGGTACATCAGTGCAAACGACTGAAGGCTTCAGTGCAGGGCGAATGCCGTGACATCGCTTCTCTGCCCATATGAGTTGAGACACCGAGCTTCCCGTGGTTCCGTGTACGAGGCTGAGCGAGGATGTGGCGTTGTCTCTTGATCCTGCGCTCGTGCTGAATCCTGATGTGTGTGTGACTGCGACGGCGCCATTCCCCGAAGACGGGTCCAGCGTGACTCTGGTTCAGGCCAGAGTGCATCGTGATCACAGGCCCGGCCGTGCCGGACAGGAGGTCCGATGAAGAAGAGTCGATTCACCCCCGAGCAGATTCTGCAGGCGTTGCGACAGGCCGAATGCGGCACGGTCGCCAATCAGATCTGTCGGACGCTGGGCGTCACCGAGGCCACGCTTTACCGGTGGCGGACGTCGAGGAAGGCTTGCAGCTGAAGCCGCGGCGACGGTCCACGCCACACGGACGGCACCGACGCAGCCGAACGAACGCTGGGTCATGGACTTCATGCACGACGCACTGAAGAACGGGTGCGCGATTCGGATGTTCACGCTGGTCGACGTCTGCACGAGGGCGTGTGTGGCG
The DNA here is from genome assembly GCA_031409715.1 of Gemmatimonadaceae bacterium. Classification (GTDB taxonomy): domain Bacteria; phylum Gemmatimonadota; class Gemmatimonadetes; order Gemmatimonadales; family Gemmatimonadaceae; genus JACMLX01. Next base: position 2,092 of record JANNXU010000045.1, on the reverse strand, counting down.
CTGCTCGCCGCCGCAGGCTTCTCAAAGAGCAATGTGCGACGCCTTCCACGGCTCTCTCGGGCGAGAGTGCCTCTCGAAGCATTCGTTTGTCGATCTGGCGGAGGCGCAAGCGGTGCGCACCGCTTGGCAGGAGGACTACAACAACCGGCGTCCCCACAGCAGCTTACGGTACCAAGCCCCGTCCGAATCCCCGACGGCGGGGTCAGTCCACCCACGGTCGCCCTGAGCATGAATTTGACATTCAGAGGCAGGACCTGATCCGGGGAGAGGAGCCCCCACAGGGTCCGTTCGACGTCGGAGCGCCACGCACACGTCATCACACCAGCCGGAGATTCGTCATGCACCAAGACATTGAGACGCAGGTCACCCTTCGAGTCGCCGAACTGGCAGGTGTCGAGCCCGGCGAGGTGACGACTACGAGCGAGTTCGGCGATCTGGGGGTCGACTCCTTGTCGGCCGTGAGCTTGATCGGTGAGCTGGAAGAGGAGTTCGGCGTGTCGATACCGAATGACGAGGTCCTCCGGATTCGTACGGTCGGCGATGCGGTGGCTCAGCTTGTTCGCGCCATGGCTGACGGCGGACAGGCGTGAGACCGCCTGAGCGCGTGGTCGTCACGGGGGTGGGGGCGGTATCGGCGCTGGGCCTTACCGCACACGCGCTGTGGGAGGCGCTGCGGGATGGCCGTGACGGCTTCGGGCCCATCGACGTCCCTGACGCCGACACGCTCCGCTTCACGCGGGGGGCGCAGGTGCGAGGCTTCGACCCGGCGCTTCATTTCGACGCCAAGCAGCTGCCGTTGCTTGACCGGTTCACGCAACTTGGTCTGGTGGCTGCGCGCGAGGCCGTCGTCGACGCCGGAATCGAGCTCACACCAGATCTTCGTCGTCGCTGTGCCGTGGTGACAGGTTGTGCTGGTGGCGGCGTCGCGTCCCTGGGTCAGATGTACTCCGACCTCTGGCGTGACGGACGGCATCGTGCGCCGGTCCTTACGATTCCCCGGTTCATTCCGAATGCGCTTGCAAGCCACGTGTGCATGGAGATTGGCGCGACCGGACCGAGTTTCACCGTGTCGACGGCATGCGCGTCGTCCAATCACGCCATCGGTCATGCGTTCTGGATGGTCAGAAACCGGCAGGCAGATCTTGCCGTGACCGGTGGCAGCGAGAGTCCGTTCAACATCGGCCACCTGAAAGCGTGGGAGGCGATGCGCGTCGTCGCCGGCGACACCTGCCGACCGTTCTCCAAGGAGCGAGCAGGCATGATCCTCGGCGAGGCCGGTGCGATGCTGGTACTCGAACCTCTGTCGCGTGCGCGCGCACGAGGAGTACGAATTTATGCGGAGATCATTGGCTTCGGCATGTCGGCCGATGCACACCACATTACGCAGCCGCTGGCCGAGGGCGCGGCTCGTGCGATGACAGAAGCGCTGCTGGACGCCGACGTCGAGCCCGCGTCGGTCGGGTACATCAATTGTCACGGCACGGGGACTCTCGCCAATGATGCCATGGAAACTGCCGCGATTCGCAGCACCTTTGGCGTGCACGCAAACGACCTTGCCGTGAGTTCAACCAAGTCGATGCACGGACACACTCTCGGGGCGGCGGGCGCGATCGAAGCAGTGGCCACGGTTCAGGCGCTGTATTTTGGTGTGCTGCCGCCAACAGCAAATTACGCCACACCAGATCCGACCTGCGATCTCGATGTCATTTCGAATGTCGCGCGTTGCGCCGAGCCCGATGTGGCACTCTCCAACTCGTTCGCATTCGGGGGGCTGAACGCGGTCTTGGCCTTTCGGCGCTGGCAAGAGGGTCAAAAGTGAGTGACATCAGGCCTTGGTCACAGTGCTGCGCGCGCCTCGAACCACGCAACTGGCTGGGCGTTGCATGATCGTCACCGATCGGTTCGTGTACGTGCATGAACCCAAGATCGGGGGCACATTCGTTACCGCCGTGCTGAACCGCCCCGGGTTTTCAGGAGACTCGGTTAGTTGACTGCCAAGCACTCGGGTTGAGTGGCTTGGGCGCGGTAGTACCGCTCCTCGAACTCCGCCGGCGGAACGTAACCCAGCGGTTCCAGCAAGCGCTGCGTGTTG
>JANNXU010000044.1:0-111844 GCA_031409715.1 Gemmatimonadaceae bacterium | reverse complement strand
CCCGCGACGAGCTGATCCAGCACCTCGGGCGTCAACCCGGCCGGCAACGTCTCCGGTCCCGCTTGTTTCCGTCGAGCCATGCACACCTCCGTCATACAGAGTGATGGCTCATACACAGAATTTCCGACAGACCCCGCAGTTCCCATCAGTTCGTGCTGTTCTCCCGCACCTCTGCGCCTCTGGTGCCTCTGTGTGAAAAGAGTTGCCGTTGCCGTTGCCGTTGCGGTCGTCGTTGCCGTTGCGGTCGTCGTTGCCGTTGCCGTTGCCGTTGCGGTCGTCGTTGCCGTTGCCGTTGCCGTTGCGGTCGTCGTTGCCGTTGCCGTTGCGGTCGTCGTTGCCGTTGCCGTCGTCGTCGCTGCCGTTGCCGTCGTCGTCGCTGCCGTTGCCGTCGTCGTCGCTGCCGTTGCCGCGATCACGCATGCCGCGACGCAGTGGCAACGGTCTGCAGGTGCACGCGGACCGTCGTCGCGATGTCACGCCCGTAGCCGCCCGCGATCGTGACGCAGACCGGCAAGCCGATCTCGCGGCAGGTGCGCAGCACCAGCTCGTCGCGCTGCGCGAGGCCGTCGAACGTGAGCCGCAGCCGCCCCAGTCGGTCACCTTCATGCGGATCGGCGCCGGCGAGATACACCACCAGGTCCGCCGCTGCCGTGCGCAACACCTCGGGCAGTGCCGACGACAACCGCTCCAGGTACACCGCGTCACCCATCCCGTCGTCCAGCGGCTCGTCGCGACGGGCCGGCACCTTGGTGAACGGGAAGTTCTTCGCGCCGTGCATGTCGTAGGTGTACACGCTCGCGTCAGCGGCGAAGATCGCGTTCGTGCCGTTTCCCTGATGCACGTCGCAATCGATGATGCAGGCGCGGCGGATGCGCCCCGATGCCTGCAGGCGGCGAATCGCCACCGCGACATCGTTGAACACGCAGAACCCCTCGCCGCGATCGGGGAAGGCGTGGTGCGTGCCACCGGCAAGGTTCATGGCGATCCCATGCTCGACCGCATGCGCCGCCGCCTCCACCGTGCCGCGCACCACGCGGAACGCGCGCTCCGCGAACGCCGCGCTCCACGGCAACCCGATCCGCCGCTGATGGGCCGCGTCGAGCGTGCCGAGCTCCACGCCGGCCACGTACGCCGGCGTGTGCACGCGCAGCAGGTCCTCGTGGGACACACGCGCCGGCTCGTGCAGCCGCTCCGGCGCCACCAGCCCCGCCGCCAGCGCCCCCTCGCGGAGCAACGCGTACTTCGCCATCGGGAACCGGTGCCCCTCGGGCAGCGCGATCGCGTAGCGCGGCGAGGACCAGCAGTGCAGCGCCATGGGTGTCACGCCCGACCCGCGCCACGCCGGTGCCATGCGGCACACCGGCGGCGCGACATCAGCGGTCGGTGAAGTCCGTGTTCGCGTCCACCCGGCGACAGACCTCCGCAATCAGCGTCGCCGCGCGGTCGAGATCGTCCAGGCTCACCATCTCGTTCGGCGAGTGCATGTAGCGGTTCGGGATCGAGACGAGCGCCGTCGCCACCCCGTCGCGCGCGAGCTGCATCGCATCGGCATCGGTGCTCGTCGTCCGGCCCGCCGCATGCAGCGAGTACGGCATCTGGAGCGCGTCGGCCGTATCCCGCAGCAGCCGGAACACCACCGGACTCGTCACGCTGCCGCGCGTCAGCACCGGGCCGCCGTCCAGCTTGTGCTCGCCGACTTCCTTCTTCTCGATGCCCGGATGGTCCGTGGCGAAGGTCACGTCGACGGCGATCGCCATCTGCGGGCCGATCGCGTGGGCCGCCACACGGGCGCCACCACCGGAGTAGCCGATCTCCTCCTGACAGGTCGCCACCGCCACCACCCGCGCCGACCCGGGGTTGGCCGCATACCGCCGCAGCGCCTCGAGCACGATGAACGCCCCGATCCGGTCGTCGATGCTGCGCGACACGATGCGACGGTTCGGCATCTCCGTCACCTTCGCATCCAGCACCCCGCAGTCACCCACCGAGAGCCGCTCCGCCGCCTCGGCACGATTCAGGGCGCCGACGTCCACCCACATGTCGGCGAATTTCGTCACCTTCTCGCGCTCGTCCGGCTTCATCAGGTGGATCGGCTTCTTGCCGACGACGCCGTACACCTCGCCATCGCGGCCCAGAAAGCGAATGCGCTGGCCCACCAGCACCTGCGTGTCCCAGCCGCCGATCGGCTCGATGTAGACGAAGCCGTTCTCGTCGATCCAGGTCACGATCACCCCGATCTCGTCGATGTGCCCCGCCAGCAGGATCGTCGGCCCCCCGCTCCCGGCCACCTCCGCCATCGAGTTCCCGATCACGTCGGACCGGACGGAGGAAAAGGTGGCGGCTTCGGCGCGCCAGACGCGCGCCGGCGCCGACTCGTACCCCGAGGGCCCCGGGGTGTCGAGCAGCGTCTTCAGGAAGGCAAGCGATGTGTCGTTCAGCATGGACACACTGTAATCGGGAGGGTAAGGGGGACCATCACCATCGCGCCGCCGCCCGGCGCGTTCCGGTGCCCCCGGGCGTCAGCGACCAGTCACCTCGTACACCTTCGCGCCGCCCACCCAGGTCTGCAGCACACGCGTCTGCAGCACCAACTCCGGCGCCACCCGCATGATGTCCTGATCCAGCAGCACGAAGTCCGCGTACTTGCCCGTGGTCAGCGATCCCAGCACCTGCTCCTGGAACGCCGCCTTCGCCGGCCAGATCGTCATCGAGCGGAGTGCCTCCTCACGCGTCATCCGCTGCTCCGGAAGCCAGCCACCGGCCGGAAAGTCGGACGCATCCTGGCGGGCGATCGCGGCGTGGAAGCTGATCAGCGGGTTCACCAGCTCCACCGGAAAGTCGCTCCCGTTGGGGATGATCGAGCCGGCGTTCAGCAGCGAGCGCCACGCATACGCCCCGCGCAGCCGTTCCGTGCCGAGTCGGCTGGCCGCCCAGTACATGTCGCTCGTCTGGTGGCTGGCCTGCATGCTCGGGATCACACCGAGCGCGGCGAAACGCGGGATGTCGTCGTGGTGGATGATCTGCGCGTGCTCGATGCGCAGGCGGTGGTCGGCCGTCGGGACCGCCTTGAGTGCCGCCTCGTAGGCGTCCAGCACCAGCCGGTTCGCGCGGTCGCCGATGGCATGCGTCGCCACCTGCCAGCCGCTGCGCAGCGCCTGCTCGGTGACACCGCGGATGTACGCCGGCTGCATCACCAGCAGGCCGTTGTTCTGCGCATCGTCGGCATAGGGATCCAGCAGCGCCGCACCCCGCGAACCGAGTGCGCCGTCGCCATAGAGCTTGATGCATCGGACCCACAGCCGGCCGTCGAAGAGCGCGCTGCGCGGCCCCTTCGCCATCGCATAGGCCACGCTCACCGAGTCGCCGGACAGCAGCACGTAGGCGCGCAGGGTCAGCTCGCCCGCCTGCGCAGCCGCCTCGTAGGTGCCCACCACAGAGGGGGACACACCCATGTCGTGCACACCCGTCAGCCCCCAGCGGTTCGCCTCGCGCACGGCGTTCCGCAGCACCTCGCGCGGCACCGGCGGTGCGCCGCCACGTTCGGCGGGTACCATCAGGCGCTGCGCGTTGTCGACGAACACACCCGTCGCGGCACCGGCGGCGTCGCGGACGATGCGGCCACCCTCGGGATCCTTGGTGGCGGCGGTGATCGCCGCCTTCGCCACCGCAACGGCGTTGGCCAGCACCGCGTGACCATCCACGCGTGTCAGGATCACCGGGTGATCGGGCGTGGCAGCGGAGAGGGCGGTGTTGGTCGGGAAGCGGGTGTCGCTCCAGTCGTTCTGATCCCAGCCGCGGCCGATCACGGGGGTGCCCTTGGGCAGCGTGGCCGCCTTGGCCACCACCCGCGCGATCACCTCCTCGTACGAGCGCGTCCCCACGAGGTCCACCTGGCGCAGCACGTTGCCGAGCTGGTAGAGGTGGGCGTGCGCGTCGGTCATGCCGGGGATGATGGTGCGGCCTCCGGCATCGATCATCGTGGTGGCGGGACCGCGCAGCGCCATCGCCTCCACCGCGCTGCCCACGAACTGCAGCCGACCGGCGCTGATCGCCATCGCCTCGGCGAGGGGCTGCGCATCATCGGCGGTGTAGATGCGCGCGTTGATGACGATCATCTCGGCGCGCGGCGCGGTGCGCGCGGTCGGCTGGGCGGACAGCGGTGCGGCTGCGGCAAGGAGCATCGCGGCGGCGAACCCACGGAACTGGGACACGGCGGAATGGGCAGGCGTGGTCACGGACCGGACGCGCGTCCGGAGGCATCCGCATACGCTACGCCGGCGGACGCCGTTCCGCGATCCTCGATGCACGCGCGTCGCGGCCGGTGCCTGATTCCGCTCCCGTGCACCAACGCACAACGCCCCGCCAGACCTCGAAGGTCGGCGGAGCGCTCGCGTCGTTCGGCGGGGTGAGCCAGCTCACCCCACGTCGATCACTTGGCCGGCGGCAGGATGACGGTGTCGATCACGTGGATCACGCCATTCTTGGCCTGGATGTCCGTGGCCGTCACCGTCGAGCTGTTGTTCAGCATGACCTTTCCGCCCATCACATGAATGCCGATCTTGCCGCCCTGCACGCTGGTGGCCTCGGTCATGCCGACGACCTGCGCTGCCATCACCTTGCCCGCAACGACATGGTACGTCAGCACTGCGGTGAGCTTGGCCTTGTCGGCCAGCAGCCCTGCGAGGACGGCAGGCGGCAGCTTCGCGAACGCTGCGTCGGTCGGGGCAAACACCGTGAACGGACCCGGGCCCTTCAGCGTCTCGATCAGGCCAGCGGCGGTCAGCGCCTTGGCGAGCGTGTTGAAGGTGCCGGCCGCGACGGCCGTCTCGACGATGTCCTTCTGCTGAGCGACGACGACACGCGGCGTGAGGGAGACGGCGCCGAGCAGTGCAATTGCGGTCAGAAAACGCTTCATGTGGCTATCCAGGATGACAGATTCGCGGACCGGCGCGGTGAGATCCGCCCGTCGGTTCCACGATGTGAAGTCCGGGAGGCGGCAGACGGTTCCCGGCTGCCGCAGACCCGCAATCCGGGACGCGGTCGCTTCGCCGCCGGGCCCCGAGTCACCGCCCGCCGCCTCGGCGCCGTGTGTGGCGGGCAGACGCCGGCGCAGCACGCCGCCCTCGTCAGGGCAGGGGACGCTGGTACCGCTCCACCAGCGCGGCATTCCGCGGAGCGACGGTGCGGGCGCGCGGCGCGGTCAGCGCCGCCGCGATCTCCGCGGCCTCGCGTGGCAGCGTGGACAGCCACTCCAGCCCCGTGGGCGCAAGCAGATAGTCGTCCTCGATCCGGACGCCGATGCCGCCGTAGGTGGCGAGCGCGGGGGCCAGTCGCGTCAGCAGGGCACGATTGCGCGGCGTGTCGGCCAGCACCTCGGCCAGGTTGCGCCGCACGTAGATCCCCGGCTCGATCGTCACCACACTGCCCGCCTTCCACACATCGCGGTCGGAGAGGTCGGGATCGTGCACCTCGAGGCCGATGCCGTGCCCGAGGCCATGCATGAAGAACAGCGACCGCTGCGGACAGAGGCGCTGGCCGCTGGCATCGCAGTCGTAGGTGGCGGTGGGCGACTCGATCAGGCCGAGCCGCGCGAGGCCGGCGGCGATCGTGTCGGACGCCGACTCCATCGAGCCACGCTGCGGTGCACCGATGCGCGTGGCCTGCTCCCCCGCCACCTGCGCGCGGCGCACGATGTCGTAGACCGCGCGCTGCGCCGGCGTGAACCGACCGCCCACCGGCAGTGTGCGCGTGACGTCGGCACTGTAGCCGCCGTAGCTCGCGCCGATGTCGATCACCATCAGCTCGCCCGGCTTCGTCGCGCGATCGTTCTGCCAGTAATGCAGCGTGGTGGCGTTGTCGCCTGATGCGGCGATGGACGTGAAGCCCACCCGGTCCGCGCCGTTGCGCCGGAAGGTGTACTCCACCAGCGCCTGCACCTCGAACTCGTTCCACCCCGGCTCGATCAGGCCCATCACCTCGCGATGTGCGCGTGCCGTGACGTCGATCGACGTGCGCAGCAGCGCCACTTCGGCCGGGCTCTTGGTGGCGCGCAGACTCAGCAGCAGGCGCGTGATGTCGGTCACCGTCGCGGTCGGATGCCGTTTCGCGATCTCCGCCATGAACACCTGATCGGACGACATCGGCGCGGCCGTGGGGGCATAGGCGCCGCGCAGGTCGCCGGCCACGCGCAGCGGCATCCCCAGCGCCAGCACCGAATCCACCGTGCGCGTGAACTCGCTCACGTCACGCACTGGCAATCCCGACATGCGCCCCGCGTCGGCCAGTGATGGTCGGGGTCCGGTCCACACCTCCTGCGACGGGTTTCGCTCCGCCACGAACAGCACCTCACGCTGCGTGCCGCCGCTGCGCACGACCAGCAGCGCCGCGTTCGGCTGCGTCCAGCCGGTCAGGTAGCGCAGGTGCACCGACTGCGAGAACGACTCGTAGTCGCGCTCCGGCTCACCCGAGCCCAGCACGACGATCGCGCCATCCCCCGCCTGTGCACCGAGTGCAGTTCGGCGTGCGGCGTACTCCGTGAGCGGGACCTGCGCGCGCACCGCGCCCGCGAGCGTGACGACGGCGAGCAGGATGGAGCCGGTCCGGACGATCATGGTTCAGCGAATTCCTGGTGCAGGGATGATTGCAGGGATGAACTGCCAGCGGCCCGTCACCGTGGCAGCGACGGTCTGCTCGGTGGGGGCGACGATCGGTGTCGGCTCGTCAGCGGCCTTGGCCATCGCCATCTGGACGCCGCGCGGCGCGTAGTCCATCTCCTGCGGCGCCGTGAGGTTCTGCGACGTCAGCACCATCAGCGGACCAAGCGAGCCCCCGGCTGCCTTCGCCATGGCTTCGGCATTCAGCCGGGCATCGCTGGTGGCATTGCCGAGCGCGAGCCGGCGCGTCGCGTCCAGCTGCGATGCGAAGAACTGCACGCCGCCGATGTTCGTGGCGCCCGAGGCCAGCGAACTGTCTATCACCTTGCTCAGCAGCTCGAGCGCGCGGATCTCCACACGCACCGTGTTCCGCGCTTCGTACCCCGTGAGCTCGGGCTTCCGGCCGTCGGGATAGTAGCGGTACTGCGGCGCGACGTTGTACGCCGAGGTACTCACCTGCTCGCGGGCCACACCGGCGCGGCGGATCGCCTCGAGCACGGCGGCCGTGACCTTCGCGTTTTCCTGGCCCGCGAGGGCGGCCGTCCGCGCACGGTTCTGCACGGCGATCGTGACCCAGGCGCGATCGGGCGTGACCTTCGCCTCGCCCGAGCCGCTCGCCTCGATCATCGCGGAGGCCATGGGCGCAGCGGGAGTCTGGGCGGCGAGCGGTGCGCTGGCGAGCGCACCCAGCAGCAGCGAGGCTGCGCGGGATGACGAGCGGATCTTGCGCATGACGACGGCTCCTGAAGACTGGGGGGCGACATCCCGGACGGGTGCGCCAGAGGGAGATGTGCCCGGGCACTCCGGGTGCACACCGGCGAAGATACCCCGTCTGCCGGTCCGGCGTGCCATCCGTCGATGCCGCACGTGAATCCGCTCAAATCCTTCGTCCGACAGGGAATTTCGCATCCGGTGCCCAGTGCAGCGATCGGCCCGCCGGGTGAGAAACGCAGAAGAAACCCTTGCCACGCTTGCAGATTTTCGCACCGCTTGCCACCTTAGCGTTGCGCCGCTGGCGCGGAATCACGTGTCACAGTCATTACGGAGATCAGGGATATGAGCAGAATCGCTATCGTGAACACGCTGGTGGACAACGTCGGGCTCTCGAAGAAGCAGGCGAACGCCGTCCTCAAGGAGTTGTTCGACGCTACCGACGGCATGATCGCCAAGTCGCTGAAGAAGGGTGAGAAGGTCGGCATCACCGGCTTCGGCACCTTCAGCGTCGGCAAGCGCAACGCGCGCACCGGCCGCAATCCGCAGACCGGCGAGAAGGTGAAGATCGCCGCCAGCAAGGCCCCGAAGTTCAAGGCGGGCGCAAGCCTGAAGGGCTTCATCAACGGCAAGACCACCGCCAAGAAGGCGACCAAGGCCACCAAGGCCGCCAAGAAGGTGACCAAGGTCGCCAAGAAGGGTGCGAAGAAGGCTGCCAAGAAGAAGTGAACCGGTCCTGAAGGGCGCGCGGGACAGCCATCGCGCCGCTGCGATGGTCGCGTGATGCGGGGTGCCGACGGGTGGGTCGGCACCCCGTGTCGATTCTGCCACTGCCGCGGCCAGTGCACACTAGACTCCACGCATGCCCGCAGCCTCACGGATACGCCCCACCCTCGACGCCACCCTCGACGTCGAGACGCCGGAACAGGTCGTCGTCTCGTACACGCTCGCCGGCATCGGCACCCGCGGCGGTGCCGCGCTGATCGACCTGCTGCTGATGCTGACCCTCGGCGGGACGCTCGCCTACGTGCTGACGTCGCTGCACGACCTGATCGGGGGCGACTGGCTGCAGGCGGTGATGATCCTCACCCAGTTCCTGCTCCTCTGGGGCTACTTCGTGGCGTTCGAGGCGATCTGGGACGGCCAGACGCCGGGTAAGCGGCTGCTTGGCCTGCGGGTCGTCCGCAACGGCGGCGGCGGTGTGGACATCGGTCCCAGTGCGGCTCGCAACCTCGTCCGCTTCATCGACTTCCTGCCATTCGGCTACTTCGCCGGCATGGTCACCATCATCGCCAACCAGCGCAATCAGCGCCTCGGCGATCTGGTCGCGGGCACGATCGTCGTGCGCGAGCGTGTGATCCGTCCTGCGCGTCACACGGTGCCGGTGCTACCGGTCGAGGGCGAACCGAGCGCCGTCGCCACGCTCGATGACGAGCGCTTCGCCCTGCTCGACCGCTTCATCGCACGCGAGTCGTCGCTCGATGACGCCTCGCGCACGCGCATCGCGACGGCGCTCACGGCCCGCTTCGGCCTCTCGACCCGCGCCGATGCGGCCGCCGCGTTGCGCACGCTGCACGGCGAGGAACTGCGCGCCCGGCGCAGCACCGGCCCCGCCACCAGCAGCACCGGCACCCGCCGCGAAGAGTGGGCGCAGGTCGCCGAGGGCCGCCCGCGCTGGGACGCGTTCGCCACGCTCGTCGCCGACACGCGCCGCCGCGGCCTCGGGTCGCTCGGCGAGGACGAGGTGAGCGCGTTCGTGGAGGCCTACCGGGACGTGGCCACCGATCTCGCCCGGCTCCGCACCGCCGACCGCGGCCGCGGCGGCGACGCGGTCTTCATGCTCTCGCGACTCGTCTCCGCCGGCCACAACCTGCTCTACCGCCGACCGTCGCAGGGGCTGGCGCGCGTCGGGCGCTTCGTCGCCCGTGACGTCCCGCGCGAGGTGCGCCGCAGCTGGCGCCACGTTCTCGTCGCGGCACTGCTCCTCTTCGTCCCCGCCATTGGCACCGTCGTCGCCATCGTCCGCCAGCCGGCACTCGCCGAGCGCATGCTGCCGGCCGGCATGTTGCAGCGTGCCGAGGAGGGGCAGCGCCGTGGCAACACCGGCGCCGACTATCTGCCCGATGGCGAGGAGCGGAAAGGCAGCGTGCTGTCGGCCTTCCTCATGACGAACAACATCAAGGTCGCGCTGATCGCCTTCGCCGGCGGTGTGACCGTCGGAATCCTGACGGTGCTGGCGCTGGTCTTCAACGGCGTCGCCGCACTCGGCGCCGGCGTGGGCCTTTATATCACCCGCGGCATCCAGGGACAGATCCTCGGCTTCGTGGCCGCGCACAGCGTGCTCGAACTCGGCGCGATCTGCATCTCCGGCGGCGCGGGACTGCTGCTCGCCACCGCCATCCTCGTGCCCGGTGATCGCACGCGGCGCGAGGCGCTGGCCGACAACGGACGACGCTCGCTGCACCTCGTCGCCTGCGTGGTCATGTTCCTCGTGCTCGCCGGCGTCGTCGAGGGCAACATCTCACCATCACGTCTGCCCGACAGCGCCAAGTTCGCCACCGCGATCATCACCGCGATCGGCGTGGCATGGTACCTCTCGCTGGGCCGCGACGACGAGGACGACTACAACTCGCCACGCGCCTTGATCGACAGGTAGCGGTTCACCAGCGCGGCGCTCATCGCCTGCGGCGGCACATCCAGTACCTGCACACCGGACCGTCGCATCCGGACGAGGGCCTCGGCGCGGGCATCCAGCAGCGACTCGGCGGCTGCGCCACGCCATGCCTCCTCCTCACTCGCCGCCGCGACGGGCTGCGCGGCCGCGACCAGCTCGTCGTTGCGCAGCGCGAGGAACACCGTGACGTGGCGCAGCGCCGCATGTCGCGCCTGCGTCACCACCGCGCGGCTGGCCCGCACGTCGATCACGTCGCTGAGGCAGATCACCAGCGCCCGCGAACGCTGGCGCTGCGCGAGGGTGCGGAACGCCAGTGCGTAGTCCGGCTCCACCAGTCGCGCCTGGCTGCGCGCCAGCGTGGCGCGGATCGCACGCATCGTCGCCGCACCACGCGACGGCGGCACCCAGCCGCGGATCTCGTCGTCGAACACCAGCAGCCCCACCTTGTCGCGCCCCTGCATCGCGACGTCGGCCAGCACCAGGCAGGCGTTGATCGCGTACTCGAAGCGCGCGCGGTCGCCCGCCACCTGCGTCATCAGGCGCCCCGCATCGATGGCGAGGATCACGGTCTGTCCCTGTTCCACGGTGTACTGCCGGACCTGCGCCGTGCCGCGCCGACCGCTCGCCTTCCAGTCGATGTGGCGCGGGTCGTCGCCGGGCACGTACTCGCGTAGCGCATCGAAGCTCATGCCGCCGCCGCGCCGCCGCACCTGCCGCACCCCCGCGTCGCGCAGGCGGCGCTGCACCGCCAGCAGCCGGAAGCGATGCACCAGCGACAGCGACGGCACGACGTTCACCGTGTCGACGAGGTCGATCGTGTGGATCACGTCCAGCAGCCCCGCGCCGCCGTGCAGCCGCAGCGCGACGGCATTCAGCGTCGCTGGACCGCGCGTGAGCCCGCGGATCGGCATCGACGCCGTCGCGCTGCCCATCGCCGGCAGCCGCAGCCGGCGCGTCTGCACACCGCTGCCACCAAGCGTCGCCGGCACGCGATCCGCGAGGTCGAGGACGGTCGCCCGCGGCCACGCTGCGCGCACCTCGTACGCAAGCGCAGCATCATCGCCGGAGCCGAGTTGCAGCGGGACGTCGCGCGTGACCGTCAGCGCACTGGCTGGCGGGAGCCGGAGCGCGTCGCGCACCGCAGCCGCCAGCGCGCCTCCGATCGCCAGCGCCGCCACGATCACGCTCCACGGCGTCGGCAGCGGCAGCAGCCAGGTCGCCGCCGCCAGCGCCAGCAGCAGCGCCAGCCGCGGTGTCGGGACGTGCCGCGTCAGCAGCGCAACAAGGCGACGCCGCACGCGATCAGGTCGGTGCGGGCACGCGCAGCAGCACGGCCGCGAGCACGTCGTCGGTGGTGCGACCCTCGACGTCCAGCTCGGGACTGAGGATCAGGCGGTGTCGCAGCGCGGCCGGCGCGAAGCCCTTCACGTCATCCGGCGTGACGAAGTCGCGCCCCGCCAGGATCGCCGCCGCACGCGAGACGCGCAGCAGCGCGACGGCCGCGCGCGGCGATGCCCCGAGTGACAGCGCCGGATCCTCACGCGTGGCCCGGATCACCGCCGCGATGTACGCCAGCACGTCGCTGGCGATCGTCACGCGGTCCGTGGCGTCGCGCAGCGCGTCGAGCTGCACCGCGGTGATCGCCTCGTCCTGTGCGCCGAGGCTTCGTTCGGGATCGTGGCCCGCGGCATGCGCCTGCAGCATCTGCAACTCGTCGGCGGCGGAGGGGTAGCCCACGCGCACCTTCACCAGAAAGCGGTCGAGCTGCGCCTCCGGCAGTGGATAGGTGCCCTCGAACTCGACGGGGTTCTGCGTCGCGACCACGGTGAAGCGCTGCCCCAGATCATGGCGCGTCCCGTCCACCGTCACCTGCTTCTCCTGCATCGCCTCGAGCAGCGCCGCCTGCGTCTTGGCCGGCGCACGGTTGATCTCATCCGCCAGCAGCAGGTCCGTGAACAACGGCCCGGGACGGAACTCGAAGCGCCCCTCGGCGCTGCGCAGCACCGACGTGCCGGTGATGTCGGCGGGCATCAGGTCGGGCGTGAACTGGATGCGCCCGAACCGCACGCCGGCGGCGGCGGCCGTGACGCGAACCAGCAGCGTCTTGGCGACACCCGGCACGCCCTCGAGCAGCACATGACCGCGGGCGAGCAGCGCCGCCAGCAGCTCGTCGGTGGCCACCTCCTGCCCCACGATGCGGCGGCGGATGGCGGTGCGCAGCGCACTCACGCTGTCGGCTGGACTGGTGAGGATGTCGGGCGTGGTCATGTCGCTCGGGAGAGATCGGTCGGAAGTGATGCGGCACGCGTCATGGCGTCAGGCACTCGGCATCAATGTGCGCCGCTGCGGCGCGCAGCGCGGGAAGATCCGCCGGTGACAGGGGCGCATCGATCGCGGCGGTGAGGCGCGCGGCGTCGTCGGCAATCGCCGGATGACGCTCGGCCAGTGCTGCGAGGAAGGTGGCATCGTCCAGCGAGCGCCAGCGGCCGGCCGCGTGTCGGCGCCGGATGCCGCGCGCCAGCATCCGCGCCACCGTGCGGGTGCCCCGCACCGACCGCCACGCCGTCGCCAGCGCATCGACATGTTCGAGTGCCGAGCGCCGCTCCTCGCGGTCGCGGTAGACCGGTGCCAGCGTGCGTCGGCCGCGGGCGAGCAGCAGCAGCAGCCCCGCCGCCATCAGCGTGAGGGTGGCCCGTCCCAGTCGGCTCCGCGTGAGCCACTCGCGCAGCACGACCGTCGGGCCGTCGGTCTGCGCCGTCTGGTAGTACTCGGTGAACACGACTGGCCGCCGGCCGCCGGGTGAGAGGAACTCGAGCGCGCGCACCATGATCAGTGCCGACCCCATCGTGCAGCTTCGCACCTGGGCCGTGCGCAGCACGTCGGGGTCCGCCAGCGCGACGATCCGGCCGCGGCCGAACGGAAACGCGATCACGGTTGGCTCGAGCGTGGTGTCGTTGATGGCAGGCGGCGGCTCGCGCCCCGCACTGTCGGGCGCGATGGAATCGGGCGTCGCCTCGTCGCGCCGCTCGCGCACGATCGTGCTCGAGAGCAGCGCCACGCTGCCGGGCGGCAGTGGCACGACGGCACGCCCCTCGGATCGCCGCCGCCGCGCCGCCGTGATGGTGTCGAAGGTCAGCATGTTGGTGCGAAGCCGCAGTGCGCCGAGGGCATCGGTGCCGGCGGGACACTCGCCAAGCGGATGCAGCTCGACCGGGCCGCTGCGCCGGGTCGTCAGGCGCAGGGAGTCGAGGATCGGTGACGCGCCATTGGCCGCCGGTGCCACCAGCAGACTCGCACCGGCGCGCACGGCGACGAGCAGTGTCCCCACTTCGGCCGCGCGCAGCGCCACGGGTCCATCGAACACGGCATAGATCACCGACGTGTCGAGCGGCCCCGTCAGCGCCACATCGCGGCTCCGTGTCGGCCAGCCCAGTCGCCGCGCGAGATCGGCGGTGAGCCGCGCGCCACCGGCCGCGTAGGTCCGAGTCGTGAGTCGCGTTTCGGTCCCATCGTCCTGAACGGGCGTGAGCAGTGCCACCAGCACGACCAGCGCGACGATCACGCCGAGCGTGATGAGCGTGGCGCGGCGCGACTGCTGCCGTTCACGCACCGCATCGGCCGGCGTGGCGGTGAGAATCGGATCGCTCATCAGGCGGCGCGGTCCGCGGCCCGTGATGACGTGAGCTCGCCGAGGAGGGGCGCGGCCAGCGCGTCGAGGCGCTGATAGCGCGCCGCATCACAGAGCCCGTCGCCGTAGGCCACCACTTCGTAGGTGCGGGCGAACGCGTGATACGGGGCCGTCAGCCCGTCACCCGCGGCGCGGAGCTCGCGACCATGGTCCCCGACCGTCTTCGAGGGATGCCGGCGCACGCGTCGCGTTTCGGCGAGGCGCGTCACGACGGCGGCGTAAAGGGCGTGCGCGGCTGCCACGTACGCCCCCTGTGCCGCGAGCCCGCGTGCGGTGGCGAGTTGCTCGGCGGCGGTCGTCTCTGCCGCGCGCCGCTGCGCCGCCAGTCGGCGCGCCTTCGCCACGATGATCGCGCGCGTGACGGCGATGGCCACCAGCAGCCCCAGTACGCCGAGCACGATCAGGTAGGTGCCGCGGCTCGCCACGGCGTTCGAGAACAGGTCGTTCAGCACCCGCGACAGCCACTCCCAGGCCCGCGACAGCAGCGTGGCCGGGACGTTCTGCCGATAGCCCCGTTCGCGCACGATCAGCGTGAGCGTGTCGCGGATGGTGCCGACGGGGATCGGTGTCGGCAGCGCCTGCAGCAGCACGACGCTCAGACGGCGGGAGCGGCGGCGCCCGGCAGGGCCTCGAGCGCGGCGTCGAGATCGGCGCCCTCTCGACGCACGCGCAGGTCCGCGTACGTGAGCAGCATCACGCCGCCGATGATCGGCGTCACCGGAATGATCAGGATGCTCACCAGTGCGGAGGCGAGCTGCTGCTGCCCGCGGAAGGCGGTCGCAACACCGGCCATCACGCCGTAGACGACGAGGATGATCAGCCCGACGAGTGCGTAGGTCCGCGCCAGCAGGAGATAGTGGCCCGACGACAGCGCGTGCGACCGGCGCAGCGCCTGCATCGGCCCAAGACCTTCCGCGATCACCAGCGCCGTCATGACCGCCGAGCGTGCAAACGTGGAGACCATGATGAAGAGGAGCAGCACGAGGACGAGCAGCGAGGCGATCGCTGCGGCCACCGTCGCGCCGATGCCGGAGGGCGACAGGCGTGCCGCGACACCGGGCACGATGGCGACGACGGTGACGCCGAAGATCACCGGGACGAGCACCACGAGGAGGACCGCGATCAGCAGCAGGTTGGCGCCGAGGAGCGCGATGATGCGCCGGAACGCGGCCGTGAAGGCAGCCCAGACCGTCGGCAGCGGATCGCCGCGGAGCACGGCCAGCGCCCCGATCACGATCGCGCCCGACTGCGCCGTGGCGAAGGCGTAGGCGAGGAGGGTCAGCGGCAGGAGCCTGAGCTGTTCGCGGAGAAACACCGTCGGGTCGGTGGACTGCGTCGGGAAGATCAGCAGCGCCACGACCGTCTGGATCAGCGAGGGAATGGCGCCGATGGCCGCGATGCGCAGGAAGTAGCCGAACTGTGGTCGGATGAGCTGCACCGCACCGTCGACGATCTCGGCCGCGGACCGCGGCGGGAGTGGTGGAAGTGGTGGGACGGGCACGAGGGACGGTGCAGGAGATGAAGGGGGCGGCGTCGTTCAGATGAACACTACCCTACCAGATGCCGCTCCAGCAGGAGTGAGCGCGCGCGTTCTGGCGCGGTCGTCAGGCGGATCGAGTTGCCGGGTGACGCCGTCAATGGATCAGCTCGGTGCGGCGATTGTGTTGTTCCTGTACCACGGTCAACCCGTGAGAGCTGCTGCACTGCGACTCCGGATGCATCCCCGACTCCTCTATGGATGAGCTCGCAAAAAATGATTTGCAAAGCGTTGCAGAACATCACGTTCTGCTGAAGAGTCTGGTGTCAATAATGAGTCCGGTTTGTCAGGCTCCGGGTCGTCGGCTCGGGTGGCGCCCGCCTCAGCAATCGGGAACACGACTTGCTCCTCGCCTCACCGATGTTCCGCGTTTGCGTGGATTCGGCCACGCCGCACCGTTCTGGTCGATCGGTAACATCGCCACTCAGGAGGAGATGCTGATGAAGGTATTCGGAACACTCGCCGCACTTGGCGCGGCACTCGCCCCCGCCCTCTCGGCTCAGGGAGCGACCGCCAGGTTCGAAGGTGATGCACGGAACACAGTCGTCGTCCAGACCGAAGCCAACGGTGGGGGCATCAACAACCCGCTCTTCCTGCCGCCCGCGACGGACAACAACTTCTCCGGCGTCGTCAACCTCTGGTTCCGGAACGCGGCCGGCGCGGTGACATCGGCCTGCACCGGGTCGCTGCTCAGCACCCGCAAGATCCTCACGGCGGCGCACTGCGTCTCCACCAGCACCACCGCGATCAGCCATGCCAGCTTCACCGCCCGCTTCCGCCGTGCCGACGGCACGTTCGCGGAAGTCAACGGCACCGGGTTCGCCGTCCAGATCGGGTACAGCGGCGCGGTGCTCGAGGAGCAGGACGTCGCGGTGCTGACGCTCAGCGCCGATGCCCCGGCAGGTGCCCGCACGTACTCGCTGTTCAATGGCAACCCGCTGGTCGACTACACCATCGCCGGCTACGGCCGCATCGGCACTGGTGCCACCGGCGACAACACGAGTTCCGGACAGTTCAACGTCGTCAACACGTTGCGTGCCGCCCGGAACCGCTTCGAGTCCACCGGCCGTGACGATCAGTCCTTCGCCACGATCGGGAACGCGACGCCGCAGACGTATGGCGGCATTCTGCTGTCCGACTTCGATGCACCGACCGGCTCCACCTCCTCGTTCATGTGCAGTGGGCTCGGCTTCTGCACCAACGGCGCCGGTGTGCTGGAAGGCGCAGTGGGTCGCGGTGACTCGGGTGGCGCGGCCTTCAGCAACACCTGGGATGTGATCGGTGTCGCGTCGTGGGGTTCGTCACTCGACGGCGTCAACCTCAATCAGTACAACGCCGACTTCGGCTACGCCTGCGTTGCGAACTTCGCCGCGAACACGCGCTGCAAGGGAAACTACGACTTCGTGCAGGCGCAGCTCACTGCGAGCGTCATCCCGGAGCCGTCCACGTATGCGCTGATGGCGACTGGCCTCATCGGCCTCGCCGGTTTCGCACGCCGTCGCCGTAACTAGTTTCCCCTCGGCAGCAGCTGAGTGCTGCCGGTGGTGCAGGGACATGGCGGGCGATCATACTTCGGTGTGGTCGCCCGTCAGTCGTTGCGTGGCAGCACGGTCTCCGCGGTCATCCTGCAGTGCCCCAACCCTCCATCATCGGAGCTGGCCTGATGCAGTCTTTGCGTACGTTTGCGCTGCTGACGCTCCTCGCGTCCACCATGCAGGCTCAGGCGACCGAGGCGTATGACGATGCGCCCGTCGCGAGCCATGTCGCCGTCGGCGATCCGGCCGTCGGCCCCGGCGTCGGCATCAACAACCCGCTGTACCTGCCGCCGTCCACCGACAACAACTACTCCGGTGTCGTCAATCTCTGGCTGCGTCTGCCCAGCGGTTCGCGGGTGGGATGCACGGGGTCGCTGCTCAGCAATCGGCAGATCCTGACCGCCGCACACTGCATCACCAACACCTCCGGCGTGATCGACAAGGTCTCATTCACCGCACGCTTCCGTCGCCCTGATGGCACGTTCGAGGAAGTGAACGGCACCACCATGATCACGCAGTCCGGCTACAGCGGTGCCGTGGTCGAGGAGCAGGACGTCGCCGTGCTCACGTTGAGCGCCGATGCCCCCTCGTTCGCACGCCGCTACTCGCTCTTCAACGGCAACCCGCTCGTGCCGTTCACCATGGCGGGCTACGGCCGCACCGGCAACGGCGACACCGGCGCGATCGACAACATCGCGAACAACCAGTTCGGTGTTGTGAACGTCCTCCGTGCCGGTCGCAACGTCTTCGAAACCACCCGGAACGACGCCGGAAGTTTCGCCACGTCGGTCAACCCGAACCCCGCAGCATTCGCGGGCGTCCTCGTGGCGGACTTCGACCGAATCGGCGAAAGCTTCGTGCCCAATTTCATCTGTGGGCCGCGCACCGCCGGCGGGGCCAGCCTTGGCTTCTGCGGCGCCGGTGTCGACCGCGAGTCGTCCATCGGCAGCGGTGACTCGGGCGGTGCCGCCCTCACCGATACCTGGCAGGTGTTGGGTGTCGCGTCGTGGGGCACCACCACCGGCGGCGTCGGTGGCCTGTACGGCAGCTACTTCGGGTATACCTGCGTCGCCAACTACGCACCGAACGCCGCCTGCGTCGCGAACTACAACTTCGTGCAGGCGCAGCTGAACGCGAGCGTCGTGCCGGAGCCGTCCACCTACGCCCTCATGGCGACGGGCCTGATCGGTCTGGTTGGCGTCGCCCGTCGTCGTCGCAGCTCGATCGACTGAGCGCATCACAGCGACCGTTCGCAGTGGCGACGTTCGCTGTTGCCGCACGACGAAATGGCCGGTCGATCCCAGAGGATCGACCGGCCATTTCGTGCAGCTGGTGCCTTGGTACGCCCACGGTCACGGGGCCAGAAACGCCTACAATCTGATCGTCGTCGGCCCGCGCAGCAGCGCCACGTGACACCCGGCCGGATCGCTACCGAGCAACAGGCGCACCGTGCGCGACCGGGTTCCCTTCCGGAAGGTCACGTCGAACGGCTCGCCAGCCGGTCGGAGGTCGCGCAGGTCACCATCCTCCACGATCCGGTAGTCTCCTGACTCGCCCATCGACTCCGCGCGCTCCAGCAGCGATCGCGTCCGGATCCGACGCACGCGGATCGACGCATCGCTGATCGGCGCACCAGCCCTGTCAACCAGACGCACCGCCACGATGCGCGCCGACATGTCGCAGATCCGCTGCCCCTCCGGAATCCGCGCCGTGGGCGCACGCTGCGCCACCAGCGGTGCGGCGGCGACGAGGAGCAGGGCGAGACAGCGAAGGACGGTGGACATACGCATCTCCTACTTCAGGGTGAGCTTCGCGATGGTCTGCAACTGCATGTTCGACGTGCCTTCGTAGATGGCGCCGATCTTTGCATCACGGTAGAACTTTTCCGCCGGGTAATCCTTCACGTAGCCGTAGCCGCCGAAGAGCTCCAGCGAGACGCTCGTCACACGCTCGGCCACCTGACTCGAGAAGAGCTTCGCCATCGCGCCCTCGCGCTGGATGTCCTGGCCCGCATCCTTCAGCCGTGCGGCGTTGTACACCATCAGGCGCGCCGCCTCCAGCTCCGTCGCGGCCTGCGCCACCTGGAACTGGATGCCCTGAAACTCACTCAGCGCCTTGCCGAACTGGGTGCGCTGCTTGAGATAGTCGCACGCCGCCGCCAGTGCGCCGGCCGCCACGCCGATCATCTGCGCACCGATGCCGATGCGGCCGCCGTTGAGCGTGTCGATCGCGATCTTGTAGCCCTGACCCACCGGACCGAGCACGTTCGCATCCGGTACCTCGACGCCATCGAGGATCAGCTCGCAGGTGCTGCTGGCGCGGATGCCGAGCTTGTCCTCCTTCTTGCCGATCGAAAAGCCGGCGAACGACTTCTCGACGATGAAGGCGGTGATGCCGCGGTACCCCTTGGCGAAATCGGTATTCGCGAACACCACGAAGATCTCGGCTTCGGCCCCATTGGTGATCCACAGCTTCTGACCGGTGAGCGTCCAGCCGGTGGCGGTGCGCTCGGCCTTGCAGCCCAGTGCAAAGGCATCCGACCCCGAGCCGGGTTCGGAGAGGGCATAGGCTCCGATCGTGTCGGTGGTGAGTCGCGTCAGGTACCGGGCGTGCTGGTCGGCGTTGCCGTAGGCGTGGATCGGATAGTTGACGAGGGTGTTCTGCACGTCGACCATGATCGCCGCGGCCGGGTCCACCTTGCTGAGCTCCTCGACGGCCAGCGCAATCATCATCGCCGTGCCCCCGGCTCCGCCCGCCGACTCGGGCAGCTCGATCCCCATCAGGCCGAGCTCGAAGTACTTGGCCACGATCTCGGCATCGATCTTCCCGGCGGCCTCCATGGCCCGCACGCGCGGCGCCACATCCTCGGCCGCAAACGCCGCAACGGCGTCGCGAAAGAGCTGCTCGTCTTCGGAAAGCTGGGTGAGCGCGGGGCGCGCCACAGGGCTGTCGGTCAGGGACATGTAAGATCCGGAAGTCACAGTGAGGAGATGCAGGACCGACGAAAGATTGCACACCTGCTGCCGAGGCGCGGTGCCGCCGCACTGATCCACGAGCGGTGCGCTGGCGATCGGAGCCGTACCACGCGATCCCATGACCGGCTCGGATCCGTACAAATCGATCCCGTCACCGGCGTTGACATATATGGATACCTTTATATGCTTGAGCCATGACCGCGATCACGCTCCAGGCCACGATCAGCGACGCGCCAGCGACCTCGGCGGGGTATCGCGACCTGCTCGAGGCGCTCCGTGCTGCGGCAGAGCCGACGCGGTTGCGCCTGCTGGCGATCCTCGCGCGGTCCGAGCTGACGGTCACGGAAATCACCCAGGTCCTCGGCCAGAGCCAGCCGCGGGTGTCCCGGCATCTCAAGCTCCTCTGCGATGCTGGCCTGCTCGACCGGGTGCCCGAGGGTAGCTGGGTGTTCTACCGGCTCACCGACGCGCGAATCGCACGGACCTTCGTCGACCTGCTCGGGCACGACGATCCAGCCCTCGAGGCCGACCGCGAGCGACTTGCAGCCGTCCAGCAGGTGCGCCAGGCGGCTGCCGACAGCTATTTCCAGCAGCACGCCCACGAGTGGAACGACATCCGCTCCCTGCACGTCCCCGAGGAGCAGGTCGAGCGGGCTTTGCTTGCCCTCGTCGGGAACGAGCAGGTTGGCGATCTGCTGGACGTCGGCACCGGTACCGGGCGCATCCTGACGCTGCTGGCCCCGCGAGCGGTGCGTGCGACCGGCATCGACCGCTCGCACGAAATGCTCGCCTTTGCCCGGGCCGCGCTCGGCCCGGCCGACCTGCGCCATGTGCAGCTCCGCCATGGCGACATGTACCATCTCGCGCTGCCCGCCCGCAGCCTCGATCTGGTCGTGCTGCATCAGGTGCTGCACTTCGCCGAAGACCCCGGCGCCGTGCTGCGGGAGGTGGCCCGCGTGTTGCGCCCCGGTGGGCGCCTCCTGCTGGTCGACTTCGCGCCCCACCGCGAGGAATCGCTGCGCGAGGAACATGCGCACCGCCGACTCGGCTTTTCCACCGACGACATCGAACACTGGAGTGCGGCGGCAGGACTGCGCACCCGCGAAGCGGCTCGTCTTCTGGGGTCCCCGCTGACCGTCGTCATCTGGGACTGTGTCCTTCCTCCACTTCCGGCCACCGCATGAGCCCCTCGATCCTCAACCGGCCCGAGGCGAGGCCATTCAACGTCTCGTTCGAATTCTTCCCGCCCAAGACGGACGAGATGGAGGCGCAGCTGTGGCGCGCCGTCGAACGCCTCGCCCCACTCGCGCCGAGCTTCGTCTCCGTGACCTATGGCGCCGGGGGGTCCACCCGCGAGCGCACCCACGCCACCGTGCGGCGCCTGCTCAACGAAACCACGCTTCGCCCGGCCGCGCACCTGACCTGCGTCAGCGCCACACGTGAGGAAATCCTCGACATCGCCCGGGAGTACTGGGACACCGGCGTGCGCCACCTCGTGGCGTTGCGAGGCGACCCGGTGGCGGGCATCGGCAGCGCCTACGATCCGCACCCGGGTGGCTTTGCCTATGCCGCCGACCTGGTGGCAGGCCTGCGCCGCGCGTTCGACTTCGAGCTCAGTGTCAGCGCGTATCCCGAGATGCACCCGACGTGCACCACGATGGACGCCGAGATCGACAACCTGAAGCGGAAGATCGACGCTGGCGCGACCCGCGCGATCACGCAGTTCTTCTTCGACAACGCCATCTACCTCCGCTATCGCGATCGCGCGCAGGCGGCCGGCATCGACGTGCCGATCGTGCCCGGCATCATGCCGGTCTCGAACTTCGCGCAGACGCGGAAGTTCTCCGCCATGGCAGGCGCCACCGTGCCCGACTCGATGGCGCGCCACTTCGAGGGGCTGGAGGACGATCCCGACACGCGCAAGCTGGTCGCCGCCACGCTGGCGGCCGAGCAGTGCACACGGCTCGCGGACGAGGGTGTGGAAGACTTCCACTTCTACACGCTCAACCGCGCCGACCTCGCCTACGCCATCTGCCACATTCTCGGCTTGCGCGCCAGCGTACAGCCCACTCCGGTCAGCGCATGAAGCCCGGTTCGCACACGCATGCCCACGACCTCGACGCCGACTGGGCGCTCGAGCCGCTGCCGCCCTTCTCGCTCGAGGCGGCGCGCGCCGCCGTGCCGGTGCGCACGCGCGAGTCGCGCCTGGCGATGTTGCATGAGCTGCTCCCAAAGCGCATCCTGCTGCTCGATGGCGCAATGGGCACCATGATACAGCGCGAACGGCTCGACGAGGCAGCGTACCGCGGTGCGCGATTCGCCGACTGGCCGAGTGACCTGCGCGGCAACAACGACCTGCTGGCGCTGACGAAGCCCGAGCTGATCGGCGCCATCCACGCGGCCTACCTCCACGCCGGCTCCGACATCCTCGAGACCAACACCTTCAACTCCACCACGATCGCCATGGCCGATTACGGCATGGAGTCGCTGGCGTACGAGTTGAATGTCGAAGGCGCGCGTCTGGCGCGCGCCGTCTGCGACCTGTTCGAGACGCAGGACCCATCGCGGCCGCGCTACGTCGCCGGCGTGCTCGGTCCGACCAACCGCACCGCGTCGCTCTCGCCGGAGGTGAACGACCCCGCCGCCCGCAACGTGACGTACCAGGCGCTGGTCACCGCGTACAGCGAGGCGGCGCGCGGCCTGCTCGACGGCGGCGCCGACATCCTGATGGTCGAGACGATCTTCGACACCCTCAACGCCAAGGCGGCGCTGTTCGCGATCGAGGACGTGTTCGCGTCCACGCACACGCGGGTGCCGGTGATGATCAGCGGCACCATCACCGATGCCAGCGGCCGGACGCTCAGTGGGCAGGTGACCGAGGCGTTCTGGCTGAGCGTGATGCACGCGCGTCCGCTCAGCATCGGGTTGAACTGCGCCCTCGGCCCGCGCGAACTGCGTGCCTACGTGCAGGAACTCTCGCGCGTGGCCGACGTCCGCGTCTCGGCGCACCCGAATGCCGGGCTCCCGAATGCGTTCGGCGGCTATGACGAGAGCCCGGACGACATGGCGCGCGTCATCGGTGAGTGGGCGCGCACGGGGTACGTGAACATCGTCGGTGGCTGCTGCGGCAGCACCCCGTCGCACATCCGCGCCATTGCGGCAGCCGTGCGTGACGTGACGCCGCGCGCCGTGCCGGCCCTGCCGCCCGCGCTGCGACTGAGCGGGCTCGAGCCCGTCGTGATCACCGAGGCCACGAACTTCGTCAACGTCGGTGAGCGCACCAACGTGACGGGGTCGGCGAAGTTCTCGAAGCTCATCCTCGCCGGCGACTACGAGGCCGCCCTCGAGGTCGCGCGGCAGCAGGTGGAGAGCGGTGCGCAGGTGATCGACATCAACATGGACGAGGGCATGCTCGATGCCGTCGCCGCCATGACCACCTACCTCCGCCTCGTCGCCAGCGAGCCGTCCATCAGCAAGGTGCCGCTGATGATCGACAGCTCCAAGTGGAGCGTGATCGAGGCCGGCCTGCAGCAGGTGCAGGGCAAGGCCATCGTGAACTCGATCTCGCTGAAGGAGGGCGAGGCGGAGTTCATCCGGCAGGCCACGCTGGTGCGCCGGTACGGCGCCGCCGTGATCGTGATGGCCTTCGATGAACAGGGCCAGGCCGACACGAAGCAACGCAAGGTCGAAATCTGCACCCGCGCGTACACGCTGCTGACGGAAGTCGTCGGCATGCCGGCCGAGGACATCATCTTCGACCCGAACATCTTCGCGATCGGCACCGGCATCGAGGAGCACGCCAACTACGCGGTGGACTTCATCGAGGCCACACGCGAGATCAAGGCGGCGCTGCCACACGCCCGTATCAGCGGCGGCGTGAGCAACGTCAGCTTCGCGTTCCGCGGCAACAACCCCGTGCGCGAGGCGATCCACGCCGTCTTCCTGTACCACGCCGTGAAGGCGGGCATGGACATGGGCATCGTGAATGCCGGCGCGCTCACGCTCTACTCCGACATCCCGCCGGCGCTGCTGGAGCGCGTCGAGGACCTGGTGCTCAACCGCCGGCCCGATGCCACCGAGCGGCTGCTCGAGGTGGCGGCCGACGTGAAGGGCACCGCCGCCGTCGCGACCGATGCGCTGGCCTGGCGTGATCTCCCGGTGCGCGAACGTCTCGCCCACGCGCTCGTGCATGGCATCGCCGACTTCATCGTCGAGGACACCGAGGAGGCGCGCCAGAAGGCGGAGCGCCCGATCCACGTCATCGAGGGACCGCTGATGGACGGCATGAACGTCGTCGGCGACCTGTTCGGCGAAGGCAAGATGTTCCTGCCGCAGGTGGTGAAGAGCGCACGCGTGATGAAGCGCGCCGTGGCGCACCTCATCCCCTACATCGAGGCCGAGAAGCTGCTGCAGCCGGTCGAGGCGCAGAAGAACAAGGGCAAGATCCTGCTCGCCACCGTCAAGGGTGACGTGCACGACATCGGCAAGAACATCGTCGGCGTCGTGCTGCAGTGCAACAACTACGACGTCATCGATCTTGGCGTGATGGTGCCGGCGGCAAAGATCCTCGAGCGCGCGCGTGCCGAGAACGTGGACATCATCGGATTGAGCGGGCTGATCACGCCCTCCCTCGAGGAGATGGCCTTCCTTGCCGGCGAGATGCAGCGCGAGGGGTTCACCATCCCGCTGCTGATCGGTGGCGCGACGACCAGCCGCGCGCATACCGCGGTGAAGATCGAGACACAGTACGAGGGTCCGGTGGTGCACGTGCAGGATGCGAGCCGCGCCGTGGGTGTGGCCAGCGCGCTGCTGAGCGACGACGGGCGCGACGCGTACGTGGCCGGTGTGAAGGCCGAGTACGACGCGATTCGCACGCACCGCGCCAACTCCGGCAAGGCGACGCGACTCGTCCCGCTGGCCGACGCGCGCGCGAACCGCTTGCAGGTGGACTGGAGCGTCACCGTGCCACCGGTTCCCACGCGACCCGGTGTGACGGTGTTCGATGACTGGCCGCTCGACGATCTGGTCTCGCGCATCGACTGGACGCCATTCTTCCAGACCTGGGAGCTGGCCGGGCACTACCCCGACATCCTGCAGGACCCGCTGGTCGGCGAGACGGCGCGCAGCCTCTGGGCCGATGCGCAGGCGATGCTGTCGTCGATCGTGGCAGAGAAGTGGCTGCGGGCGAAGGCCGTCATCGGCCTGTTTCCCGCCAGCAGCGTCGGTGACGACATCGCCGTCTGGACCACCGAGGCGGCGCGCGGCGGCGAGCGCGCGGCGACGATCCACACCATCCGCCAGCAGATGGCGAAGGGTGACGGTCGCCCGAACATGGCGCTGTCGGACTTCGTCGCGCCGGCGGAGAGCGGCGTGCGGGACTGGGTCGGTGCGTTCGCGGTGACCACCGGGCATGGGATCGATGCGCGGGTGGCCGCCTTCGAGGCGGTGCACGACGACTACAACGCCATCCTGCTCAAGGCCCTCGCGGATCGTCTCGCCGAGGCGCTGGCGGAGCGGCTGCACGAATCGGTGCGGCGCGAGCACTGGGGCTACGCCCCGGACGAGGCGCTCGACAACGCCGCCCTGATCCACGAGTCGTATCAGGGCATCCGCCCCGCCCCGGGCTATCCCGCATGCCCGGATCACACGGAGAAGCGCACGCTCTTCCGCCTGCTGGATGTGCCGGCCCTGACGGGGATCACGTTGACCGAGAGCTGCGCGATGCTGCCGACGGCCAGCGTCTCAGGCTGGTACTTCTGGCGTCCCGAGGCGCGGTACTTCGGCACCGGGATGATCGGCGAGGATCAGGTGGCGGACCTGGCCGAGCGAAAGGGGATGGCGCAGAACGAGATGGCGCGCTGGCTGGCGCCGATCCGTGCGTGACGGGCGGCAGCGACGGGTCGTCGGCGCATGGCGATCCGCGCTCCCTCGATAATGTGTTGCGGTGCCGCAACGATCAGGTGGATGGGTACGGCAAAAAGTTCCGCTTGAAAAGGTAACTGGCGATCTGCTATTTGCCCAAGTCGTTGATTGGCAATGATTTGGCTTTTATGAACGATGAATGGCAGAGGTCGGCATATGGTGTGCCCTTGAGTTCGGTGTCCCTCGGAAGTCCGGATCACACCAGCTCAACGAAAGGAATCCCCATGCGTCGCGCCTCGCTTACTGTCCTGACCGCACTGCTCTCCGTCGCCCCGCTCGCCGCGCAGTCGTCCTGGCAGGCGGTCGGCACGCCAAACAACACCAACACCGGCGCCTACTGGAACAACGTGTCGGACGACAACGTCGGCGGCGCGGTGTGCAATGTCGGTGCGATCCTGACCAACACGCCGATGCTCGCCCCGACGTCGTGCGTCAATCAGGCGCCGGTCTACCTGCCGCTCGCCAGCGCGCCGCTGACGACCGCCAATGGTGCCTTCCTCGGCGGTTTGAGCGGCTCGAACCCCGGTGCCTTCCGCTTCAGTCAGGGTTGGTACAACATCAGCCTGCTCGGACGCGTCGCCGGTGAGACGAGCACGAGCTGGGGCATCATCACCGACAACGGCGTGGTGATCAACGGGGCCACGCTCGCAGGTGGCAACACGCAGATCACGAGCTCCTTCGCAATCTGGATCACGCAGGCGCTGCCGACGGCCGGTGTGGGCACGGTCTTCAGCTCCGCCATGCGCACCGGGACGGGCGCCATCGGAAGCAATGCGCTGACGACGTCGCAGCAGTTCGCGGTCTTCGCGAAGGGAACGGATGGCATGAGCCTGGGTGCGCTCTCGACGGACGCCTTCGGCACGCTGATCTCGGCGGCACCGGGCCAGACCTACTACGTCGGCATGGAAGACAACGTCAATGGCGGCCGCGGGTTCGGCCCGTCCACCGGCGGCTTGGTCTCGGATCGTGACTACAACGACATCCTGATCTCGGTGCAGCCGGTTCCTGAGCCGGCGACGGTCGGGCTGATGGGCTTCGGCCTGCTCGCTCTGGCCGGTGTGGCGAAGCGTCGCCGCGCCTGATTCCATGGCAGGGCCCGCTGCCGAGGAGGCAGCGAGGAGTGGGGCCCGGTGCCGACAGGCGCCGCGGCCCCACGCTGCGTTTCGGGCCACGCCGCGCGATGGTGAACCAGACCCGACAGGAAGGACGTCGGCGGTGGTGATCTGGTGGCAGTGCCCAGAGTGTTGCATCAGCGCTGCGCCTGCGCGGTGGAGCCCGCCGGACTGATGAGCTGCAGCAGTTGCTGTGGTGGCACTGCAACAGAAATAGGAGACTCAACAACACCGGAGGGCGGAATTCCTGACCGGCCTGCCGCGCGGTCCTCGCACAAGGCTATGATTGACAGCGAGTTATGGTATTCTTTCGATTCCCGCCGCGGGCGCAGTTCTGCGGCACGTCCCCTGCTCTAGAATGAGTCGTCCCGGCGTCACTTCACAGAACCACTAGAGAGGATTTCCCAGATGCGTCGTATGTCCTTCGGTGTTGCGCTTGTGGCTGCAGCGGCTGTTTCGCCGCTCAGCGCACAGACGTGGCAGACAATCGGTGCCCCGAACAACAGCAACACGGGCGCCTATTGGAACAACGTCTCCGACGACAATGTCGGCTCGGCAGTTTGCAACGTTGGTGCTGTCCTGACCAACTCTCCTGCACTCACCGCTGCCTCGTGCGTCAACGAGACGCCGGTGACCCTGCTCCCGCTCACTCCGACCCCGCTGTCGTCGGCGAACGTGTTCCTCGGCAACGCCGGTGGCACGAACCCGGGCGCCTTCCGCTTCGCGGCCGGCACGTACAACATCGGCTTCATCGGCCGTATCGCTGGCAACCAGAGCACGAGCTGGGGCGTGATCACGGACGCAGGCGTCCAGATCAACGCTGCAACGCTGGCTTTGGGTAACACCGCCATCAGCGGTCCGTTCGCGATCTGGATCACCCAGGCCCTGCCGACCGCAGGCGCTGGCACGGTCTACACGTCGACGCAGTCGACGGGTGCCGTCGCAATCGGCGCGCGCGGCGCAACGGCCAACCAGCAGTTCGCCGTCTTCACGAACGGCACTGGCGTGGGCGCCCTCGGCTCGATCACGACGGATGCCTTCGGCGCGATCATCAACTCGACGAATGCCGGTGCGACCTATTACGTCGGCATGGAAGACAACGTCAACGGCGGCCGTGGCTTCGGCGCCGGTATCGCTGGCACCGCGCTCTCCGATCGCGATTACAACGACATCGTCATCCGCATCCAGGCTGTTCCGGAGCCGGCGACGGTTGGCCTGATGGGCTTCGGCCTGCTGGCTCTGGCCGGCGTCGCAAAGCGCCGCAAGGCCTAAGCGTCACCGCAGTATCCGGCGGGCTGGCTGTCTTCGGACAGCCAGCCCGTCGTGCGTTTCCGCACCCGTCGTCGCCGCAGCCCCGCCACGCCTACCTGCCAGGTTGTCTCCACACGCGGCGACGCACGTCGGCCCCGACAGCACACACGCCACGCGCCGCGACCGATGAGCTCGCCGCCGCAGACGTGCGGGTGAGCGACGACCGCCACCATTCGTGAGTGAGACCGCCGCCATGCGTCGCGCCTGCACACGGGCGATTTCTCGGCACGGCGATGACAGCGTCTTATCCTGCGGCGGCCGATATCGTCCTGATCCAGAGCCACGCTCACGCCGCCAAAATCACGCCGGCTGAGCAGTCGAGGAATCCGCGAGTGCGCAGTCGCACCGACCACGGCCCTTCCTCCGCGGCACCCGCGCCGCCTCCCGACGTCGGTCCCGAGGCACTGCCGAAAATCAGATCGCGCTGACGATGATCCCGCCGATGAACGAGAGCAGGTGGTCCAGCCTGAAGGACTGCCGACGAATCAGATCGCGCTGACGATGAACCCGCCGATGAACGAGAGCAGGTAGTACAACACCAGCGGCGACAGATCGAACGGCCCGAACGACGGAAGCACGGCGCGCAGCGGGCGCAGCATCGGCTCGGTCAGCGTGTGCGTCCAGCGCAGCCAGCGCGAGAATTCCAGCCCGCGGAACCACGACGACAGCACGCGGATCAGCAGCGCAACCTGCAGCACGGCGAAGGTGAGTTGCACGAGCGCCCGGACGGCACCACGCGGGCCAGACGTGAGGCCAGTGGCCGTCGTCGCAATGATGCCGATCACGTACTGCAGCAGTGACTGCGCGAGAATCCCCAACACGATGAACGCCGCCAGGCCCCACCATGGAATGCTGGTCGGGGATCCTCCCGCGTTGAGCACGGGCGCCTCCACGGCACGCAGCCAGGGATCGATGCGCTCCCGAGCGAAACGACCGAGCGGCGTGAACGGACTGATACGTCGCGTGCGGGTCGCCCAGCTCAGTGCACACGCCGCCGCCACGAGGCAGGCGGCGATGAAGAGCGCCGGACGGCTGTAGTACGCCACCAGCGACAGGACGGTCAGGAGCGTGTTCATGCAGGACATGTGGCGACGAGTGCAACGGCAGACTCGTCAGGAGGGCAGGGGAATGCGGTGCGCAGGACTGCACCGGACGTACGACGAAGAATACCCCTGAAACACCCGTCGCAGCGCTCGACCAAACGGATGGCGCATCGGTCGCGGGCGGAACCGCACGCTCGTGACCCGGTCGCTGCCCGGGCCTGCAACCGCGGGCGAAGGTGGTGCGACCTGTCACCCGGTGCGGCCGTGGTGCGGCCGTGGTGCGGCGTTACTCCGGTTGGCGACCCTTCGTCCCTCTCCCGGGCCGCGGAGTGCAGTGCGCACGGAACACGTGCGGCGCGATGCATTTGCATCCATGGCCCTTCATGCACAGGGGTCATCGTGCGAAATTCCATGCTGCCGGTGGCTCCCTGCCGTCCTGCTCACGTCGCGCCGACGCGGCGTTCTTCCATTCAGAGGTACTTCAGTGACCGAAGCTGCACTCGGTGTCGCGCAACGCCGCACCGTTGCGATCGACAAGGCGCTCTGGTTGCCGCTCGGCACCGCACTCCTGTTCTTCGCGGCGCTGTACGCCAAGCCGGCGTACCTGCTGATCCGTGACTGGACCAACTTCGACAATCCCGACTCGGGCACCGGCTTGTTGCTCGCGCCGCTCGCGTTCTGGTTTGCATTCCAGACCGGGCTGAAAGAGGCGCGAAAGCCGGCAATTGCACTCGGCGTGTGCTTCCTGCTGTGCGCGATCGGCGTGCGCTATGCCGCCGATCTCGCGGCCGAACTCTTCACGATGCGCGTGTCGATGCTCCTCGGGGCGGCAGGGATGATCCTGTGGTTCTTCGGCGTGCGGCAACTGCTGGCGTGGTGGTTGCCATTCGTCCTGCTGGGCCTCGCGATTCCGCTCCCTGAAATGATCATCGTGAAGCTCACCGCGCCGCTGCAGCTCGTCGCCTCGCGGATTGGTGCCTCGATGATCGAGTGGCGTCACATTCCGGTGATGCTCAACGGCAACGTCATTCGCATCCCCGGGCATGACCTGTTCGTCGCTGAGGCGTGCAGCGGGCTGCGCTCGCTGACTGCGCTGGTGAATCTCGGCGTGCTCCTTGGCGCGATGCTGCTGGCCAAGCCGTGGTCGCGCGTGACGCTGTTGCTACTGGCGGTGCCGATGGCCATCCTCATCAATGGCTTCCGCATCTTCCTGACCGCGTTCCTCGTCTACTTCGTGAGCCCGGAGGCAGGATCGGGCTTCATGCACACGACGGAGGGATGGCTGATGTTCGTGATTGCGTTTGCGTCGCTGGGTGCCGTGGCGTCGCTGCTTCTCTTCATCGAAGGCAGGCTGGCCCGCCGCGGGCAGCCGGAGGTTGTGAATGGCTGATGTCTCGAGCTTCGTCCCTGCCGTGATCCTCGCCGCCGGCCTCGGCCTGCTTGGCCTCACGCACGAGCAGGAGCGCCCCAAGCCGGTCACGCCGATCACCGGCATCCTGAACAGTGTGGCGGGCTACACGTACAAGCAGATCGACGTCGATACGAACTCGCAGCGCGTCGCCGGCATGGACGAATACGTCAACCGCGTCTACCTGCGCGACACCGCGCCGGCGTTCACGCTCTACGTGGGCTACTACACCTACCAGACCCAGGGCAAGTCGATCCACTCGCCGCGCAACTGCCTGCCTGGGGCTGGCTGGGAGCCCGTGGAGAGCGCCACGCTGCCCATCGCCGGCGCGTCAGCGATCGGATCGCGCGACATGAACAAGTACGTCCTCGCGAATTCCGGCCACTACGCCGCCGTGTACTACTGGTATCAGGGCCGCGGCCGCATCGAGAGCAACGAGTACACGGTGAAGTACAACCTCATGCGTGACGCAGCGCTGTACGGTCGCACCGAGGAGGCACTGGTGCGGCTCGTCGTGCCGCTGAATCCCGGAACGGAGCGCACGCAGCAGCAGATTCGCGCGGAGATCATGCGTGCAGACTCGCTGGCCACGTCGCTGGCGCCCCGGTTGTCGAGGGAAGTCGCGGCGGCGCTGCCGGCGGCACCGGGTACCTGACCGACACACGGCCATGCTTGCGGCACCGTCTCGGCTGCGACGGTGCCGGTGACACCACAGTCCGCCGCCCAACTCGTCGGACGACGATGGGGCAGCCCTGCATTCGTTCAGTGGCGGCGTTCCCCGGAGTCTGCCGTGCCGGCGTCGATCGCCGCGGACAGTGGTCCGGCTGTCGCTGAATTCCAGGCCACTATCGGCTTGGCTGCCCCATCGCATTCGCGGGACGAGAGGCCTGCCCTCGCCGCGCCGCCACATCACTGAGCACCGCCTCGAACTGCCGGGCGACCGATTCGTGCGAGCACTCCCGGCTCACCAGGTCGTAGGCACTGGCCGCGATGCTGGCGCCGCGCGTTGTGTCTTCGAGCAGCGCGAGGCAGGCTGCGGCGAAGTCCGTCGGGGTGTCGCCGATGACGATGTCCCGCCCCGGCACACAGGCCAGCCCTTCCATGCCCACGGACGTCGAAACCATCGGCACGCCGGCCGCCATCGCCTCGTAGACCTTCATCCGCGTGCCTCCGCCGATCCGCAGCGGCAGGATCGACACGCGCGATCCCCACAGATGCGGGCGGACGTCATCCACGGTGCCGGTCACGGTGATGCGCGGGTCGGCCGCGCCCAAGGCGACGAGCCGCGCATCGGGGCGCCGGCCGACGATCTTCACCGTGCAGTCCGGCTTCACGCGGCGCATCAGCGGCAGGATCTCCTCGGCGAACCAGAGCATCCCCTCGATATTCGGCATCCAGTCCATCGAACCGACGAACACGAAGTCGGTGTCGGTGGTCCGCGGTCCGTCATGTCGCAGCGACTCCACGTCGACGCCGGTCGGCACGTCCGAGACGTGCGTGATTCCGAACATCGTCCGCATGCGCTCGGCATCGATCGGCGAGACGGCGATCACATGGGCGCTTTCGCGGCAGACCCGCGCCTCGTAGCGGCGCATCCGATCGGCCTGCAGCCCATAGAACCAGCGATGCAGCGGCGTGCTGGCATGGTCGGCGTGGCGCTCGAAGATCGTCGTCTCGACGTTGTGCTGGAAGAGGACCGCGCCATCGAGCGTGGGCATGTTGACGCCACTGGCGGCGAAGTCGCAGACCACGGCATCGTAGCGCTCGCGTTCCATCACGGTCGCGACCATCGCCCGCAAGGCGGGGGATGCATAGCGCATCACGGTCAGCGGCAGCTCGGAGAACGCGAGGTTCCGTGCGATCTGCGCCAGAATCGCCGGCGACTGCCGCGCGACCACGGGATGCGGCACCGGATATGCCTTGGTGCAGTAGGAATGGGCCATCTCCCTGCCCACCGGCGAGGTGGGGTCCTCGAGCGCTGCATAGTGCACTTCGTGGCGTGCGTGCAGCGGCTTCAGGATACCCAGTGACCGAATCTGTCCGCCGCGCTCGGTTGGGTGCAGGAAGTACTGATTTACCCAGAGAATCTTCATGTGTTCGTGACGACGGACGCTGCACGCGTGCAACGGGCAGCCTTCCACAGATGAAGGCCAACCTGCACCGGGCGTGCAATCTAGCCGATCCTGCGCCGCGCTCGATCGGGTTCGCCGCAGACACCGCTCGACCATCCCGTGCCACGTTCCGATGCCCGGATGATTTACCTTCCCTCGAGCCGGGCGTCCTCAGCCGACATGCCCGGGCGATGCCGGCCACCACACTTGCAAGGATTCATCGATCACGCGCATGATGCACCCCGCACGCACGCGTCCTGCACACCCCGCCCGCGGCACGACTCGAGTGGAGCGCGCCGAGTGGGCGAGTCATGCCGCCGCGGTCGCCGAGGGATGAGCGTGGCGGTGCTGGTGTTCCTGCTCAGCGCAGCGGCGGTGGTGTGGACGCTTGCCGGCTTCCCGCTCCTTCTGGCGCGCCGAGCGGCAGCGGTCCCGGCCGATGTGCCGCCGTTGCTCGACGAGGCGGCCCTGCCAACCGTGACCGCGATCGTCCCGGTGCATAACGGGGAGCGGTTCCTCGTGCCGAAGATCCAGGGACTGCTGGCGGCGGATTATCCGCCTGGCCTGCTGGATGTGATCATCGTCTCCGACGGCTCCACGGACGCCACCGACGTGCTCGCGGAATCGCTCGCCACAGATCCCCGGGTTCGGTTCTTCCGTCGGGAGAAGGCGGGAAAGGCTGTCGCGCTCAGCGCAGCATTTGCGCAGAGTTCGGCCGACATGCTGCTGCTCACGGACGTGCGCCAGACGCTGGAACCGGACTGCGTGAGGCGGCTCGCGGAGTGTCTCGCCGATCCGGCGGTCGGCATCGTCAGTGGCACACTTCGCATCCGCGATGGCATGACGTCAGGCGAAGCGAGCACCGGGCTGTACTGGAAGTACGAGCTGTGGATCCGGACCAACCTGAGTCGCCTCGACTCCGTGCTGGGTGCCACGGGGGCAATCTGTGCCATTCGTGGCTCCCTCGCACGGCCGTTGCCACCCGGCTGCATCCTCGACGACATGTGGCTGCCGCTGCAGGTGGTGCTGGACGGGTACCGTGCCACGCTGTCGACCCGTGCCGTCGCCTGGGACTTCCCGACGAGCCTCACGTCGGAGTTTTCCCGGAAGGTGCGAACACAGGCCGGCATCTACCAGCTGCTCGCGCTCGAGCCGCGGCTGCTCAACCCGGCGCAGCACCGGCTCTTCTGGTCGTTCGTCAATCTCAAGCTGCTCCGTCTGCTGCTCCCGCACTTCCTGCTGATCGCGTTCGTCTCCAGCCTGTTCCTGCCGCCATCGATCCGCGCGGGTGCCCTGCTGGCGCAGGCCCTCTTTTACGGCGCAGCGTTCGCTGACCGATTCGTGCCGGAGCGCTCGTTGCTCAAGCGTGCGACCACACCCATCGCTGCCTTCGTGACGCTGGTCTGGGCGGCATTCTGTGCCCAGACGATCTTCTTTCGCGATCCGGCGTCCCTCTGGAAACCGACGCAGGTGCCTGCCGGTACCAGCGGATCGACTCGATGATCGGGACGCTGTGGCGGCGTAGCCCACGGGAACTCCGCGAGCGCCTGTGGCAGGCCGCGTGGAATCGGGCCGATCAGGCTGGCCTGCTCGGTGGTCCATCGGCTCCGATGTCGCCGGCGCCTGAACCTCGTACGCCGTGGCCTGCGCCCGATGCCGCCGAGATCGGTGCACGTCTGCAGCCAGGCGAGCGTGAGGCACTGATCGCGCGCGCTGACGCGATCGTCGCCGGTCGCTTCGACGTACTCGGTCTGCGCGGGCTCTCGTATGGCACACCCGTCGATTGGCAGCGTGATCCGCTCAGCGGCAGGTCGGCGGCTCTGGAGCACTGGACCAGGGTACCGTACCTCGAGTTCGACAGGGTCGGCGACCACAAGCTGACGTGGGAGGTCAACCGTCATCAGTGGTTCATCCAGCTTGCGCAGGCGTGGTTGCTGACACGCTACGCGCGGTACCCAGACACCGCGGCGCGTCTGCTCGACGCGTGGTTGGTGGCCAACCCGCCGAAGCTCGGGATCAACTGGTGCAGCGCGCTCGAGCTGGCCTTCCGCGTGCAGTCCTGGATCCACGGATTGCGCCTGTTCGGTGCGGTGCCGGCATTGACTCCCGCCCTGCGTTCCCGCGTGCTCGAGTCGGTCGAGGTGCATGCGCGGCACATCGAGTGGAATCTCTCGACCTGGTTCAGCCCGAACACGCACCTCACCGGGGAGGCGCTGGCGCTGCTCAGTGTCGGCTGCGCCTGGCCCGACCTGCCCGCGTCGGGCCGGTGGCGCGACCGCGGCTGGACGATCCTCAGGGAGGTGCTGCCAACGCACTTCCATGCCGACGGCGTGTATTTCGAGCACGCGTCGTGGTATCAGGCCTACAGCGTCGACTTTGCCGTCCTCGCCACGGTGTGGGCGCGGCAGTGCGGCATCGCCGTTCCGGCTCCTCTGCTGGACTGCGTCGCCCGTGGCGCGAGGGCACTGCTGTCCGTGATGCGACCCGACGGCACGATCGCACGGCTTGGCGACGACGACGGCGGTGTGACATTCCCGTTTCGTGTCGCGCCGTTCGGTGACCTCTCGGATTCGCTCTGGCGAGCGGCGGCGCTGTTGGACGATTCGACGCTGCTGCCGACGCAGCCTGGGGGAAGCAGCGCTCTGCTCTGGCTCGAGGGAGTGGACGCGTGGGAGCGGATGCACGCGACTGCGGCGCGACCGGCCTCCCGGTCCGTGGCGTACCGTGACGGCGGCTGGATCGTGATGCGCGAGGCAGACGAGCGCGGGACGGGCCGTGAACACTGCCTCATCGTCGACACCAAGCCCCACGGTGCCCCCTTGTTCGGCCATTCGCACGCCGCGGCGCTGGCCATCGACCTGAGCGTCCACGGGGTGTCCCTGCTCGTGGATCCCGGGACGGGTGCCTACGTCGGGGAGCCCAGGCGGCACTTTCGCAGCACGGCGGCCCACAACACGGTGACGATCGACGGTCGGGATTCGTCCGAACAGTTTGCCGCCTTCAAGTGGAAGCGGGTCGCGCCGACACAGCTGGTGGGATTCCGTGCCGGTCGCGCCGCCGCGTGGGTCTGCGCCTTCCACGACGGGTACACGCGCCTTGACGACCCCGTCCGGCACCGTCGCTCCATCCTTAGGCTCGCACGACACTACTGGCTCATGTTCGATACGCTCGAGGCTGCGGGGACGCACGATGCCACACTGACATTCCAGGCTGCCGCCGGCGCGGAGATTGCCCTGCCGGTCGAGGGGTCGGCGCAGATCGTGGCCGGTGGTGTGACGCTGCTGCTGGCGGCCGATCCGCGTCTCGGCGCCGCGATCGAGGCGCGTGTCGTGTCGCCGGCGTATGCGCTCGAGGTCCCGGCGCCTGCCGTCGTCCTCCGCGGCCGAACCGCCGGCACGACCACGTTCTGCACCGCCCTGGGGGCAGCCGATGAATGCGGCGCGCTGCGCGTGTCGCATGAGGGCAGCGTCTGGCACGTCACGCACGCACGCGGCACCGACACGGTGGCGCACCCCGGGGGCAGTGCGCTGACGGTCGGTGCGGCGTCGTTCGACGGTGACGTTCTGGTGCACCAGCAGGTCGGCGCGCGCGAGACGTTCGTGGCGGCGGGTGCCGGGGTGTTCCATCTTGATCATCTTCGTGTCAGCCTCGCTGCTGACGACATCCGCGTGGCGCATCGCGCGGCGGATGGTTCCTGGCTGCTGGAGTCCTGACCGATGTGCGGCATTTGCGGCATCGCCATTCCCGGGCGTCTCGATCGGCCTGTCGACGAGCGCGCGCTCGTCCGCATGCGTGATTCGCTGGTGCACCGCGGCCCCGACGGTTCGGGGCTGCTGATCGACGGCGGGATCGGCCTCGGCCACCGCCGACTGAGCATCGTCGACGTCGCGCACGGTGCGCAGCCGATGACCACCACCGACAATCGCAGCACCATCGTCTACAACGGCGAGATCTTCAACCATCCGCAGCTCATGGGTGAGCTGCAGCGCAGTGGCGTGGAATACCGCACGCACTGCGACACGGAGACGGTGCTGCACCTGTACGAGCGCCATGGCCGCAGCTTCGTGCAGCAGTGCCGCGGCATGTTCGCCATCGCGATCTGGGACCGGGCCGAGCGCACGCTCACGATCGCACGCGACCGCTTCGGCGTGAAGCCGCTCTATTACGTGCACCACGCCGACGGCTCGCTGTTCTTCGCCTCCGAGATCAAGGCGCTGGTGGCGGCCGGGGCGGTGTCGGCCTCGCTCAACATGGCCGCGTTCCCAGACTTTCTCGCCAATCACGCCCCCAGCGGCGTGGCGACGCTGTTCGAGGGTGTGCAGCGCCTGCCGGCCGGCCACACGCTCGTCTGGAGGGACGGGGCGATCGAGATTCAGCAGTACTGGGATCTCTCGATGGTCCCTGATCCCGACCTCGCACGCGCCAGCGACGCCGACCTCGTGGCCGAGTACAGCGAGCGGTTCGAGGAGGCGGTACGGCTGCGCCTGATGGCCGACGTGCCGCTGGGCATGTTCCTCTCCGGCGGTATCGACTCCGCGGCGATCACAGCCGTGATGAGCGGCATGGTCGACGGCCCGATCAAGACCTTCTCCGTGGCGTTCGCCGAGCGTGAGGCGAACGAATTTCAGTATGCGCGCATCGTGTCCCAGCGGTACCGGACTGAGCACCATGAAATCGTGGTCACGCCGGAGCAGTTCTGGGATGCGCTGCCGACACTGATCTGGCATGAGGATGAGCCGATCGCGCACCCGAGCTCCGTGGCGCTGAACTACGTCTCGCGCCTGGCGGGTGAGCATGTGAAGGTCGTCCTGACGGGTGAGGGCAGCGACGAGACGCTGGCGGGCTACAATCGCTACCGCGTGACTTTGGCGAACATGCGCCTCGGGCGGATGTGGGAGTCGGTGGTGCCGCGCCCCATGCGGCGTGTGCTGGGCAGTGCCATCGGTGAGGCCGGAGCCGCCGGTGTGCGCGGCAAGCTGGCGCGCAGCTTTCTCGCGCGGCCAGCCGATCTCGACGCGATGTACTTCGACAACTTCGCGGTCTTCGCACCATCGCGGCTCGCGTCACTGCTCTCTCCCGCGGCACAGCAGCAGGTGCGCGGCATCGATGCGTACGCGGCCTACCACGACGCGATCGCACGCAGCGATTCACCGACGCTGCTCGGGACGCTGCTCTACGCCGACACGAAGACGTACCTGCAGGAGCTGCTGATGAAGCAGGACCAGATGAGCATGGCGGCATCGATCGAGAGCCGCGTGCCGTTCCTCGACCACCCGCTGGTGGAGTTCACCGGCCGGATGCCGGAGCGCCTGAAACTGCGCGGCATGACCACCAAGTGGGTCCTGCGCGAGGCGATGAAGGACCGGTTGCCGGCTGAGATCCTGTCGCGCAAGAAGATGGGCTTTCCTGTGCCGGTGGGCACGTGGTTCCGCGGCGCCTGGCGGCACCTGCTGGATGACATCGTGCTCTCGGATCGTGCGCTGGCCCGTGGCCTGTTCCAGCCCGACGCCGTGCGCCGCATCGTGGCGGGGCATGCCGCAGGCGAGAACCACAGTGAGCGGCTCTGGGCCCTGCTCACGTTCGAGCTCTGGCAACGGATGTACCTCGACGGTGAGGATCCCGCGACGATGCGCATGCGGCCGACGGCGACGTCGGTTGCCTTCGCGCGCGCGGCTGTCGCGTGATGCGCCCTTCGCCGCGATGGCAGGACGGACCGCCGGTCACGCATCCGACCACACCACACCACAGCGCACTGCCGGCGGCAGTCGTGTCACTTCATCACAACGGAACAGTATGAGCTCGGTCAGCGTCTTCGGCCTCGGGTACGTGGGTTGCGTCTCGTCGGCCTGTTTTGCCCGCGAGGGGCACACGGTGGTGGGTGTGGACGTGAATGCCACGAAGGTCGCGCTGGTGAACTCGGGGCGCTCGACGATCGTCGAGGAGGGCATTGCGGAGCTGGTGCACGATGTCGTCGCGAGCGGCCGGCTGCGGGCGACCACGGATGTGGCCGAGGCGGTGGCTGCGACGGAGATCTCGCTGGTCTGTGTCGGCACCCCGAGCGCGGCGAACGGCTCGCTGGACCTGAGCTACGTGGAACGGGTGTGCTTCGAGATCGGTCAGGCGCTGCGCGACAAGCCGGCGTTCCACACGATCGTCATCCGCAGCACGGTGCTGCCGGGCACGGTCCACGGCGTCGCCACACCGGCCATCGAGCGTGGCTCGGGCAAGCAGGCCGGCGTGGACTTCGGCGTCTGCAGCAATCCCGAGTTCCTGCGCGAGGGCACCTCGATCAAGGATTTCTTCGACCCACCGTTCACGCTGATCGGCGCGGACAGTGCACCGGCGGCGGACGCGGTGAAGCAGCTCTATGCCGGCCTCGAGTCGCCGGTGCACGTGGTCGCCGTCCGCGTGGCCGAGATGATCAAGTATGCCTGCAACTGCTACCACGGCCTGAAGGTCGGATTCGCGAACGAGATCGGCAACATCTGCAAGGCGCTCGAGGTGGACAGCCACGAAGTGATGCGGATCTTCTGCGAGGACCGCAAGCTCAACATCTCGGCGGCGTACCTGAAGCCCGGGTTTGCCTTCGGTGGCAGCTGCCTGCCGAAGGACCTCCGCGCGGTGACGCACAAGGCACGCGAACTCGACATCGAGACGCCGATCCTGCGCGCGACGCTGGAGAGCAACCGGCGGCAGATCGAGCGGGCGTTTGCGATCATCCAGAAGGCAGGCGCGCGGAAGGTCGGCATGCTCGGGATGAGCTTCAAGCCCGGCACCGACGACCTGCGGGAGAGCCCGCTGGTGTCGCTGATCGAGTTGATGGTCGGCAAGGGCATGGAGCTCGCCATCTACGACCGCGATGTCTCCGAGGCGCGCCTGATCGGCGCCAACAAGGACTACATCGAAGGCGAGATTCCGCACATCTGGTCACTGATGCGCGGATCGGCACAGGAAGTCATTGCGCACGGCGACGTGGTCGTCGTCGGCAATGCGACCGGCGAGATCCGGGCCATGGGCGACGCGAGTTTTGCCGGCAAGACGGTGATCGACCTTGCACGGCTGTTCGGCGCCAAGCCGGCGCTGGCCGTGCGCTATGAAGGGATCTGCTGGTAGTTCGCCTCACCTCACCATTTCCACCGTCCTGCAAGCATATGCGTCAAGCTGTCCGATACGGCCTGAAGGAGATTCGCGTCGAGGATCTTCCCGCGCCCACACTGCGCGCCCATTCCGTTCTGGTGGGTGTGCAGGCCTCGATCATCTCCAGCGGCACCGAGACGGCGAGCATCAAGACCAAGGGTGTCGCGCACGAGCTGCGCGAGAACCCGCAGCACATCGAGAAGATCCTGAAGGTCATGCAGGCGACGGGCCCGGCACTGACCATCGACGAGGTGCGGGCCAAATTTCATGAACTGGCGGTGCTCGGCTACGCCGGTGCCGGCCGGGTGCTGGCCGTGCACCCGACGGTCACCGACCTCCGTGTCGGTGACCGGGTGGCGTACGGCGGCGAGGGCACGGGGCATGGTGAAGTGATCAGCACCGGCCGCAACCTGGTGGCCCCGATTCCCGAGACGCTCAGCTTCGAGGAAGCGGCCTTCGCGACGCTCGGTGCGATCGCGACGAACGCCGTGCGCGCTGCGTCGATCTCGCTCGGCGACCGCGTCGTCGTGATCGGCCTTGGGCTCGTCGGTCAGCTCGTGACGCAACTGGCGCGGGCCGAAGGCGCGCGCGTGATCGCGGTCGACCTGCAGCCGGAACGGGTCGCACTGGCGCGCCGTCTCGGTGCGGAGCACGGGCTGATCTCCGACGACAGTGTGGCCCAGGTCGTCCAGGGGCTCACCGACGGGCGCGGGGCCGATGCCGTCTTCATCGCGGCAGCCGCCAAGTCGTCGCTGCCGGCACAGCTCGCGATCCGCATGTGCCGCGATCGCGGCGCGCTCGTCGTCGTCGGCGCCGTTGGGCTCGATCTGCCCTGGTACGAGATGTACATGAAGGAGCTGAAGCTGTTCATGGCGCGCGCCTACGGGCCCGGCAGCTATGACGATGCCTACGAGCGACAGGGACGCGACTATCCGTTCAGCTACGTGCGCTGGACCGAGAACCGGAACATGTCCGCCTTCCTCGAGGCGCTGGCGGACAAGCGCGTGGCCGTCACGCCGCTGATCACGAATCGCTTCTCGCTCGACGACGCCGCGGTCGCGTACCGGACCATCATGGAGTCGCCGCAGAACACGCTCGCGGTGGTGGTGGAGTACCCGGCCATCCACGATGCGACGGCCGAGCAGCCCGCGTTGCTGGCGACGACCATCGGTACGGCGCAGGGAGGCGTGGTCGCGAAGGCGTCCGGTGTCACCGGCCTGGCGCTCGTCGGGGCCGGGAACATCGCGAAGTGGGCACACCTGCCCCTGATCAAGGACATCCCGAGTGCGACGCTG
Source organism: Gemmatimonadaceae bacterium (assembly GCA_031409715.1). Taxonomy (GTDB): domain Bacteria; phylum Gemmatimonadota; class Gemmatimonadetes; order Gemmatimonadales; family Gemmatimonadaceae; genus JACMLX01. The sequence continues at coordinate 70,732 of JANNXU010000044.1, read as the reverse complement.
CGCGCGGTGCAGTCGGGAACGGGCGCGCGTGCGGTCTCGTATGCCCGGCGATTCGGCGCCGCCACGGCCTCGACGAGTTACGCCGAGGTGCTGGCGGATCCCTCCGTCGACGCCGTGATCATCACCAGCCGCAATCCACAGCACGCATCGCAGGCGGTGTCCGCCCTCAGAGCGGGCAAGCACTGCTTCGTCGAGAAGCCGGTGGCGCTCACGCGCGAGGAGTGTGATCAGCTCCTCGAGGCGTCCGCATCCTCCGGCAGGGTCGCCGTCACGGGCTTCAATCGCCGCTTCGCTCCTGACTACGTGGCACTGTGCAATGCGGCGCGGCGGGTGTCCGGCCCATTGGCGATCCAGTGCACGGTGACCTCGCCCGGAATCACGGGCGCCTACTGGATGGCAGATCCGGCGATTGGTGGCGCCATTCTCGGCGAGGCGTGCCACTTCGTGGACCTGATCTCGTGGATCGGCGGTGCGCGGATCGTCAGCGTGACGGCCATCGCGTTGCCGGACGAGGCCGTGGGCGGTCAAGGGTCGAATACGCTGTCGGCCACGCTGCATCTTGCCAACGGCGCCGTCGGATCGTTGCTCTACACGACGATGGGTCACCCGAACCACACCAGCGAGAAGTGCACCGTGCTCGGCACCGGCTTTCGTGGCCACACGGAGGACTTCCGCAGTCTGCGCATCGATGGCGGGGGCAGCCGTGTCCGCAACAGCCGCTTCTTCTCGAACAAGGGATATCGCGAGCAGTTGCACGACTTCGTGCAGTGTGTGCGGGGCGAGGTGCCGGTGCACATCGGGGTCGACGTGGGTGTCCATGCGACGCTCGCCTGCCTTGCCATGATCGAATCCGCGAAGCAGCAGGGCGCGCGGCAAGCCGTCGGGTGAGCGCGCGCGCGCGAAGTGGGCCGCGCGTTGCGATGCTTGGACCATGGCCACCGCCGTACGGTGGGGTGCAGACGCACATCGTCGCACTCCGCGAGGGACTCCGTGAGGCTGGCGCCGAGGTGGGCATCTTCAACCTCACCCGGCACCGGGGCGTGGCGGGTGATGGCGTGTTCTTCCCCGACGGACCGGTCGCGCTGCTGCGACAGCTGCGCAGGTTCAGGCCTGATGTCGTGCACATCCATCTCGGTGGGCACATCACGCCGCGGCTGCTGGCGCTGCTCACAGCCTGCCGCGCGCTGTTCGGCCCCGCGATCGTCGTCACGATTCATTCCGGTGGTTACCCTGGCTCGCCACGCGGGCAACAGCTGACACGGGCGTCGCCGGAAGGCTTCGTCTTTCGGTCGATGCGGCATGTGATCGTCGTGAACGAGGCACTGCACACGCTGTTTCTCCGGATCGGCGTCGCCCCCGGACGCGTGAGCACATTGCTGCCGACGCTTCGCGTGCCTGCGCCGGCGGATGCGCTGCCACCGCCGTTGAGCGCGTTCGTCGCCAGTGGCGGTCCGCTCATACTCACGGTCGGCTTGCTCGAGGACGAATATCTCATCCCGGTGCAGCTCGACGCGTTTGCGCGCCTGCGCGCGTCCGTGCCGGATGCCCGCTTCGTCATTGTCGGCAGCGGTTCCAGGGAGGCCGCGCTCCGCGATGCCATCGCGTCGGCTGGTCTGGATGACACCGTGCTGCTCAACGGCGATACGCTGCACCCCGTCACGATTGCCTTGATGCTGCGCTCCGCCGTGTTGTGGCGGATCACGGCGTTCGACGGCGACAGTGTGTCCGTGCGCGAGGCGCTCGCGCTCGGGCTGCCGGTCCTCGCCACTGATACCGGCATGCGGCCCGCTGGTGTGCGGCTGACCACGGCTGCTGCGGCTGACGTCTGCGCGGCGACGCTGGCACTGCTGCGCGGCGACGTGCCGAGCCCGCAGGCCGCGGAGGCCAGTGACCTGCCGTCCATCATGCGCGCACAGGTCGCCTGCGTGATCGGAGCGACACAGGCGTAAGCGCCGCGTCGCCTGCATTGCAGTGCCGTCAGGCGTGCCGCAGGAACGCTGATCGCGGTGTGATGTCCGTGTTGAAACGCCCAGCCGTGGCGGGGTCGTACGGATCACATCCGGCAAGACCGCTCATCACTGTGCAAAGGCGGCACGGAGCATTTCGCTGCTCCGTGCCGCCTTCGTCGTGCTGCTCCGGCCTGTTGGCGGCCGGAGCATGGGGTTGACGCTGCCTGCTGCCTGCTACTTCTCCGCGGCAGCGCGGGCGGTGATGATGCGCGCACCGTCGACACCGACACGGCTGCCGGCATACATCTGCGGTGTGGTCGGCGAGTCCCGCAGCGTGAAGTCACCTGACGACGGACTCACGAACGTGACCTGCGCCGTCGACGCGGGGAAGAAGTTCCCGGCAGGATAGATCGATTCCGTCCGTCCCGGCAGAATGTTGCCCGACACATTGGCCGTCCCCGGCACCGTGAAGAAGTCGATCGCAGCGCGACCCTCACCCTTGCCGCTGCCGAAGATGCCGTATTCGCTCGCGGGGAACACATTGTTGGCGATCGTGAGTCGCGTCGCTGGTGCGCCGTCGAGAATGACGAACTGGCTGGCGGTGGCATTCGTCAGCGTGAACGTGTTCTGCAGCACCGTCACGTCCTCATGGTCGTGGCTCAACTGCATGAGACGACCAGCGATCCCCGAGAATGGATCCTTGCCGACTTCCTCGAAGAGAACGTTGGTGATCAGGATGCGACGCGACGGCTCCGATGGCATCAGCGGATTCGCGCCGTAGGCCACGCGCGAGAGCAGGTTCACGCCACCCGTCGAGTTCTTCACCACACTGTTGCGGATCGTGACATCCTGCACCTTGGTCCATGGCGCACTGTTGTTGTCGGAGAGTGCCTGCAGCAGGATCGCAAAGCCGGTCTGCGCGTCAGCCCAGTGGTTTTCGATCGTGTTGTTCTCGTACAGGACGCGTCGTGCGTGCTTGAGTTCGAACGCGGCCTTGACGGTCCACTTGCCATTGCCCCACGAGAGCGGCTTGAAGAAGTAGTTGTTACGGACCGTGATATCCGATGGCGTGACATCGGTAATCCTCGGATCTGCGCCGCCGAACAGGATAGCCTGGCCGGACCCTTCGATGCGATTGTTCTCGATCAGGTAGGGTCCCTGGCCGTTCCAGCCGCCGATGCCCTGAGTGTCGAAGCCCTTGCTGTGGCACTCTGCCAGCCACGAGTTCACGACGGCCAGTGCATTGCCGTTGAAGGCGACGCAGCGGCGGGTCTGGCCTTCCGTACCGGCCGTCATGTACACACGGTCCAGCACGATGTTGCTGGGCAGCTGCGCCAGGGTCGTCTCATTGCCGGTGCCAAGACGGACCATGCCGTAGTTGAGTGGGGCGCCGCTGCCGAGCGTGATGCGCAGTGCGATCAGGCTCCAGCCCGCCGCACCGTCACGCGTCATCAGGGCGGCATCGGAGTTCGGCGTGTTGATCGTCGCGAAGTTGCTGCTCGTGCCCGGGGTCACGCGTGTCCCTGCGGGAACGGAGACCGTTTCCGAGCGGATGGTGACCCGTGCCGCACCGGCGTGCACCGGCAGCAGGAAGTTGCCCGTGTAGACGCTGCCGTTCGGCAGCACGATCTCGTCGCCACCGACGGCGCTGTCGAGCGCGTCCTGCAGCGCGGCGGCATTATTGCTGGCCGGCCGCAGTGTCTTCCCCGTCACGGCGGGCACGGCGACGTTCACCGAGGCGGCGGGCAGCATCGGTGCGTTGTAAGCGGGCGGCGTACCATCAGGTACCGACGGCGGCATGAGCACATCGGGCACGGTCGTGTCCGGGCGCGCCGAGAGGGTGTCGGGCAGCGCGGGATCGATGATGACAGTAGTCGGCTTCTGGACGACGGTGAGCGGGAAGCGGATCGCTCCCAGTCGGTTGCGCGCGGAGATGATCGTGCGGCCGGGCGCCTTCGCGAGCACCAGACCGTTCTTGTCGACCGTGGCGACGGTGGTGTCGGAGCTCACATACGTGATGCCGTTCCTGATCTTCGGCGACGTGGGGAGTCCGGCCGTCGAGACCTTCATGGTCTGGCCGACCGTCAGGACCGAGTCTCCGGCAGGAATCTGCTGCACGGCAGCGGACACGCCTGACTCTGGTGCGAACGGATCGTCCGTGCCGCAGCCTGCGAGAATCATGCAGGCGAGCAGCGCCACGCTGCGTGACGTGCGGGTACTGAACATGTGTACTCCTTCGGGGAAGTTCGGCTGCCCGGCTGGCATGACGGAACAGGTCCGTTGTTAGCCCCGTGGCTTTGCGTCGCCGGCTTTCGCCGGGTTTGCCTTTGTCGCTGCTCCTGTTCGGAGCTCGATCCTGCCGGAGTATGGTGAGCGCTCTCGTGCACATCTCAGACGACCGATGTCGGCGGCCGTCACACGGAATGAGACTGTACGGCAGCGCGCGGGGTTTCGGTGTTGCCTTCGCGCCGTGTGATCGTCTGCGCTGTCCTGACACGACAGAGAGGGGCACGGCGCGAATGCTCGCACCGTGCCCCCTTGCCGACCTCGTTACGTCACATCAGTCACGCCACACCGAACACGCCACTCAGGGATTGCTCAGGTTTGCCGTGGCGGACAGGATGCGTTGTCCGTCAACGCCAACACGGGCGTTACTGGACGACGCGGGCGTCGCCGGGGAATCGCGGAGCGTGAAGTCACCCCCGGCCGCGTTGACGAACGTGACCTGCGCCGTCGATGACGGGAACGCGTTGCCCAGCGGGTAGATCGACGCCGAGCGTCCAGGGAAGATGTTTCCGGTCACGGTGTAGCTGCCGCCAGCGATGTAGAAGTCGAGTGCAGGCTTGCCCTCCCCCTTCCCCGAACCGAAGACGCCATACTCGCTCGTCGGGAAGACATTGTTGACGAACAGGAGTCGCCGTGCGGGGGGACCGTCCAGGATAACGAAATGTGCCGCCCTCCCACGGTCGGAGGTGAAGGTGTTCTGCATGATCGTCACATCCTCATGGTCGCTCATGAGCTGCAGAATCCTGCCAACCGCCCCGGTCACCGGATCAATGCCAACATTCTGAAACAGCACGTTCTGCACCAGAATGCGGCGTGAGGGCTCACTTGGCATCACGGCGTCCGGGCCGTACGCAACGCGCGACGCGAGGTTCATCCCGCCCGTCGAATTGCGCACGATGGAGTTCCGGACCGTCACGTCCTGCACCTTGGTCCACGGGGCTGTGTTGTTGTCGGACAGTGCCTGGAACAGAATCGCAAAACCGGTCTGGGCATCGGCCCAGTGGTTCTCGATGATGTTCGACTCGAAGAGCACGCGACGCCCATGCTTGAGCTCGAACGCCGCCTTCACGGTCCACTTGCCGTTGCCCCAGGACAGCGGCTTGAACATGTAATTGCGGCGGATCGTGATGTCCGACGGTGTCAGGTTCGTGATCCTGCTGTCAGCGCCGCCGAACAGCACCGCCTGACCGGATCCCTCGATCCAGTTGTTCTCGATGAGGTACGGCCCGCTGCCCGACCACCCACCGACGCCCTGCGTGTCGAAGCCCTTGCTGTGGCAGTCGGCGAGCCACGAGTTCACGACCGCCAGCGAGGCGCCGTTGAAGGCGATGCATCGCTGCGTCTGGCCATCCGTCCCGGCAGAGATGTAAACGCGGTCGAGCACGATCCCTGACGGGAACTGGTCCATCGTCGTCTCACTGCCGGTCCCGAGACGCACGATACCGTAATTGAGCGGCGCACCAGCGGCGAGAAGGAACCGGAGCCCGGTCAACCGCCAGCCGCTGGCGGACGCAGCCGTGATCAAGGCTGCATCCGATCCTGGCGTCCTGATCGTGGCGAAGCTGCTGCTCGTCGCAGGACTGACGCGCGTGCCCGGTGCAACACCAACCGTCTCGGACCGCACCGTGACGATGCCGGCACCCGCATGCTTGGGAAGGACGAAGTTGCCTGAATACAGGCTGCCGTTCGGCAGCACGATCTCATCACCGCCGACGGCGCTGTTGAGCGCAGACTGCAGCGCTGCAGCGTTGTTCGCTGCGACGCGGATCGTTCGCCCCGTCACGGCCGGAACGGTCACGTCGACGGTCGCAGCGGGAAGCATCGGTGTGCTGAACGGCGGCAATGTGCCGGTGAAATCGGGCGGAGGGTCGCCGGGACCGCTCGTTGGCGGACCGCCGACCGAGTCACCGGGTGCCCCAGGCGGATTTCCGGGCGCGGTCGAGTCAATTGGCGCAGGTGGTGCCGTGACGACGAGCACGAAGGCGACCATTGCGGAGTGGCTCGCGATGCTGATGGTCGTCACGCCTGGCGCGATGGCGCTGATCAGCCCCGTGGGCGAGACGGTGGCGACACTCGGGTCAGAGCTCCGGAACTCGATCTTGACGACGCCCCGCGATGGTGAGCGGACGACGAGGGACGAGAGTTGCAGCGTGGCACCGACAACCAGGCTCGAATCCGGCTCAGCGACGAATTCGTTCTTGCGCCGCGAAATCGCCAACTGGGCCAGTACCGGTGATGCATCGTCCTGCATGCCGTCCGGTGTGCCGCACCCCGAAAGGAGCAAAAGCAGGGCGAACCTCATGACCCGCTGGCCACGATGTGATGGGAGGCTCGATTGAATCCGAGGGCCAGTGGGGAGCGGAGTGGTCCTGCCACTCGCGGCCGATGATCGCGAGGCGACCATCCGGTTCGTGCCTGACCAATAGTTCAAGATCCCCTCCTTCGGGGAAATTCACACAGAAAACGCAAGACGACGACTTGCGATTGGACGTATCGCGTTCATTGGCTGCAAGCCGCTGCCGACAACGATTCGGTACGAATCGCTCCGGCCATGCGAGCCTGCCGCATGGCCGGACGACCCGAATCAAGCGGGCGCATCCTTGACCAGAAGATGCGCATCAGCCTCAGCATAAAGCGGGCCACGGCACAGCACGCGTGGAACACAGACTAGATTTCGAATGTGATAATTGCAATAACAGCTGAGTCACCATCATTACCTGCTTCAAATGCTGAGACGGGAGCAAGCACCTCAACAATGCCTTGTGCTTGAGCTTGTCACGTGTTTCGCACGTTGGCCCGACAGGTGTGGCCCCAAAACCGCAATGGTGTGGCATCTCTAACGCGGCGGGGGGTGATGCGCGGCTCGCAGCACGGGGCCACTGCCGCACGCTCCGGGCGGGGACGAGCGTGGCCGACTGCGAGGGCGGTGACGCAGGCGGCGTCCCGTCGTCGTTCTCCACCACGCCGGAGTCGCACGCACATCCGACCGGGCCGTCAGCACTGCCGAACGTGCGGCGTCCTGTCGATCGGCCATTATTCACGAATCGGGAAGGCCGCGCGAAGGTTCGTGTGGCTGATCACGTGCGCGATGCGTTCTGCGTCGGGCCGCATCATCTGTTTGCCTGTTGAGTGAAGTGCCATGCTCGATACAACTCACGCCCAAGGATCAATGAGTCAGAAAACAGTGCGCGTGGGGATCGTCGGTGCCGGGCTGGTCACGACCGGTTCGCATCTTCCTGCGCTTGGTGGGCTGCCGGACATCTCGATCGAATGGATCTGCGACCGTGCCGCGGCCGCCGCGCAACGTGCCGGCGCCAAGTACGGAATCAGAGATATCCAGACCGACATGAGTGCCTGTCGGGACGTCGATGTGGTGCTGATGGCGACCCCCGTCGGCACCCGGCGGGCGCTCATCCCCCAGGCCCTCGAGCGCGGCTGGAGCGTCTTCTGCGAGAAGCCGTTTGCCCTCACCACGTCAGACCACGACCAGTTCGTGGCACTGGCTGCGGCGCGCGGGCTCAAGCTCGGCGTTGGGCAAGTGCGGCGGTTCGCCGGACCGACGGCGACGGCGCGCGCCATCGTGGCGTCCGGGATCTTCGGTGACATCCAGCGCCTGTCAGCCTTCGAGGGCACGGAAGTGCGCAACACCGGTCGCGGCGCCGACTGGCACATGACGGATACGTCCCAGCACACCGGCGTGTTGCTGGAGACGGGATCGCATCTCGTCGACCAGCTGCTCTACATCATCGATGCGCGCGATTCGGAGGTGACCGAGGTCCGGCGCGTGGAGCGTCGGTCGATCGAACTGGAATCGGAAGTCGACGCGATCGTGCGGCTGCCCGATGGCCGGACGGTCCCGGCGCTGGTCGGTCTCTCGATGCTGCATGACATGTGCAACGGGATCTTCATCGAGTTCGAGAAGGCGCTGATGCATGTCGGGCTGTTCTTCGGCGACAAGCTTCGGCTCATCACGCCAGCGGGACAGCAGATCTGCGCCATCGAACAAAGCCTCGGGATCAACGACGACGCGATGGCGTTCTCGCTCGAATGGCTCGACTTCCTCAGCCATGTGCGCACCGGCAGCGCGTCGGTCGTCGACGCGACGACGGTGCGGCGGACGACACAGTTCATTCACGACGCCTACACCATCGCCGCTGACAGCGGTGTCCCCGCATGACGGCCACCCACGTGACACCCAACGGCAAGGTCGCCATTCTCGGCGCGTCGGGGCTCGTCGGCTCCGCGATCGTCCGAGACCTGGTGCGGCATGGAATCCCTACTGTCGCGGTGGTGCGCAATGCGCTGTCCGCCAGCGTGGCGGAGATCAACTCGCCAGGGAGCGAGGTGCGCATCGGAAGCGTCGAGCGGGATGACACCCGAGAGGCCCTGATCGGCGACTGCAGCACGGTCATCAACTGTGCCCTCGCTGGCAGCGGCGGCATCCCGGCGCAGGCGTACACCCGGAATCGCGCGATCATCGACGGCATCATGGCCAGTGCCGGTGTGCGCCGGCTGATTCACTTCAGCACGGTCGCCATTTACGGCGAAGCGTGCGTGGGGATCCGGTCGTCGACGAAGGCCTTCGAGGATCCGACGCCGAACAGCGAGTATGGGCGCTCGAAGCTCGATGTCGAGCGGTATGCATTGCGCCTCGCGGCACAGCGCGGCGTCGCGTACACCGCCCTCCGCCTGGGGCATGTGTATGGCCCGAGCGTCGGTCGGTCCCGCGAGATGCTCGAGCTGCTGGCGACGCCCGGGTTCGCCCTGCCGTTCGCCGGTCGGCATCCCTCCGATGCCGTGCACCTCGATTCCGTCACGCATGCCATCACCAGGCTCGTGCAGGATGGGACGGGCCCGGACGTCGCCAATCTGTTCGAACCGGAGCGGACGTGGCGCGATGTCTTCGACTGGCATGCCAATGCGGCGGACCTGCCCTCCGCGGCAAGCCAGAGCGACCGCGCGTCGCTGGCGGGTCAGCGCCGTCACATGGAGACGAGTGTCATGGGAGCGGCGATTCGTTGGGGGAAGGCACTGCCCGTCAATGACCTCATCAGGACCCCTGCCGTGTTCGACTTCGTGCTGCGCAATCTCGCGCGCTCGCCGGCATGGCTGACAGACCGTGCCTCGTCGCTCAATCGCCAGGTGAAGCGACGCTCGGCGCCGGTGGTGCATGCGGATGGCGGAGGGAGCACGCTCTGGCCACCACTCTACTATTCCGAGGGCGCCCCGGGCCCGCTCCTTCCCGGTGCGGAAGGAGGCGCTCCGGGATCGGCGGAAGATGTTCGTCGGCGTGACGTCTTCGCGTCGTGGTGCCGACAGGTCAGGGTGCCGCGATTGCCTGCCATGCACGGCAGTCGATGAGCGTGTCCGACGGGCAGCCGACGGTGCGCACGTCCGACACGGCGGAAGGTGCACCGATCAAGCTGCTCTTCGTCATCTACGGGCTCGATCTCGCCGGCCCGGAGTTGCGGCTCCTCGAGTTTGCGCGGCGGTTTCCGCCATCGGTGGAGATGCACGTGGCGGTGATCGGCGAGAACATGACCATGCGTGCCGAGTTCGAACGTGCTGGCGCGCGGATCATTCAGCTTCCGATGAAGCGCGCATATCTGGCGTGGCCGCAGTTGTATCGCCTGTCGGCATACATGCGGCGGCATCAGCTGCGCATCGTCAGCGCATTCGACCTCAAGACGCTGATCGTCGCCCATGCGATGCGCCTGCTCGTGCCTGACGTCAGGATCGTGCACCACCTGATCAGTCTCTGGGATGACATCCACGGCAGGACGCGTCAGCTCTTTTCGTGGCTGGTGCGGGGGGCGGATCAGCTCATCTGCAATGGCTACGCGGTCCGTGACGTGCTGCTGCCTGAGATCGGTGCAACGTGCCCAGTCGCCGTGATCCCGAATGGTGTCGATACCGACCGATATCAGCCCTCGGCTGCCTCGCGGGCACGCATCCGTGACCGTCTCGGTATCGGACCGGATGATTTCGTGGTCGGCACGGTCTCGAACATCAGACCGGTCAAGAACGTCGAGGGGCTGATCCGGGCCTTCGGCGCCATGTCCGCCGCACCGCGCTGCTGGCTGGTGTGCGTGGGTGGAGGCGGCGGGCTTGCCGCAGCGAAGCAGGTGGCGCAGGAACTCCCGAGCGCGCACCGCGTGATCTTCACGGGGCCGATTGCCGACCCTGCACCATACTTCGCGGCATTCGACATCTTCAGCCTGCCCTCGCTGAGTGAAGGCAATCCGAACGTGGTCGTGCAGGCGATGTCATCCGGTGTGCCGGTCATCGCGTCGGCCGTTGGCGAGATTCCATATTTGCTCGATCACGGGCAGTGCGGCATGACCGTCACGCCCGGCGACGATGACGCGCTGTCGTGTGCGTTGTCACTGGCCGAGTCTGATCCGTCGCGCCGTCATGCCTGGTCAGTTGCCGCGTCGCAGTCGGCCCGGCATCGGTATGCGATGCAGACGATGATCACGGCCTACGCGGATCTTTTCGGGACGCTGGCACGTCCGGGGCGTTAGCGCCGTCAGGGTGCGGCGGCGCAAGGCCCCCGGCTCGCACGTCAGCCCTTCTGGCGAAACACGTATTCGACACACCCCATCGTGCCGTACTGCGTGATCAGGTTGGTGAGCGCGAACCCCTGATCCTGCAGGTGGAAGATGATCTGCTCCGGCTTGGCCACTTCGAACGGATACCCACCGAGCCAGTCATGCCAGTCGTGCCACTGTGACATGCCACGGTTGACGCGGTAGTTCGCCATGGTGTGCCACGGCAGTCGTCCCCGCACCATGTCCGACGTGGCGAGGCGCGTGATCCAGTACGGGATGAAGATGGCAGACATGGCAGCGCGCCCGACGATGCCGGAGCAATAGATCTGATGGATCCTGAGCCACCGCTTGGACCACACGCCCTGATCATTGTAGATCGCGATGAAGAGGCTGCCGGACGGTGCGACACACTTCTGGATCATGTCGAGTGCTGCCCACATCCGGCCGGTGTGGTGAAGCACTCCCCAGGAGTAGACGACATCGAACGTTCCCAGCGAGGCCAGAAACTCCGCATCGAGGACGGACCCGTGCAGGATGCGCCAGTTGCTGCTGTCAGGCTTGTAGCGTGCGCGCATTTCGATCGTGCATCCAACCGAGGATGGGTCGTAGTCGAACGACGTGACCTCAGCACCCAGCCGGGCTGCGGCGAGACTGAAGATGCCGCTCCCCGAGCCCGCATCGAGGAACCGCTTCCCCTCGAGCGTCTCCACACGCAACCGGCTCTTGAGCGACTCGACGGCGATCTGGATCCGCGATTCGTCGACAGATTTCAGATAGTCGCGCCAGTTTTCGCCAAAGGGGAATCGCTCACCGGAGAGCACTTCGGCGGAATGCTGGGAACTGACCTGATGGTCGAGGGATGGGGCGGTCATATGTCGTGTCGTCGCGATCTGGTGAAGTGGTGGAGAAGCGACCGTGGCGCATCCTCGCTGCGTGTGACTCCTGCCGATGGACGACAATGCTCCACCACGAGTCACGGTTGTGCCTGGCGATGGTAAATGTGCCTGGTACTGGTCACGTGAGTAAGTGTATTTCTCTCAGAGGTCGACGGCGCTCGACATCCAACCGCGGGCCGCGACATTCCTCATCCTTCCATCTGCCTCACGACAGCCAGCATCGCGTCGACGTTGGACGACACCGACACATTCAGGATCGACGCCGTCTGATCGGTGGCGAGTCGCGGCAGGCGCGTGTGGACAACTCTCACATGGCGCAGGCTGCGATTCAGGTCGTCGGCCAGCACCTCGGCTGCGGCTTTGGCCATGGCGTACTCGGTCATGCCCTTGGGGCGTTCGCTGATGAACACTGTTGAGGGCAGGTACACTTTCACGGGCCTGACGCGCTTTGCGCTCTCCAACCACAGGCACAGTTCATAGAAACGCTGCAGGTAGAATCCCACGAATTCGTCGAAGGCGCTGCGGCTGAACAGTTCCTTCCGTTTCGCATAGATGCGCGGCGTGGCGAAGAAATACACGGTGTCGAGGCCGGCCGGATCCAGGTCTGGCGTATCCGGGAAGGACCTGCTCAGGTCTAGGTGCACTGCGCTGCACTGACCACGGCCGTTGCCGTTGATATCCGCAGCCACGGCGGCGGCGTCTTCGCGCCCCGCCGCGTACGATACCACAACGTCACCGCCGCCCGCCGCCACGATCTTGGCAACCGTCTCGCCCAGACCGCGCGAGCCGCCGATGACGAGTGACCGTGTGCCCTTGAACTCCGTGCCGTCCAGATGGCTGGCCACTTCTCCCGCACGGGCCTGCACGTGTGGCGGCGGTCGCTGGAAGGCGCGCAGCTCGCCTCGCACGGCGCCATCGAATCCCACGGTGAACAGCCGAAAACGTGGATCGTACTTGCGCACCTCGAAGCGCAGCGGCTGGCGACTGGATGCTCCGGTGTGAAAGGTCACCGACGAAAACACCGAGTGCAGCCCCGGGCAGACCATGCCGACAAAGAAGGACAGGCATGCCAAATCAGACAGCCCCTCACTGCCGAGAAGGGCAGCGGCGCGGGGAAAGGTGCTGGCCAGTGTGCCCACGCACGGATCCACCTCGATGAGCAAGCCGGTCTGCGAGCCAGCGGTTTCGTCCAGAGGCGACGACAGTGCGCCAATTCGACGCGGATGGGAAGACGCCGCCCGCACATCAGGCGCCGTCGCCTGCTCCTCGCTGGAGACACCCTTCGGTTCGATGGTGATTTCGGTACAGCTCAAGCCATTGACAGTCGCCACCAGGCGGGTGCGCCCCCCGTCGTCCTCAAACTGACTGAAGACCACCGGGTCGCCCACGTTGAGCGTGTTGGCGAAGTTGCACGACACCTGCAGTACGCGCGGGGGGCCGTCGTACTGCCACAGTTCGAGAGCATGGATCAGGGCATGGATGCCATGCACGACCTGTCGCCCTGAGAGCAGCCTGCGCGCTGCCACGGCGTCCATGTGCATCGGATTCCAGTCTCGCGACAGCAGCGCAAAGGCGCGCTGATCCTCGTCGGTGAAGGTCCTGGTGCCAATCAGCGTGGCTCCCGACATACGCGGCTGTGTCATGCCGCCATCAACGCTGCGATTTCGGCGGCGATCGGCGGGGTCGCCATCGCCGCCGACCGCAATCCAGGCGATCGGTGATCGTTGATGTCGCACCGGTTCCAAGCGCCCAAGGGCCTCGTGATGGCATCGAGAGCCCCCGCTACCCGAGCAAGGTCGTCTCCATCCTGCACGATTGCGTGCCACTGCCACACCGATACGCCGTGCTTCGCCATAAATGGCAATCTCCCACGTTGAATCACTCGTGGCTTCCCCGCCTGGCTCGAGCTGAGCGTCGGTCGGCTGCCGGCAGGTCTGGCGAAGTCTCTCCCATGCCAACGCCGTACCCGCAAGCCATGAGCCACTGCACATCGGGTTCATGCCCGCCTACGCCATCAGCCTGCGCGATCTCGCTTTGGCAATATGCGCTGGGGTGTCCAGCGGCGTGAAGTGTAATCGCGCGCCCGCCGGAATGGCCTTGGAGGATGCGTCGGCCCAATCGGCAATGGTTCAGGACGCGTCTCAACCGTCGGTACCGCAGGAGCAGGACGAAGCCTGCCCGGCCACTGTCCTCTGGGCGTGCGGACTGCGCGAGGAGGCCGTGGCGCGAGTGGCGCGGTTCGCATTGCGTGCGCGAACATGGCCGTCCGCCAGCGAACCAGCGTCGTTCGCGTCGTCCCCAGCGACGCGGCCATCCGTCGCTTCGCAAGCGCCCTCGAGGTGGAACGCAACGGACACCCGAGCGGCTGACGCAATCTCGTCGCGGCCGTCACCCTCACGACGGAGGCGCTCACGCCCGCCGCATGCTCACGACGGCGCTCCGGACGCAACGCACACACCTCGCTGCACCTGTCGCACGCGAATCTCTGGACCTTCCGGACAGTTGCTCGACACTCGCGAGGAGTCTAAAATCCGTTTCGCAGATGCGTTACTATTCTTCGGCAGTGTGAGAAAGGGACAATCAACGAATCGCGCGTCGAGAAGCGGAGCGAGTGTCGCTTGTGCACCACCAGGGCAGATGCGACGCTCGCTCCTGTGATTCCATTCTCGCTCCGGTTATTTCCGCAGGTGGCTCGCTTCCCGGGAACAGAGACGAGGCATGAAACTTGTTGATGCATTGCGCATAAACAATGCGGCACGCAGGAACCCTGGCAGGACACTGCCCTTCAACCTCCTGACGGGCTTCACCCCGCTCCATCTTCAGACGCTGCTTGCCGCTGCGCTTCACGGCCGGCTGCCTGGGGCATATGCGCACATTGCAACAGGATGGTTTGGTGATCTCGCTGGCAACATCGAGCGTGCGAACACCGAGGACAGCGTTCCGTCGTCGGCCATCGTGATCGAGTGGAGTGATCTTGATGCCCGGCTTGGCTGGCGAGCGCTGGGCGGATGGTCGCACCTCGCGGCAGGCGATGTGTTGTCGGCCGCCAGCGCCTCAGCCGACCGCATCGTCGCAGGTGTGCAGGCACTGGCGACGCGCGCGCCGCTGATCGTTCTGGCACTTCCGTCGGCCCCGCTTCCGCCGATCGGCCATACTCCACGATCGCGCTGGTCCAATCTCGAGGTCGCAGTGCACGGCGTGGCGATTCGCATCGCGGAACGGCTCATGCTCCAGCCGAATGTTCGGCTGCTCAACCTCGACAGACTTGCCCGGCTCTCTGCCATTGACGTCCGTGCGGACCTTGCCGGTGACCTCGCCACCGGATTCCCGTACTCAATGCATCACGCAGCGGTGATTGCGGGGATGATCGCTGACATAATGATTCCGGTCGCGCCGAAGAAGGGGCTCATCACTGATCTCGATGACACGCTCTGGCGCGGAATCGTGGGTGATGATGGGCTGGACGGGATTGCCAATACGCTGGAATCGAAGGCGCAGGAGCACGGTCTGTTTCAGCAGTTGCTCGCGGCGCTCGCAGACCAGGGTGTGCTGCTCGCGGTGGCGAGCAAGAACGATCCCGCCATCGCCGATCGCGCACTTCGACGCGATGCGCAGGTCATTGATGCCGACCGGTTTTTCCCCGTCCACGCCACCTGGGAGCCGAAGTCGGAGTCGGTGGCACGCATTCTCACGGTGTGGAATGTTGGTCCGGAGAGCGTGGTCTTCGTTGATGACAGCGAGCTTGAGCTGGCCGAGGTGAAGAGTCGATACCCGGAGATGGAGTGCCTCAGATTCCCACGCGGTGACGCGGCGAGCGTGGTTGAGCTGCTCTGGACCCTGCGCGATCGCTTCGGAGCGCACATCGTGGAAGATGAGGATCGACTCCGACTCTCGAGCATCCGCAACGCCGAGGTGTTGCGAACGGTCGCGAGCGGGAGCGCGTCACAGTTGGACGATTTCCTTGCGTCGCTTTCGGCGACGCTCACGATCACGCTCGATTGCTCGGCCGACGATTCCCGGTCGCTTCAGCTGATCAACAAGACCAATCAGTTCAACCTCAATGGCCGTCGCCTGTCTGATGACGAGTGGGCTGCGTTCTTCCGGCTCCCGGGAGCGGTGCGACTGACGGCCGACTATTCTGACAAGTTCGGCAGCCTCGGCCGGATAGCGGTGATGTTGGTCGAAGTCCAGCACGGGAGCGCGCGCATTGTCGGATGGGTGATGAGCTGTCGCTCGTTCTCTCGCCGCATCGAGTATGCGTGCCTTCGCGCGGTCTTCACTGCGTTCGATCTCGCGGAGGTCCAGATCGAGTTTCAGCCGACATCGCGAAATGGCCCTCTCGCACTCTTCCTCGAGAAGCTGCTCGGTGCCCCGCCGGCACCGGGCATGATCACGCTGAGCCGTGAGCTCTTCGAGGCCTCAGCTCCAGTCGAAACGAGCACTGTAACCCTTCACAACCGGATGACCTGATGCCCAATACTCACGACCGACTTGCCGCGCTGTTCAGAGAGGTCTTCCCCTCGCTCGACACCGCGGATGTAGCCACTGCATCCACTGAGACGCTGGCCGAATGGGACTCCATGGCAACGGTCACGCTCGTCAGCGTCATCGAGGAGGAGTTCGGCGTCACGCTGACGCTCGAGGAACTGACGGAGCTGACGTCGTTCCCCGCGGTGCTCGCGTGGCTGAACGCGTCGAACGCGCGATGACTTCTGGTGTCGGGAACGTTGCCTACAGGTGTATTCGACCGTCGCCGTCGCCACGCGTGATATGGACTTGTGCCAGGGAATGTCCTGGACCTTCGATGCCGGCAGCTTTCATGAGTGCTGGTGAGCCGGCAAAGATGTAATTCGATGGCGCTGACAGGTAGCCGGCCGCAGTGAATGCCTCACTCCAGCGGTGATGCAGCTGGTTCGTCAGCGAAATCTCAACTCCCATCCCGTGCAGTGCGTTTCGTGCTGCTACGGCGAGTGTGACTTCCTCGCCAGGCAACGCGGCGATGTCGAGGATCGTACCGACGACGAGGTTGCCGAAGTGCTGCGAGTTGCTCATCGGGGTGCACAGCAGGACGAACCATCCAAGCACACGTTCGCCCGCCTTGACGAGGTATTTGAGCAGCCGCGCATCGGTCAGGGGATACATCGCTGCAAGGTCGTGCGTCTCGCGCTCGACGGCTGCGACAATCTCGGTCCGTGCGGCCGACCAGATGTCGTTCGTGGCATCGTCCCAGGTATCGATCCGTACGGTCGCCGTTCGAGACGACATGCTGCGCACCGGGGCACGCCACTTCACCGACTCCTGAACGATGGCGGCCAGCACAGCGCCTGAGCCGGTGAGTTGGGCCAAGCGTCCTAGTGTGCGCCGTATGGGCGACCGGGTGATTTGCGGCAGCTGCGTGAGCACACGCCCCGCCCGGTGAACGTGCACAAGAAATGGCACCGGCTGAACAGCCCAACGCAACGCCTTCAGCAACCGCGGCAGCGGCTGTTCGATGCCCCCCATTCCGACCGCGAAAGCCCGAGGATGCCGTTCGACAGCGGCGCGGATCACCCACATCCCAACGTTCACGTATTGCCGGTCGACAGTCCCTTCCGACAGCGGTAGCTGAATGTTGACGACGGTGCTCGGGCCAGCCGGCGTGTGCAACCGGTGGTGCTGCAGGACAATGCCACCGCGTACATGGGTCCCGTCCCATGCCAGCAGTGTCTCCTGCCACACCCGATGACGGTCTCGATCTGTCCCATCGTCGGTCTGCGTGCCAAATCGATAGTCGTGAACGCCGCCGGCTGCGAGTCGCTCGTGGAATGCCTCAACAGCGGGAACGATGTCGCGCGTCAGCGCGACGAGCGACAGTGACATCGACCCTCGCGGCGCTCCGTCACGATGTTCCATTGCGCAACTTTGCGAGCAGCCAGCGTCGCTCCAGCCGCGAACGCTCCGCCGCGGTGATGACGTGTGGAGGTCGATTGCCGCGGATGTGGCCGAGGACGTCACTGACCGGTGCGAACCATCCGTCCATCCTGGCTAAGCGCGTCATGAGCTCGATGAAGCGTCGATCCAGCCTGCCATTGCTGACGTAACCATGGCCGAAGTGTGTATACATGATGCACGCCCCTCCTTCGTCGGCCAGCCGATCCTGATTCGCTTCGGCGAGCGTCGCGACGAAGCGGTCGCGGTTGGACCCCTCCGACGACGAATACCAGCTCCGTACATAGGGCCGCTTCGGATCGAAGTACGGCATGATCGGGCACGCGCGGAGCGTGTTGATTTCGGGAAAGACGAAGTTCCGTACATACGCTATCCGCTCACGGCAAAGATCGCCCCAGAACAGTGGATGGTCATCCACCTCGCCGAAGAACCGTCCGACGTTGCTTCGCCGCGTGGCGAGGTTGTAAATCGCCCGCCACGGACCGGAGAGCCGCCTGTCACCCCAGTAGATGCCTTCCGCTGCGGCGTAGTGGTTCGCCATGGCGACGGGGTTGTGGCCAAAGAGCTCGACAAAGCGGTCGAGGGCACGCCGTGTGAGTTCACGGTCGGCAGTGTTCTGCGTCGCGTTGTGGTAGCCGATTTCAAAACCGCGTGCCTGCAGTTCGAGACAGAGCGTCAGGTACTCAGGATCCTCACAGCACTCCCCGGGATCGGATCGCGGCCCGACCCCCCTGAGTGGCCAGACACCCTTTGTGGTGCGGAAACCAAGATCCGCAAGCAGGCTGTAGATCTCGCGACCGACAGTTGCGGTTTGTGAGTCCGGGTCATCGAACACAGTGAACGCAAAACGCTTACCGTCCGGCCACGCTATCCGGTCCACGGGGCTACCTGATGGAATCACCATCGCTCGCGAGGATCGTGCGCGCTGGTCATGTCGATTCTGATATGGAAGGGTCGACCGTCAATGCGGCATGGTCGTCTGACGCTTCATCGCACAGACGCAGGATCGTGCCATATGGCAACTATGGCAATCACGAACGCTCAACCAACGCGAACAGCCCAGTCATCTAGTCGCGCATCGTGCCCGCGCGGCCATTCGCCCCGACGCTCGGCAACGTCGTGGTGCGCTTCCAACCAGTGTGGCCGAGTCGTCGAGGGTCCAGTCGCTGACCGCGAAGACCCGTGGCGGGCACCTGCGGCATGTGCGCTCGCGGTCGATGCACCGATGCGGCGAGCAGCAGCTCGAATTGCGTCGCCGCCGACCAGAGCACAGCCAGGAACATGTACAGGAACGACAGCCGATGAAAGCTGCCAAAGACCGCGGAAATGAGAAAGGCAATGAGGCCGAAACGCAGGATACGCAACTGCTCCGCCTCGAGCGGTAGCTGCTTGCGGATTCGCTGCTCCACCCTCATCGCGCGCCAGAGCGTCGAACCAAGCATCCCGAGAAAGAGCACCAGTCCCGGCATGCCTGTCTCAGCCGCGAGGCTCACGTACATGTTGTGCGCGTCACGGTTGCCACGGCCAAACTGCCACTCCTGCCGCTCCTCTGCGTATTGCCCGTGCGCGTTGGCATACGCACCGAGTCCAACCCCGGACACAAGATTTTCACGCGCGATCGTCGTGGCGATCTGCAAGATGATGTATCGTTGCTCAGCGGAGGAATCGGCTTCACCGATCGTTTCCGTGTCGAGCAGGAACTTCATGTTGCTGAATCGGTCCCAGACTGCACCAGGTGCGATCAGCACGATGCCGAGGGCCGCGACGACGCCAGTCTTGACAAGGCGTGCTCTGCTGATGCTTCGCAGGAGCAATAACAGGAACGCGACAACCAGTCCGATGAACGCGCCCCGCGATTGCGTGATCACGATGAGCAATGCCAGGCCAAGCGTCGACGCGAGCGCCGCGGTACGGATCCACTTCTTGTAGTTCCCGACAAACAAGAATGCCGAAAGCACCATCGCAAGTATGGCGAACGCGGCAAGATCATTGAAATTCGAGAACACAAAGTTCCAGCCGTACCTGCCAGCCGTGCTGATTCCGGACAAGAAATTGAAGTACGTGCCACGTGCCGGGAAGAGTCCGAAGAACAGGACCCACATCCCGATGAACACCGAGAGTTGCTGTGCGGTGCGGGTGGCGTTCAGCGCAATGAAGAAGATGCAAAGCAGCTTGGCGTGATCAACAATCGCCGGCCCCACGATACTCGGAAACTGCGTGACGGGCAGTCCTGCGACTGCCCACAACATGAATCCGGCGAAACACAGCAACGGCGGTGGCAGGATCAGATTCTGCCCGCTCAGCAGTACGCCGCCGAGTCCGATCACTACGCCGACGAAAGCGATCGGCACCTTGTAGCTCAGGATGCAGAACAGATAGAGCCCCAGGCCAACCAGCGCCAGCGTCATCTGCCGCATGTTCACGTCGATCATCGGCCCGCCATACGCGGCTGTGCTTCGCACCGCCGCCGGAGCCGCCATCAGTCGTGCCACAGCGCCCCCGGTTCCGCGTTGGGCACGAGTGTGCCGCGACGCGATGATGGAATTCGTGGTGCGTCAGCCACCGCGATGTTCATGGTGCCGCCAGCGCTGCCGCAGATCAGGCGAGGCCCGAGCGTCAATGCGCGCCCTTGCGCCCGATCATCACGAGCGGCGTGCGCACCATGATCCGCAGGTCCATCCAGAGGGACCGGTTCGTGATGTACTCGAGGTCGAGCGATACCTTGTTCTTCACGTCCTCGATGCAGCTGTCGTACGCCTGATTGATCTGGGCCCAGCCGGTGATGCCAGGCTTCACGCGCTGCCGGAGATGGTAGTTCTCGACCTGCGTGCGCAGCGTCAGAAAGATGCTCGGGCGCTCAGGACGCGGTCCCACGACGTTCATCTCACCACGCAGCACGTTCCAGAGCTGCGGCAGCTCGTCGAGGCGCGTCTTGCGCAGGAGCTCGCCGATGCCGGTGACCCGGGGATCGTCCTTCGACGCCCACACCGCCTCACCTGGCACCTCGGCGTCCACCCGCATCGAGCGGAACTTGTAGATCGTGAACACCCGGCCGCCAAGATCCTCCTCGCGCCGCGTCTTCTGGCGGTCACCACGGAAGGCACGACGGTCCAGGCCCACACGCGTCTGGGTGTAGAACACCGGGCCGGGGCTGCTCAGCTTGATGAGGAGCGCAATCAGCACGACGAAGGGCGCAAGCAGGACGAGCGCGACACAGGCCACACCAACGTTCAGGCTGCGGTGCATCCACTCCGGGTGCCTCGACGCGGCCTGCGCGTTCGTCACCACCGTCAGACGGCCCGGACCGGGTGCACCCGCGTCGCCGTCATCCGGCGACGGCCAGCCTGTCGCCGCGCCACCAAACGCGTCGCGCAGGGCGGCAATGCGGCCAGCCATCTGTGTTGCACTCGGAACGGAAGAGCCCACGCCGGCCTCAGTTTCGCTAGCAGTTTGTGCGTCTCAGCGACGCAAGAGGGAGACGATCGAGAACACGATACCGAGCGCCGCCGAGACCGAGAAGAGCACCTGCGACAGATTGCCCTGCCGCTTCTCGTCGATCACCAGTTCATCACCGGCGCGGATGTCCGCCTGATCGAGCGTCATGCCCGATCTGAACACAGCGCCGAGGCTGTCCTTGTCCACCAGAATCTCCGTGCCGCGCTTCACCTTGGACCGCGGCACTCTGGCCAGATTCGTCAACCCACCCGCGCTGGTGACGACGTCAGACACGGCGGCGTCACCACGAACCGTCACCCAGCCCGGCCGTCCGACGGCACCGGTCACGAGCAGCCGAACCAGCGGCTGCGTACGAACCGTGGGGCGCTGGATGTACTTTCGTGCCTGCGACACGATTGCCGAGTCTGCCTCGGATCGGAGCACGCCCTTGAGCGCGAAGGCAGGAAAGGCGGCAATCACGATTTCCTGTCCGGCACGGACAGACACGGTGTCGCGGAACGGCTCCTCGCCACCGAAGAGATCCACCACGAGCCGATCCCCCGGATAGAAATCGCCGACGCGAAGGCGCTCGCGGATCGCGGCAGCTTCCTGCGTCTTCCCGGCACGCGTGAGCGCGGAGGCGGTCGAGTCGAGGTACTGCCGCGTTCGATACAACGTCTGCTCCGACGTCGACTGCGCCGATCCCTGCGTGGCGGTACCGGCCTGGCCGATCAGAACGAGCGCGACGGTGCCAGCCAGTCGCGCGTGAACCCACGAAGACGAAAATCGCATTGGTTTCCGTACACTGCACCTGTCATGCTCACGGGGTGCAATGTCGCAGCGGGGATTGAAGTCCTTGCGGAGCAAGGCGTTAGGTGAACTCTGTGATCGCCGTCACAACCAAACCGGCCAGAACTGTTGCCTCTCAGCTACACCGGCCAACTGCACCAATCCAACACATGGCCGGTTCTACGATAGCACAATCACGATCACAGCACACATGGGACGCCGCTGAGGCCCTCCGTGTAACGCGACACGACGTTCCCACGGTCGGGCTCGGCCTCCCGCTCATGATATACAAGAGACGCGCCACGACACACTGCAGTCCCATGAAACGCACCGGTGCCGATGCGACACAAGCGCAGTGACCAAGACGCATCGGTACTGTTGCATCCACGCGGCATCCGGCGGCCACCCAACCGTACTCGACTGATAGTAAGTGACTACCAGTCAACGATTTACGCAATATCACCGAATCCGCACGCATCATGCACGGGACGGGACTGACCTCGTCCACTCCCTGCAACGCGTAATGCCTCGTTTCTTCACAGCGCCGGATTCTGCCAACCGCCCACCGATCGTGGTGGTCGGCATGGAGCAGGAATGGGCGGCCCGCTCGCTCGAGACGGTGCTGGGTCCACGAGGATTCGCTGTCGTCCGGGCCTATTCGGGCCGTCAGACGCTCGATCTTGCCGAGGTCGCAGGTCCTGACGCCGTACTCATCGATTCCCGGCTGCCGGACATGGACGGTGTCGATGTCTGCCGGGCGCTCCGGGATGAGCAGCGGCTGGGACGCCAGGTGCCGGTGATCATCACGACCTCGGGTCCCGCGCCGCGCGACTTCCTTCGCGCCGCCTATGAGGCCGGCGCCTGGAGCGTGTGGGAACAGCCGGTCGATGGTGAGTTGCTGTTGATGCGGCTGCAGACCTGGGTGGACGCGAAGCGGGTGGTGGATGATGCCGAGCGGTTGAGCCTGGTGGACGTGGAGTCGGGCTTGTACACCTTCCGCGGCCTGAACCACCGCGCGCGAGAAGTACTGGCTGACGCCGTGCGGCGACGCACACCGGTCTCATGCATTGCGCTCGCCCCGATGTCCGCTCGGACGACCTCGCTGGTGGAGGAGCTGCCCGTCGCGACGCGGATCGCCAACGACGTCGGGCGCCTATTGGCGGAGGAAGCGCGCGGATCGGATGTGGTCGGCCGCATCGGCGCGTCGGAGTTCGCGATTCTCGCACCAATGACGGAGCGTGCCGGCGCCGTCGAGCTGGTGGAGCGCCTGCGCGACCGCGTCGCGGCGATGCCGGTGCTGTCGGGTGAGGGGCGTCAGGCGCGCATCACGCTGCGGGCGGGGCTGGCGACGCTCACTCAGCCGGCGCTGGAATTGCGCGACGGCGCCGACCTGCTGGGCCGCGCGGCTGCGGCGCTGCGATATGCGCAATCGTCGCGGGCCACCGATGTGCGGAGTTACGACGAGGTGCCCTCGACGTTCGTCTGAGGCGACGCTGCGGCCTCGCGCGCCGCCCCACACGACGAAAAGGCTGCGGAACCTGCACTCATTCGAATGCAGATTCCGCAGCCTTTCACGTTCAGCGACTCAGGCCATGCAGGACTACGATGCGGCGTTGCCCGAGATGCGCTTCTTCGACTTGCGTTCCCGCGGCACGATCGCGTCGTCATCGTCCCCCGACGCGTCAGCCGAGTTGTAGCCCTCGAGGTAGTGGTAGTACTGGAAGACGCCCTTCGGTTCGATGCCATTGAGCACGGCACCCAGCGGTCGGATCGGCAGCCGGTCCATCGTCTCGAGCTTGGCGACGGCCATCTTGCGATCGGTCACGCCGACGCGGAGCACCATCAGCAGACCACCGGTGAGCGTGGCGAGCGCGTAGGCGTCGGTGCCGGCGCCGAGTGGCGGGCTGTCGACGATCACCACGTCGTAGCGGGCGCGGAGCTCGTCGAGCAGCGACTCCATCGCGGCGGTGGTGACCATTTCCGGGGCCTGTCGATGCCGCGTGCCGCAGGGCACGAGCGAGAGGCGCTCGTAGGTGGTCGGGTAGACGGTTTCGTCCAGTGTGCTGGCGCCCTGCAGATAGTCGACCAGGCCCGGCTTCTGGGGCACGCCGAATGCCTGCTGGATCGCGCCGCGTCGTGTGTCACCATCGACCAGCACGGTACGGAAGCCGGCCTCGGCGAAGGAGAGCGCGAGGTTGGAGGAGACGAAGGACTTGCCCTCGGACGGACCGGTGCTGGTGACTGTGAACGAGACCGGTTCGCCGGCGGTGAACTGGTGGCGCAGGGAGAGTCGCAAGGTTCGGAAGCTCTCCACGAGCTGCGCCTGCTCCTCCACCGAGGGACGTCCCGGGTGCACCAGCGGGATCGCGCCGATGATGTCGAGGCGGAGGTCGGTGGCCACCTGCTCCGGGTACCGGACACGCTTGTCGAGCAGGTCGAACAGGATCGCGAGTGCGAGCCCGAGGGCGAGGCCGAGGGCGAGGCCTGCGGGAATGATCTGCAGCGCCGTGTTGGACGTCGGGCGGAACGGGGCGACGGCCGAGTCCTGGACGAACACCTCGTTGCGGGCGCTGGCTTCCTTGAGGCGTTGGGTCTCGAGGTTGCTCGAGAGATACTTGACCAGGTCCTGCTCACGCTCCACCGTCGCGCGCAGTTCTTCCTCGCGGATGGTGCGCTCCGGGATGCCTCGGATCTCGCTCGACTGGACCACGATGCGGCGGTTGTAATCTTCTTCCTTCAGTCGCAACGAGGCGATCTGCTGTCGAATAAGGCCGGGGATGACGCGCTGCTCGAGATCGTTGATGCGCGTACGGATCTTGATGACGTCGGGGTTGCTGTCGGTGAGGACGGCGAGCTTGGCGCGATAGAGTTCGCGCGCGGCATTCAGTTCGGTGAGCACGACGCGCAGCGCCTCACCGCCAGGCCCGGCCACGCTGCCCAGGCTGAGCGGGAAGCTGGGGTCCACATCGGCAAGGCGGCCGCGCTCCAGCAGCGACGCGAGCACTTCGCGATCGTTGCGGAGGTTCTGCGCCTCGAGGCGGAAGCGGGTGAACTGCTCCAGCACCGGGTTGGAGGTCTGCGAGACGCCTGGCGTGAGCACCGTCTGCTCCGACGGCTTGGTGATGGCGTCGACGCGGAAGCGCTCGAGGTTCTGCCGTGCCGCTCGCAGTCGAGCCTCGGCGTCGGCAAAGGCCTGCTTGGCGGCGTTCGCGTTCTGGGCCGTGCCGCCGTTCTTGACGATGCCGAGGTAGTTGACGAAGAGCGTCATCCACTCGTTGAGCGCGACCTCGGTGCGGGCGGCATCCTCGCCGCGCAGCGAGACGTTCATCACGTCGGTGTTGGGCGGTGCGTCGGCCTTCAGCTTCTTCTGCAGGTTGTTCGATGCTTCGCGCGGGGTGATGAGCTCGAACTCGACCGTGGCCTTGGCGGGCAGGATCTCCTTCATCGGGCGCCAGCGCATGCCTGATTCGCGACCGATGGAGTCGCCGATGACGCCCGTCTCGACTTCACGGGAATCGCCGTTGCGGGTCCGGCGCAGGCGGTACTTCTCCTTCTTGCCGTCGATCATCAGCTCATAGGTGCCCGGCACGAACTGGGGACCGAGGCTGAACTCGCGGAAATACACCGAGTCGGCGTCGCGCTTCGGATCGAGGTAGAGCCGCAGCTTTCGGGCGACCGAGTCCGTGATGGAGTAGGCCCGGAAGACCTGGAGGTACGATTCATTCGAGCGCTGCCGGGCGTTGCCGATGATCTCGGCACTCGGATCACGGAGCGTGATCTTGCCCTGCACGTCGTACTCGGGCTTGATGTACCGGGTGGCGATGTATCCGCCAAGCAGCCCGAGGAGCACCATGGCGAGCACGAGCCACTTGAAGCGGCTGATGGCCGAGAGATATCGCTGATACGCGGGTGCTGTCGACGCGGGTGGCGGCGGCGCGCCCCACTGCTCCATCGGTGCCTGCGGGATGGCAGGCATCGAGCCGGTGGCAGAGACGGGGGCGAGCCGGGAACCGGCGGAGAGCGCGTTGAACTGTCGAGTCATGTCGCAATGGGACGCACGGATGTGTTGCGGCGTCACTAGAGCCCGGGAACCCGGATAGGGACGCAAGCCGGTACGTACGGCTCTCACGTGGGGACGGCGGTCGAACGAGGTGCATGTGCAAGAGCCGTCCCATGGCAGCGAACGGGGCCGTGACAAAATCACCGGGTACTTCGTCAAAGCGCAGTATAAGTGCGACACCCTGTCGCACCAATATTACGCCTGCCGACCTGCGGGTGTGGTTTGTAACCAACGTGTTGCTTGACACACGCAACACTTATTCAGTAGATACGACTCCACAACCCGTCTCAAGGATCAGCTTGGGCAGGGTTCCGGGTTGCCCCCCGAGCCGGACCACACCGGACTGATGACCTCGCCAGACAAGATTTCCGCCGATCCGGCGTCCGCACGAGACACGATGGCGGTGGCTCCGGAGGATCGGGCGACGCTCCGTCTCCTGATCGTCGACGACGACAGGACGCTGCGCGAGGGATGCGCGAGCCTGTTGCAGGGCGACGGGTACAACGTGACCGTGACCGGGCGCGCCGACGAGGCGATGGATCTGGTGAAGCGGAAGCGCTTCGACATCGTGCTCTGCGACCTGTACCTGACGCCCGTCTCGGGGATGGACATCCTGAAGGCGACGCTCGAGGCGAACAAGGACACGATCTTCGTCGTGATGACGGGCAATCCGTCGGTGACCTCCTCGATCGAGGCGTTGCGTGCCGGCGCGTGGGACTACCTGCCCAAGCCGTTCTCTGCCAATCACCTGCAGATCCTCGTGGGGCGCGCGTCGCATGCGGTGCTCGTCTCGCGCGAGTCGCGGGCATCGCGCAGCGAGGTCCGGGGCGGTGGCGGCAGCGCGGTCGTGGGTCCTGGCATCGGCAGCGGCGCGACGTTCCAGAATGCCCACACCGGCGACCGCATCACGCTGCTCGGTCAGTCACCCGCGTTTCGCCGCGCGCTCGACCTGTCACGGAAGGTTGCCGGCACCGATGCCTCGGTGCTGATCAGCGGCGAGAGCGGCACCGGCAAGGAGCTGATCGCCCAGTTCATCCACAGCCACAGTCGTCGGGCCGGGCGCAAGCTGGTGGCCGTGAACTGCGCGGCGCTGCCTGAGCAGCTGCTGGAAAGCGAGATGTTCGGCCACAAGAAAGGGGCGTTCACCGGTGCCGACCGCGACAAGGCGGGTCTGCTCGAGGTCGCGAACGGCGGCACGCTGTTCCTCGACGAGCTGACGGAGATGTCGATGCCGCTGCAGGCCAAGCTCCTGCGCGTGCTGCAGGATGGTGTGGTCCGGCGCGTCGGCAGCGAGCAGCAGGATGCGGTGGTGGACGTGCGCTTCATCAGCGCGATGAACCGCGACCCGCAGGAGGCGGTGGCCCAGGGCCGGCTGCGCGAGGACCTGTACTACCGGCTGCGCGTGGTGCCGATCCGGTTGCCCCCCCTCCGGCAGCGTCCCGAGGACATCTCGGTGCTGGCCGCGCACTTCCTGCAGCACTTCTGGGAGCGCCACCGTCAGCCCGGTGAGCCGGCGCCGACGTTCAGCGAGGATGCGATGGACTTCCTGCGCACCCGGCCCTGGCGCGGCAACGTGCGCGAACTGCAGAACATGATCGAGCACACCGCGGTGGTCGCCGATCCGGGCAAGGCGCTCATCGGCACCGACTTCCCGGTGTACGACGACAACATGGAGACACAGGCGGGGGCCCCGTCCGAGTCCACCACCTTCGGCGGCAGCTACATGAACGATCCCTATCACGTGGCGAAGGACAAGCTGGTGGCGCACTTCGAGAAGGAATACCTGACGCGGCTGGCGTCGCGTGCCGGCGGCAACATGTCGCGGGCGGCACGCATGGCCGGCATCGACCGCACGACGCTCTATCGTCTGATGGAAAAGCATGAACTCCGTCGTGACGAGTACTCGGGTTCGCTCGCGTGAGTGAATCCGCGCGCGACCGACGCACCCGTCTCACGCTCGAGACGGGGGCAAAGCCGGCGACGGATGCTGGTGCCACGTGGCGCCATGCACTCGCGATCGCATCGGATGCGGCGGCCGACGAGCTCGCCATGGCGCAGGATGGCGGCTGGCCGGCGGCGGAACTGCGCGCCGGCGCCTCGCTGCTGTCCGCCGCGGTCGAGCAGCGGTTGCATGGAATCGCGGGGAGCCCGCGCTTCGCCTTCGCACCGGCACTGCCGAGTGGCCGCCTCATCGCGGCGATGCGCCGCTCACTGCTGGCGCAGGCAGAAAACGGCGCGCTGGCGAGCGGCGACGCCGTGCGGATCCTGACGGCGCTCGAGACGCTGTCCACGACGCTCGACAGCGATGCCGCGCAGCGGTTCGCCTCGAAGTTGAGCGGCATGGATGGCCTCTCGCTGATCGTCGACGTGGCGCACGACATGCGCTCTCCGCTCGGCTCGATCCTCTTCCTCGCCGAGCAGATCCGCCGTGGCAGCAGCGGCGCCGTGACATCGATGCAGGAGCGGCAGCTCGGCCTGATCTACGGCGCCGCGCTCGGCTTGAGCACGATGGCCAGTGACGTGATGGATCTCGCGCGCGGTGGCGAGCGGCTCGTCCAGCAGGAGCCGATACCATTCACCCTGCTCGGCGTCTTCCAGCAGGTGCAGGACCTCGTGCGGCCGATGGCGGAGGAGCGCGGCCTGATACTCCGGTTCGACACGCAGGTGATCGAGGCGCGGATGGGTCATGCGCATGCCGTCCAGCGCGTGCTGCTCAACCTCGTGACGAATGCCGTCAAGTTCACGCAGGTCGGTCAGGTCTCCGTGTCGGCGACGGCGTTGTCTGCGTCGCGGGTGCGGTTCGAGGTGCGTGACACCGGACGGGGGATTCCCGACTCGGTGATGGGTACGCTGTTCGACGCCTTCCGGCGGCGGCTCAAGCCCGGCGAGTACATCTTCTCGAGCGCCGGCCTTGGGTTGTCCATCTGCCAGAACGTGGTGCGTGCGATGGGAAGCGAGCTGCTGGTGGAGTGCCCTCCTGGGGGCGGCAGCGTCTTTCAGTTCGAGCTCGACCTTCCGCGCCACACCACGTTCTGACACGACGACGGCGCGCGCACCGGAGCCGACGGCCACCGTCGCGCTCCGCGGCCAGTCCTGCCTTTCCGCATCCTGCCCCGCGTCGTCATGGGTGACCGGCTGCTCCACTCTCGTGTGCCCCAACGCTCGCTATGAAACTTCTGCACGTCGTCGGCGCGCGGCCGAACTTCCCGAAGCTTGCCCCCGTCTACCGCGCCGGTGTGCGGCATGGCGTGACCCAGGTCATCGTGCACACCGGTCAGCACTACGACGAGGTGATGTCGGAAGGCTTCTTCGCGTCGCTCGGCATTCCGGTGCCGGAGCACAACCTGACCGTGGGCAGCGCCAGCCACGCCGTGCAGACGGCGCGCATCATGGAGCGCATCGAACCGGTGCTGATCGCCGAGCAACCGGACTGGGTGGTGGTCTACGGTGACGTGAACTCGACCGTCGCGGCGGCGCTGGTGGCGGCGAAGCTTGGCCTGCGCATCGCGCACGTCGAGGCGGGGCTGCGCAGCAACGATCGCACGATGCCGGAGGAGATCAACCGCATCGTCACCGACCGCCTGGCCGACCTGCTGCTCACGCCGTCGCTCGATGCCAACGTGACACTGCGCGCCGAGGGCGTGCCGGACAGTCAGGTGGGCTTCGTGGGCAACGTGATGGTGGACTCGCTCATGTTCACGCTGGAGCGCGAGCGGATCGCGCCCGACGCGCACGGGCAGTGGCCCGACGACGGCTCGGTGCTGGTGACGTTGCACCGCCCGTCGAACGTCGACGACGCGGAACGGCTGACGGGGATCATCGGCGCGTTGCGCGAGGTGGCAGAGGAGCGGCGGGTGGTGTTCCCGGCGCATCCCCGCACGCGGGCCAAGCTCGCATCGTTCGGGCTCGACACGGGCGCGATCGTCATGCAGGACCCCGTCTCGTACGAGGCGATGCTGGGGCTGATGACGCATGCGCACGTGGTGATCACCGACTCCGGTGGTGTGCAGGAGGAGACGACCGCGCTTGGCATTCCTTGCCTCACGCTGCGGCCGAACACGGAGCGGCCGATCACGGTGACCGAGGGCACGAACCGCCTCGTGGCGTCGCCTTCGGCACTGCCGGCGCTGGTGCGCGCGAGCACGCGCAGCGCCGCGCATCGCATCCCGGAAGGGTGGGATGGCAAGGCGGGTGAGCGCGTGATCCTGGCGCTGCAGCATGGGCTCGTGGGAAGCCGGAGCTGACGGGCCGGCAGGGCGACGTGTGAACGGGGCGCGGGCTCGCGATACACTGCGATACCGCGCCCCGTTTTCGCACCGGATATCAGCGCGGCGAGATCGACGTGAGGATCCGTTCCAGCACTGCGGCCTGCGTGGCGCGTGCGAAGCGGCCGTCGGCATCGACGGCGACGATCGGCACGCCCGCGGCGGCCTGGGTGAACGCGTGCTCGATGTGCGTGGCGATGGCGTCGATGTCGTCGATCGGGGCGACGAGGGCGGTGGTGCCCTCGAGCACGGCGGCGGTGGCCGTGCGCGGGTCGGTGAGTGCGAGGATCGCGGCGGCGTTGCTGACGTAGTCGAAGATCTTCGCCGGCACCTGCGTGGGTGTCGCGCCCTGGAACGCGACGAGCATCGACGCCGCGTCCATCAGTGCGGTGGCCTCGGCGCGGGTGCCGAAGGGGCGTTCCTCGAAGCAGCCATCGAGCCCGAAGTCGCGGGCCCACTCGCCGAGCAGGCGTCCCTCGATGGAGGCGGGGTGCCCCATGAAGACCACGCGAAGTCGGGCGGCGCGTTCGCCGAGCCTGGCGCGCACGGCCGAGACGGCGCGCAGGAACGGGCGCGGGTCGCGATCGAGGTAGAGGTTGCCCGTGTGGACGATGACGTATGGCGCGTCGGCGGGCAGCACGCGTGGGGGCTCCGGGGCGCGGTCACTGCCGTTCAGCACCGTGTGCACGCGGCCGGCAAGCTCCGGGTATCGTGCGACCAGAGCGGCGGCGGCTGACGGCGTGTTCGTGATCAGCGCCGCGGCGGCCAGCATCACGCGGCGTTCGGCCCGGGCATTGGTGGGGCTGCCGAAGATCGCGTCGCCGATGCGGGAGGTCCCGGGATTGTCGACCCACGGGTCTCGCAGGTCGAGCACATGCGGCAGGCCACGGCGGGCGGCGATGTTCGACGCGGCGACGTGTGCGTCGTGCGGCGGCCCGGATGAGACGACCACGGTCGCCTGCGCGACCTCAGGCAGCGTCTCACTGGCCGCGACGACGTCGCGGATCCAGTTCCGTGACCGTGACGCCTCGACCGCAGCGCCGAAGTAGACGCGCGGATGCACGGTCTGGCGACCACCGACGGCGTCGCCCGCGGCCTGGACGTCGGTGACGAGGACCTGCTCACTGGCACCGACGCTGGGTGTGTTGCCGCCGATGAGCGCAGCGGCGCGCAGCACCGGGCTGCGCCATGCGGGGGAGCGGCGCACGACGGCATGCGTCGTCACGCCACTGCCGAGTCGCGCGACCCGGGCCGAATCGACCGGCGCACCCGGCTGTGGCTCCTCGAACAGCACGCAGAGCGACCGGCCCGCGGCGTTCAGGTACGGCGCAAAGCCTTCCCAGCGTGCGGCGCCCACTGCGGTCCACGGTGGGAACGCCGCGGAGACGAGCAAGACGGTTCCGAGCGATGGTGGGGTCGCGGTGCTGACCGCGGTGTCCGGCGCCGCGACTCCGTCGGTCACGGCAGGGGGCATGTCGGTGTTCGTCTGCGAATGCGCGCGCACGACGGGCGCCCTCGTGGCGTGGAAGCGGAAATGACTGCGGTCGAAACGCAGACTTCCCGACCTGCGGCGGCGTCACGGTGCGTGACGGCGTTGCGGATGACAGATCCAAGGATACCGGACGCGGCGGGGCACCGCGAGGGCGCGCACGCACCGACTGCACCTCGCGGTGCGGCCTTACCCATGCGCCGCGCGAGGGTCGCGACCCTGGCACGCTGGACGTGTCCGGAGCACGGGAGCGGCGTACGGAGTCTGGTACCGCAGCGCGGCAGACGCATCCGTCGCCGACTGCAGCAGGATCAGCGCCGTCGTCATTACCGCCATGGCAATCGGTGACCTCGAAGTCGCAGGCGCACGAGCCCGGAGAAGAGTGTGACGATGCGGATCGTCCCCACGCGCGGCAGCCCTGCTTTCTCAATTCCGCGGCGCGATGCCGTGTTGGTGATGTTCGTGATCATGAACACCCGCCGGAGGCCGCGCCGCTCGGCCTCGGCGAGCAGCAGCCCGATCACCCTCGGGTAGACGCCGCGGCCTCGTGCCGACACCGGCGTCACGCAGTGCGTGATCTCCGCCTCGCCAGGTCGGAGCGAGACGTTTCGTTCGCGTTGCCTGGCGTCGTCCCGCGATTCGATGAGCCATGCCACGTGCTGCACCTCGCCCTGCTCGAGGTACGCGAAGGCTGCGTTGAAGCCGCTCTGTTCCCGGCGCGTCCATTGGACGCTGAACTCGGGGGTCCGTGCCGCAAGCTCACGCAGCGCCACATCGTCGAGCGCGCGCAGTTCCCCATCGATCGGGTCCGTGGCGCGGCGGGCCGGGTCGATGGCGTGGACGACCAAGGTGTCGATTGCCACGAGCATGCGCACCAGCGTCCGAGGTGAGCGCACCAGCAGCGCCGTCGTGCGCAGCTTGCGGAGCGCGACGGGACGCACGTCGTGCACTGCGGCAACCAGGTCACGACGCACGGCGCCGAACCCTGCCTTGAATCGCTGCAGACCCGGATTTTCGTCGCCGGCGCCGGCGAGGTTGAACCAGCGGCGCCCGTCAGCCGCCAACGCCTCGATCGTCGACTGCACGAGAAACACCGATGATCCGAGCTCCATGCCTGTCGGCGAGGTGCCCGCAGACTGGTAGTAGCTCGCGTGCGGTGCATGCAACAGCAGCAGCGAGGAGAGCACCGTGCCGTCCTGGACCGCGCGGACGATTTCAGCACACCCCGCGTCCAGCAGGGCGCCGAGCTCACGCGCCATCATCGCATCGGCGTGCCCCACCGATTCCCCACGCGCCTCGCGCCGCTCGGTCGATGCGATCATGAGGGCAAGGTGCACGTCGAGCGCCTCACGCCCACCGCCACGCTCGAAGCTCACACCGGCTTTCCGGGCCTTCGCGAGGTTGCGGCGGTGATTGCTCGACGGAGGCGCAGCGGGACGCGACGCAAGATCGAGGAGCCACTCGCAGCGCGCTGACTGCGAGCGGAGCCCTGGCCACGCGGGGAGCACGGCACCATCGGACGCGAACGAGCTGAGCTCCACGAGTGCCACACGGTTCGACTGACACCAGGCGAGCACGCCGCGCCAGAAGGCATCCATCTCGCTGGCGACGCAGACGGAGGTGATCTCGAGGGTGGAGCGCCACGTCCTGCCCCGCAAAAATCCCAGCGCGCCGTCACGCGGTGCGGCAGCGTCGCCATCGACGAAGGCGATCACCCGGTCGCCGAGCGCGCGCCGCGCTGCGGCATACTCGGGCGTCAGAAACGGGGAGCCTGGACGACAGGCGGAGAGGCGCGTGAGGAGCGAGTCGGAAACGTCCTCGACGATCGAGAGGGCGGGGCGGATCGCCGCGCTCACACGCCCGCTCGAATGCTCGCCGCCTGCTCGGCCCAGCAGGCATCGACGAGGAACTTGGCGCCCCAGTTCAAGTACTGGAACTGCCCATATTCGCCATCGACGGGGAACGAACCCTTGACGGCGCCACGGGTGGCCTCGGGACCGTCTGTCGCGACCGCGCGGCGGACGTAGTGCAGCAGCCGCGCGGCGGTGGCACGGTAGTCCGCGCGCGGTGGACCCAGCTCGTCCAGGCGCAGCAGCGCATGCGCGATCTGCGCGCTGCCGGTGAGGCAGACGTAGTTCACGGCGGCATTCCACTCGCGGTCGAGCCGCCCGGCGAGCCGTCCGTCCGGCCCAGTGATGCGGACGATGGCGTCGGCGGTGCGCTCACAGGAGGCGCGGACACCCGGATCGCCGGTGAGCGCATGGATTTCGACGAGGCCTCGCAGCACATAGCCGATCGTGTGCGTGAGTGGTGTCTCGGGCTTGTTGAGGCAATTGCGGTCGAACCAGCCATTTGGCGCCTGATGCGACATCGCCCACCGTGCGTTTCCGAGCGCAGCGTCGGCGTATGCCGTCGCCGCGGGCGAGGGTCCGGCCGCACGTGCGGCCTCGATCAGCCCCCAGCTGACATGCGTCTCGTAGGCCTTCTCACCATACGCGGCAAATGGCGTGGCAAAGCGACGCCAGCAGCCGTCGGCGTCCATCGTGTCGACGAGCCAACGCGCGGCGCGGTGCATCGGCTCGGTGTACGGCTCGCCCCAGGCGACGGCACCTGCCGAGAGGCCGAGGAGGATCTGTCCCGTGTTGAAGGTGACGGGGACGACCGGGGTTGCTCCGATCGTGCCGCCCTGAAAGCCTCCCTCGGGAAACTGGATCGACACCAGCCAGTCCAGGCAGCGACGGGCGCGCGCGGCGTACTCCGGGTCGCCGGTTCGCGTGCTCGCCTCGATCATCGTGGGAACGATGTAACCCGAGGTCTCGGGATATGACGTGGACCACCCCGTCATCAGGCTGTAGTCGCGCGCGAAGCCACCGTCTGCGCTGCGCGAGCGGTCCTGTGCGGCGGAGAGCCACCGTAGCGTCGCCTCGACGACCGCGCCTGACGACGGTGCCTCGGCGCCCAAGCCTCGGGCGTCACGAGCCATTTCCTCGCGAGCCGCTGCGGTCAACGGCGTCTCGCGCCCAATCAGGCGGTGAAGCATACGACGAAGCGGAGCAGGAATCATATGAAAGTCCGCACGCTCACAGGGAGCGCGGTGTTGGATGAGAACTGGTTCGTCACGGCGGTGCGTGCAGTGGTGACCGTGACCTGGGCGATCATGGACCCGGCGCCGGGAAGCGGTGCGCCTGCAGGGACGTCGATCGCGGGCAGGGGTGAGGTCATTCGCTTGACGAAAACCGTCCGTGCCTCGTCACTGCACGCACCGGGAACGTCGGGAGGTCGTCTCGTGTCGGTCTCGGGAAGGTCGGGTGGCGCGCAGGCTGTCCGCCGCGAATCACTGATGCCAGATGTGTGGCTCCAGCGAAGTATAAATTCGCCGGTATCCTCGCAAGCCGCACCCCCCGCCGGGCCTGGCTGACGCGCATGCGCGGCACGCGGCATCGCTGGCCTGTCGACGGACATGTTGCCCATACAGCCGGCAATGTTGCACCGCGTCGCTGCCGCGCCCGCTGCTGGGGCGGCGCTGCGGCGCGGCACTCAGGACGCACGCGCTCGGGCGAGGCGCTCACGCAGCGCCGCTGGCCGGATCCCGGAGAGGCTCGCCGCGACGACGACCACACTCCCCAGCAGGAGCGTGCGGAGGGCTGCACCACCGAACGTGAGCGGCAACGGCAGGACCGTCTCGCCGGCAACGACGAGGACCATCGCCCAGCCGAGGATCGCCGAACCGCGGAGCCATGGAAACGGGATGTGGTGCGCCCGCCGCGCGCCGCGCATCAGGATCGCCGGTTGGACCGCCTGGCCCACCAGGGTGGCAACGGCTGATCCGACGATGCCGAACGATGGTACCAGGACGGCATTCAGCGCGATCGTGACCACGGCCGACACCCCGACCGCGATCGCCGTCGGTCCCGACGTTCGAGCGATGATGTACCCGATCGTGGTCACCGAGCTCACGCCTGTCAGTACGAAACTCATCGCAAGCGTCCCGACGACGAGGCTGGCGCGGTCGTAGGCGGGCGTCGCGAGCAGCCGAATGGCGAGAGGGGCGAAGAGCGCCAGCCCTGTCACCGCGAAGGCGCCAAGCGCAGTGTAGGCAAGAAAGACGCTGGCGAATGTGGCGTTTGCATCTTCTTCGCGATGGATCTGGAGCGCGAAGGGCGACCATGCCTGCTGGAATGCCCAGACCACCAGTGTCATGAGCGAGGCGATCGACATGCCGATGCTGAAGATGCCCACCTCGGCGGTCGATACGAACCGCTGCACGAAAAACCGGTCGATCGAGCTGACGACCCATGCGGCGATGCCCGCCGGCACGAGTGGCGCCCCGTACGCGAGCATCACCCGCAGGAGGCGGCCATCGAAGAGGCGCGGCGTCATCGCGCTGCGTGCCAGCACCACCGCGACGATCGTCCCGATCGCCGCCGCCACAACCTGCGCGATGAGGATTCCGCGCAGCCCTCCCCGGAACGTCACGACGAGCAGGAACGTCATCCCGATCTGCAGCAACGCGGTGCCCGTCGAGACGGCGACCGTCGGCCACGCGCGGCGATGGACGCGCATCCAGGTGAGGGCAACGGACGTGCTCACACTCAGCGGGAGCGTCATTGCCGCGATCCGAATCAGCGGTGCGAGCGCGTCCGTCTTCGTCAGCAGGCGTGAGACGGGGACGGCGAACAGCACGAGCAGCGCCGCGCCGACCGATGCTGACGCCAGATGCGCGCAGGCCCAGGTCGCGAAGGGCTTCCGTCGTTCGTCGTCGCTGGTGGCGTCGTAGAACCAGCGGATGGCCGCCGCGTCGAGGGCAAGCGTGGCGGTCGCCTGCACGAGGGCGATCGTGACATTGATCAGGCTGAGCGACCCGTAGTCGTCCTGTGTCAGCAGCCGTGTGTAGATCGGCGTCAGCCAGACGGAGACGAACCGCGTGAAGATGCCCGCGAGGCCGTAGACGAGCGAATCGCCGGCGAGGCCCTGCAGTCGCTTCAGCATGACATGCAGGACACGCAGGACACTCGGGAGCCGGAAAGGTCAGACGGCGTCGACACACTCGCGGACTCGTCGTGCGGCAGTCTGGTCACGACCCTCACTTCGTCGGCCGGACTGGTGCGAGGCGGGGCCATGTCAGGGGCGTTGCCAGCCCGACTGATGCAGCGTGAGCCAGTGCGTGAGTTGGGTGGCGTTGAAGAGCAGGGTGGAGTGGTCGCGCTCGCCCCGCGCATTGCGGTCCAGTGCGGCCTCGAGCCGGTCCATCTGGAACCATCCGGTGTCACGCAGCGGACCGTCGAGGATGAGTGCGCGTGCGGTCGCGGCGAGCGTGCCGGAAAACCATTTGTGCACCGACGTCGGGAATCCGAACTTGATGCGGCGCGCCCGGACCGACTCCGGAATCCGTCCGCGCATCGCCTCGCGCAGCACGTACTTGTTCCAGCCATCGCGCATCTTCCACTGGGGCGGCAGCGCCACGCAGAATTCCGCCAGCCGATGATCGAGGAACGGCACGCGCGCCTCGACCGAGTGTGCGGCGGAGTTGCGATCCTCGATGCGCAGGTAGCATGGGAGCGGGGCGTTGGTTGCCGCGGCAATCAGCTTGCTCTGCAGGTCCTGCGGCCCCGCTGCGTCGGCACCAGCCGTGGCATGGGCGCCGAACGTTGCACTCACGTACTGCCAGCCCGGCGCCTCGGCGAGACGGCGGCCCGCCGCCACGCGACGGTAGGCGGCGTTGTTGGCGAGCAGGTGCGCGCGCAGGCGCCGCACCGTTCCGGCGAGAATGGCGCCGCGCGTCGTCGTGCCGCCCGCAGCCAGCGCGCCGGAATCAGACCAGAGGCGGTCCACACGACCCGCCGCCGCGTGCGTCACGAGCAGGTGGTCAAACAGGTAGCCGTATCCACCGATCGTCTCATCCGCACCCTGACCGCCCAGCACGACGCGGATGCCATGATCGGCGGCGATGCGGTAGAGGCCGAAGCCCAGCAGCGCGCTGGCGCTGTGGACCGGTTCGTCGTGGTGCCAGATCGCGCGCGGCATCTCGGCCCAGACATCAGCCGGATCCGGTCGATACCGGTGCACCTCGACGCCGGTCCGGGCCACGGTGTCGGCGAGTTGCTGCGACTCGTCGAACTCCTCCGACTCGTAGCAGAAGGCGTGCAGCGGCTCGGGCCGCGTGGCGGGATCACCAACGATCTCCGCCATCGCGCAGGCAATGCTGCTCGAGTCCATGCCCCCCGACAGCATCACGCCGACGGGGACATCGGCCCGCATGCGGAGCCGCATCGAGTCATCGAACAGGCGCCCGAACTCGGCCACGGGATCGGCTGGTGCTGGTTCTGTCCGATCGGGCAGCGACCAGTACCGCCGCTGCGTCTCGACGCCGTCCAGCGTGATCTCGAGCGTGTGTGCGGCCGGAAGCTGCACCACGCCGGCGAGGAATGTCTCCTCGGTCTCGGCAAGCACGTCTGCGCGCTGATGCACCAGCAACGAGGCAAAACGAGCCTCGTTCAGGCGCCCGTCCCACAGGCCCGAGGCTCGGATCGCCTTGAGCTCGGAGCCGAAGACGATGCCGCGTCGCGTGCGCAGCAGGTAGAGCGGCTTCACGCCAAAACGATCGCGCGCGAGCATGATCACGCCGCGGGCCCGATCGTAGATGCAGAACGCGAACATGCCCACGAGGCGATCGACGCAACGCAGGCCCCACTGCCGATAGGCCGCCATCAGGACGGCGGAGTCGCCGGACGAACTGAACTGATGACCCAGCCCGGCCAGCTCCTGCCGCAGCTCGACGTAGTTGAAGATCTCGCCGTTGAAGACCATCGCCTGCGCGCCATCCGGTGACACCATCGGCTGGTGGCCCGCCGGCGACAGGTCGAGAATGGAGAGACGGCGGAACCCGAGTCCGACCGGTCCGTCGACGTAGGTCCCACTGTCATCCGGGCCGCGATGCGCGATGATGTCGCTCATGCGCTCGAGCCAGCGCGCGTCGGGCGGCTGCTGGCCGGGCATGGACAGAAAACCGACAAAACCACACATCCTGCACGAACTCCGGTGATCAAGTGATGGTGCGCGAGGGCGTGACGTGCCCGCGCCGCATGCAAGCTAAACGATCCTCGCCCGGCCCAGCCCGTCACACGCGCCTAATGTTCGGCGGCGCTCCGCTCGATCAAATGGGCTGCGATCAGGCGCAGGGCGGGACGTCTCGAACGTCCTGACAGCGTGTGGCGAATGACGACGCCCGCAGGCAGCGGCGCGCACCAGCGGACAGATGGCGCACTCGAAGACGAGTCACCACACCTGCTGGATACACCACAGCGACCGTCGCGCGCCGTGCACTGCAGTGCGCGCGGCTCAGGCCGAGCGGGCACGGGCAACCGGCGCGGACTGCGCACGGAGGAACGCCAGCAGCGACAACACCGACCAGAGTCGGGTGGCGTGGTCGGCGAGCCCGCCGGTATGCTGTGACCAGAGTCGCCGCACACGCGACACGTCGAGCAGATGCGAGTCGGCGATCGATTGCGGCGCGAGCAGGTCCTCCGCCCACGGCCGCAGCGGCCCGCGCAGCCAGGCCGCGAGGGGCACGGCGAAGCCGCGCTTGGGCCGCTCGATCAGCTCGCGCGGCACCTTCCGGTAGAGGAGGTTGCGCAGCGGTTGCTTCCCGACACCGTCGATCACCTTCGCCTCGAACGGGACCCGCCAGGCGAATTCGAAGACGCGATGGTCGAGCAGCGGTGCGCGCGTCTCGAGGCTGAACGCCATCGCGGCCCGGTCCACCTTCACGAGGATGTCGTCCGGCATGTAACTGACGGCATCGAAGAGCATCCGTGACGCGAACCCACGGTCATCGCCGAGCCAGGGACCCTGCAGCGCGCCGGAGCCACCGCGTGCGCGGTATTCGGCCAGAAGCAGGTCGGCGGGGGCGACGGTGTGGGCGTTGGTGGTGAGATAGGCGGCGTAGGCGCTGGTGGCGCCGAGCGTTTCGCCCAGTCGTGTGAGCGCGTTGGCGGGGCGCGCGCCGGCACCGCCGGCGATGGCCCGTGCGATGAAATCCGGTGGCGGATCGGGAATGCTGCGGAGCACGGAGCCCACCACGCGGCGCATGGCGGCGGGCGCGCTGGCCAGGCTGTCGCCGGTGCCCTGACTGCGATACCAACTGTACCCACCGAAGAGCTCGTCGCCGCCATCGCCGGAGAGGGCGACGGTGACGTGCTGGCGGGTCATGCGCGAGACGAGCAGCGTGGGGAGCTGGGACGAGTCGGCCATCGGCTCATCGTAGATCTCGGGGAGCCGCGTGACGAACTCCATCGCGTCGTCCCCGCTCACGATGAGCTCGGTATGCTCCGTGCCGAGGTGTGCGGCGACCTCCTTCGCGAATCCGGCCTCGTTGAAGCGCGGGTCGTCGAAACCGATGGTGAAGGTGCGGACCGGCCGCGACGAGTGTTCCTGCATCAGCGCCACGATCAGCGACGAGTCGATGCCACCCGAGAGGAAGGCGCCGAGTGGCACGTCGGCCATCATCTCGTCGCGAACGACGGGGCTGAGAACGGACTCGAGCGCAGAGGCGATCTCGTCCGGGCCGCCGGCGAGTGGGTTGGCGATCCCGGCCCGTGCCGCGGCTTCAGCCGACCAGTAGATCACCTCACGCGGGGCCCGCCCGGCGCGAATCTCGACCATCGTGCCGGGGCGGACCTTGCTGATGTCACGGTAGATCGAGGCAGGCGCCTGGATGTAGCCGTGTCTCAGGAATTGGGAAACAGCGCCGATGTCCAGCGACGCGGAGAACCCCGGGAAGGCCCGGAGCGCCTTGAGTTCCGAGCCGAAGAGCCATGTGCCGCCGACCTTGCCGAAGA
Source organism: Gemmatimonadaceae bacterium (assembly GCA_031409715.1). Classification (GTDB taxonomy): domain Bacteria; phylum Gemmatimonadota; class Gemmatimonadetes; order Gemmatimonadales; family Gemmatimonadaceae; genus JACMLX01. Next base: position 30,247 of record JANNXU010000044.1, on the reverse strand, counting down.
ACAGCGGCTTTTCGCCAAGGCGGTCGCGGACCAGCCAGAGGCTCCGCTCCTGCCGATCCCACACGGCCAGCGCGAACATGCCGGCGAAGCGCGGGACGCTGGCCTCGATTCCCCATCGGTCGAAGGCGGCGAGGAGGACTTCGGTGTCGCTGTGCCCGCGAAACGGATATCCGCCCGCCTCGAGTTCGGCGCGGATCGGCGCGTAGTTGTACGCCTCGCCGTTGAATGCGACGACGTAGCGGCCGCTGGCCGACGGCATGGGCTGGGCGCCGAATGGCGAGAGGTCGATGATCGACAGGCGGCGGTGGCCGAGCGCGATGCCGGCGTCGTCGTCACACCAGGCGCCGTCGGCATCCGGTCCGCGGTGCGCGATGGCGTCGGTCATCAGCCTGACGGATGACGCTGGGCTGCCGACCGGCGGCGCACCGAGGAAACCAGCAATCCCGCACATGACGAATCAGTATCCCGAATGGAGGCAACGAGTCGGCGAAACGGCACCCCGACGACGGCAGGCGAGCGAACCCGTCACGGAGGACGGGCGAACGGCGTGCTGCGTCACCGGACCGGGCAAGATGCCGCGAACCTGAGTGCGCGACAATCGTTCGCACGTCGGGTGCCATGAGCTGGCGCGCGGGTCGGGGTGTGCGTCGCGATTAAGTTCTGGATGGAACGAGCGGTGGGCCGTGCCGAGATCCGCTGTGGCGGGCGCGGCCGTTGTGTTCGGAGCAGTGATCTTCGGAGCAGTGCTGTTCGGAGCGGTGGTGGCACGGCACGCAAGGCGCCCGGTATCCGCCGGGCGCACAACCTTTCGGTGTGGAGATCCGCAGGATGAGCGAGACGACGGCCGGTGACACCCTCGAGCTTCGTGACAGCCGCACCGGCAGTGCCTACAGCGCGCAGATTACCACCGAGGGCCCGGAGGGCGACACGTACGTCAGGGCCGCCGACCTGAAGCAGGTCAAGCGCGGCGAGCCGGGCGAGTTCGGCCTGCTCAGCTATGACCCGGCCTTCATGAACACCGCGAGCTGCAAGAGCGCGATCACGTTCATCGACGGTGACAAGGGCATCCTGCGCTATCGCGGCTACCCGATCGAGCAGCTCGCCGAGAAGGCGACGTTTCTCGAGGTGGCGTACCTGCTGCGCCATGGTGAGCTGCCGACCCAGCCGCAGTACGACGTGTGGGTGCACGACATCACCTTCCACACCTACGTGCACGAGAACATCCGCAAGTTCCTCGAGGGCTTCCGGTATGACGCGCACCCGATGTCGATGCTCTGCTCCTCGGTGGCGGCGCTGTCCAGCTTCTATCCGTCGGCACACAACGTCTTCGATCCGAAGGAACGCTACATCTCGGTGATTCGCCTGCTGGCGAAGCTCCCGACGCTGGCGGCGTTCGCGTACCGGCACGTGAAGGGGCTGCCGATCATCTACCCGGACAACAAGCTCAACTACGGTGAGAACTTCCTCTCGATGGTGGCGCGCATGAGCGAGCCGCGCTACGAGGCGAATCCCGTGTTCAGCCGTGCCCTCGAGGTGCTGTTCATCCTGCATGCGGACCACGAGCAGAACTGCTCGACGAACGCGGTGCGGGCGGTCGGCTCGAGTCACGTGGACCCGTTCAGTGCCGTCTCGGCAGGGATTGCGGCGCTGTTCGGCCCCCTCCATGGCGGCGCGAACGAGCAGGTGCTGCGCATGATCAAGGAGATCGGCGACCCGAAGCACGTACCGGCATTCATCGAGTCGGTGAAGAGCGGGAAGGGTGGGCCCAAGCTGATGGGCTTCGGTCATCGCGTGTACAAGAACTACGACCCGCGCGCTCGCATCGTGAAGAAGCTGGCGGACCAGGTGTTCGCGCAGATCGGCATCGACAAGGATCTCGAGATCGCGCTGGAGCTGGAGCGGATCGCACTCTCGGATGACTATTTCATCCAGCGCAAGTTGTACCCGAACGTGGACTTCTACACGGGGCTGATCTACCGCTCGATGGCGTTCCCGTCGGACTTCTTCACCGTGCTGTTCGCCGTGGCGCGCACGGCCGGATGGCTGGCGCAGTGGGAGGAGATGCTGGACGACAAGGAGCAGAAGATCGCACGCCCGCGCCAGATCTACGTGGGTCATGGTGAGCGCCCGTACGTCGATACGCTCGCCAACAAGTTCCCGCGCGCGACGAAGGACAGCCTCCGCAAATGAGCGGGGCACGCCTGGCGCCGCCGCGCCGCGAACCGGAGGCCTCGGCGCGATTCGGCGCTGGCGCACGATGACGACGGGCGGTGGCACACCCGCACCGCGCGAACGGTGCGGGATCATCCTTGCGGGCGGATCGGGGACGCGGCTCTACCCGATCACGCACGCCGTCAGCAAGCAGTTGCTGCCGGTGTACGACAAGCCGATGATCTACTATCCGCTGACCACGCTCATGCTGGCGCAGGTGCGGGACGTGCTGATCATCACGACGCCGCATGAGCAGGCGATGTTCCAGCGACTGCTCGGCGACGGCTCGCAATGGGGCATGTCGCTGCAGTACGCGGCGCAGCCGTCACCCGACGGGCTGGCGCAGGCGTTCCTCATCGGTCGCGAGTTCGTGGATGGGCGTCCAAGCTGCCTGGTGCTGGGTGACAACATCTTCTACGGCCAGGATCTCTCGCTGGCACTGCAGCGTGCCAGTGTTCGCACCAGCGGTGCGACAGTGTTCGGGTACCGTGTCAGCGATCCGACGGCGTACGGCGTGGTGGAGTTCGATGCCTCGGGACGTGCTGTCGGCATCGAGGAGAAGCCGGCCGCGCCGCGCTCGAACTACGCCGTGACGGGGCTGTACTTCTACGACACGCAGGTGTGCGACATCGCCGCGACGATCCGCCCATCGCCACGCGGTGAACTCGAGATCACCGACGTGAATCGCGCCTACCTGACGACGGGTGCGCTGACCGTGGAACTGCTGGGCCGTGGTACCGCGTGGCTGGACACGGGGTCGCACGAGTCACTGCTGCAGGCCAGCCAGTTCATCCAGACGATCGAGCAGCGTCAGGGGCTCAAGGTGGCCTGCCCCGAGGAGATCGCCTGGCGCCGCGGCTGGATCGACGCGGCGCAAGTGGAGCGGCTGGCGGCACCGCTGCTCAAGACGCAGTACGGTCAGTACCTGCGCAGCATGCTCGCCGAGGATGGCCCGCGGTGAAGGTGACGGCGCTGTCGCTGCCGGGCGTGTGCCGGCTGGAGCCGCGTGTGTTTCCCGATGCCCGCGGATTCTTCGTCACGGCGTGGAATGACGAGCAGTTCCGCCGCGAGGTGGCGGATGTCGCCTTCATCCAGGACAACCACAGCCGATCGGGACGTGGGACGTTGCGCGGGTTGCACTACCAGCTGCAGCACACACAGGGCAAGCTGATGCGCTGCTCGCTTGGCACGGTGTGGGACGTCGTGGTGGACGTGCGTCGCTCGTCGCCCACCTTCGGCCAGTGGTGCGGGACGGAGCTGTCCGACGTGAATCACCATCAGCTCTGGGTGCCGGCCGGGTTTGCACACGGATTCGTGGTGCGTTCCGAGGTGGCGGACGTCAGCTACAAGGTGACGGACCGGTACGACCCGCAGAGTGAACGCGCGCTGCTCTGGAACGATCCTGCGATCGGCGTCTCGTGGCCGCTCGACGCGTCGATGCCGCCGCTGCTCTCGCCGAAGGATGCGGCGGGGATCCCGCTCTCGGAGATCGAGACGCTGCCATGACGGGCACGGTGGTCGTCACCGGTGCGGCTGGCCAGCTTGGTCTCGAACTGCAGCGGTGCGCACCGCGCGAGGTTCGCGTCGTCGCGCTCACGCGCGACGCGATGGACATCACCGACGCGACGTCGGTCGAGCAGGCCGTGCGCGCCGCGCAGCCGTCGGTGATCATCAATGCGGCCGCGTACACGGCCGTGGATCGCGCCGAATCGTATCCTGCGCGGGCGGCGGCCGTGAATGCCACCGGGCTGCGGCATCTCGCCGAGTCGGCGCGACGGCACGGTGCGCGGGTGGTGCACGTGTCGACGGACTTCGTGTTCGGCACCGGAACAGGCCGCCCCTGGCGCCCCGACGATGCGACGGCACCGCTCTCGGTGTATGGCCGCACGAAGCGTGATGGTGAAGCGGCGCTGCTCGACGTGCTTGGCCCGCAGGCGCTGGTGGTGCGCACCGCGTGGCTCTACTCCGTCCATGGCGCGAACTTCGTCACGACGATGCTGCGGCTGATGCGCGAGCGTGACGAGGTGCGCGTGGTGGGCGATCAGGTCGGAACCCCGACATGGGCGCGCACCCTGGCCGGTGTGCTGTGGGCGGCGGCGGGTGTGCCCGCGGCACACGGCATCCTGCACTGGACCGACGCCGGTGTGGCAAGCTGGTACGACTTTGCCGTGGCGATCGAGGAAGAGGGCGCGAGCAGTGGGCTGCTGCGCCGCCGCACTCGCGTCACGCCGATCCGCACCGTGGACTACCCGACGCCAACCGTCAGGCCGTCGTACAGTGTGCTCGACACCATCGAGACGCAGCGCCAGCTCGCGGTCACGCCGCAGCACTGGCGCACCTCCCTTCGCCTGATGCTCGAGGAACTGCCAAGTGCCTGAGATGCTCGTCACCGGCGGTGCCGGATTCATTGGCTCGAACTTCGTACGGCACTGGCTCGCCACGCATGACGATGGGCGGCTGGTGGTGCTCGACGCACTCACCTACGCCGGCAACCGTGCCAGCCTCGCCGATGTCGAGCACGATCCACGGTTCACGTTCGTGCACGGGGACATCGGCACGCCTGGCCTCGCGGCACGGCTGCTGCGCGAGCACGCGCTCGACACGATCGTGCACTTCGCGGCGGAATCGCACGTGGACCGCTCGATCACCGGACCCGACGCCTTCGTGACGACGAACGTGGTGGGCACACACGAGCTGCTGAAGGCCGCGCGGCAGGTGTGGCTGCAGGAGCAGGCCGTTCCTGGAGCCGTGCGCTTTCACCACGTCTCCACCGACGAGGTGTACGGCTCACTCGGCCCCGACGACCCGGCGTTCCACGAGAGCACGCCGTATCAGCCGAACTCGCCGTACTCCGCGAGCAAGGCGGCATCGGATCACCTCGTGCGCGCGTACCATCACACCTTCGGGTTGCCGGTCACGATCACCAACTGCTCGAACAATTACGGGCCGTATCACTTCCCCGAGAAGCTGATCCCGCTGGTGATCGTGAACATTCTCGAGGGTCGCCCGCTGCCGGTCTACGGCGATGGCAGGAACGTGCGCGACTGGCTGTTCGTGACGGACCACGCACGGGCGATCGACGCAGTGCTCGGGCGCGGGCGTGTGGGCGAGGTGTACAACGTCGGCGGGCGGAACGAGTGGGCGAACATCGACATCGTGCGTCTCATCTGCACCTTGGTGGACGAGCGCATCCGCAGCGACGCAGCGCTGCGGGCGCGGTTCGCGTCGTCGCCGGCATCGAGCGGCGGGATGGCGCACGACCTGATCACGTTCGTCACCGATCGCCCGGGGCACGACCGGCGTTACGCGATCGACTCCCGCAAGATCGAGTCGGAGCTGGGATTCATGCCGGCCTACACCTTCGAGCAGGGCATTCGCGAGACGGTGGACTGGTTCCTGTCGAACGAGGCGTGGTGGCGGCGGGTGCTGGACGGATCGTACCGCGACGCAGACGGACACGGCTGATTCCCGTCGCGTGCAGCTGGCGCCCGGGTCGCGGTCGAGCGACACGGTGCCCCGGAACGGAGAGCGCTGGAGCCCCGCCGCCTGCCGTCGGCGGGTGTGAGACACCCGGGCGACCACACTGGGCGTGACTATCTTTACCGCACGCGCGTCGCAATCTCGCGGTCTGCTGACGCCGCTGGCACGACTTCACACGGGGCCGCTCACACCGCATGCATCCAGCCAGTCAGGCCCCGACGCTCGCATGGTGGCGTGATCCGCTCCTGTTCGCGGTTGCCGCACTGATCGCGCTGTGGACCGCGATGGCCGCGTCATGGCCGCTGTCCGGCGATGCGGGGGTGTTCGCCTGGATGGCCGACACGACGCTCCGCGGGGGCCGTCCGTACGTCGACGCGTGGGATACCAAGGGACCGGGCGCGTGGCTGCCGGCGCTCGTGACACAGGTCCTGACGGGTCGCAACTCGTGGTCGATCCGGCTGTTCGACGTGGCCATGCTCGGCGTCACGCTGCTCTCGCTCCGCTCAATTGCGCGCCACCTGGGATGGCAGGGTCACGGCCGTATCGCGATGGCGCTGTACGCCACCTGGTACTGCGGGCTGGACTACTGGAACAGCGCGCAGCCCGACGGCTGGGTTGGCGCGTGGCTGATTGCAGCGTCGGCGCTGGCGATCGCCGGCGGTGGCGTGTCGCTGGTGGCGGCCGGTGCACTGGTGGGGCTGTGCACGCTGGTGAAGCCATTCTACCTCGGATACGTGGTGGTGGTCGGGCTGCTGGCCGTGCGGCGACCGGCCGCGGCATCGCGCTCGACAACGCAACGCGTTGGTCTTGCCTGTCTTGGGCTCATCGCTGCGATTGCGCTGCTGGTCGGCCTGCTGTCCGCGACGCATGGACTCGATGGCTTTCGCGAGCTGCAGCAGTGGAATCGCGAGGTGTACTCCGGGCTCGGCGAACCCTGGCTGAGCCGCATTCCGGCCGCGCTCCGCGGCTCGGTGGCGCTGCCGTGGGGACTCGTCGCGCCGCTCGCGCTGTTCGGCGTGATCAGCGCACCGCGTGACCAGCGACTGGTGCTGGCAGCACTCGCCATCGGCTGGCTTGGTGCCGCGGCGGGGGTGCTGCTGCAAGGCAAGCTGTGGCTGTATCACTGGCTGCCGATGCTGCCGTTCTACGCGATCCTCGCCGACGCGGGATGTTCGAGTCTGGTGGCAGGGGATCACGCCGGCAACACACGTCGCTTTCAGCGTGTGGCGGTGATGCTGGCGCTGGCGGTGGCCGTGCTGGCGCCGCTGCAGCAGCTGTTCCGCTTTGCGCGATCACGTGGCAGCGATGAGCGCATGGCGCGCTACGAGCAGCACGAGTTCGGCTACTACGGCCGCTATCCCGGTTCGCTGTACGGCATCGTCGACAGTCTCGCGGCACTCGAGCCAGGGAAGGCGCGCATCCTGACGTGGACGATGCACATGACGCCGCAGTGGCTGGCGGGGCTGCGGTCGCCGACCGAATTCGCAGTAATCCGTCCACTCTACGACGGTGCGGGAACGTCGTTCCGTGAGCGGTATCGCGCCCGGTTCCTGACCGGGATGCGGGCCACGCCACCCCGCTGGTGGCTGGTGCCATCGTCCGCGCTCACGGCGGCGACACCGATTCTGGCGACGCAGGCACTCGACGGCTTCCCCGACGCGGCGCGCCTGCTGCGCGAGCGGTATCGCCGTGCGGCCTCCACATCCGACTGGGATGTGTATGAGCTGGTACCGCCGGTGGGCAGCCGCTGAACCGTCAGCGCGGCACGGGGCGCGCCGAGGCAGCGGCATAGGTGCCGCAGAGGCTCCGCACCGGGCAGCGCTGGCAGTGCATCACGCGCGCCGTGCACACCAGCGCCCCGATCTCCATCAGAGCCTGATTGTGCGTCCACACCGCCGTCGCGCCGCGCGGCAGCGAGCGCTCGGCAAGCTCCCACAGCGCATGTTCCGTCGCGGCCACCTTCCGCTTTGCCCTCGGCAGGAACACCCGCTGCAGCACACGGGCCACGTTCGTATCTACCAGCGGCGTCCGCTCGCCATGCGCGAAGCTCGCCACCGCGCCGGCGGTGTAGCGGCCGATGCCCGGCAGCGTGCGGAGTTCCTCCGCGGTGTCGGGCAGCGACGCGGTGGCATGGGTGCCGTCGCGCGTGACCAGTCGTGCCGTGCGGTGGAGGTTGCGTGCGCGGGCGTAGTAGCCCAGCCCCTCCCATGCCTCCTCCACCTGGCTGACGCTGGCCGCCGCGATCGTGTGCAGGGTGGGGAAGCGCTCGAGGAATTCGTGCCAGCGCGGCACCACGCGCAGCACCTGCGTCTGCTGCAGCATCAGTTCCGAGACGAGGATCGCGTAGGGGTCGCGGGTCCGACGCCACGGCAGGTCACGTGCGTTGCGACGGTACCACGCACGCAGCAGACGTCCAAAGCGCCGCAACGCGTCACTGCTGACACGTGCGGCGGGTGACGGCCTGCGACGGCTGGCGCGGGCGGAAATCGGGCGTGGTCCTCGTGGCGGCGCGCGGCCGGGTCAGCTCACGCGCTTCGTCTTCTTGCGCAGGAAGTCCATCAGGACGAACTGGCCGAGGCTCATCGTGTTGGTGAAGTACGCCTTGCCGCGCGAGATGCCCGACACGCGCTTCACGAACTCCACCAGGGCGTAGTCGCGTGCGAGCATGAACGTATTGATGGTGATCCCCGACCGACGGCAGTCCGCCACCTCCTTCAGCGTCTGTCCGATCACGTTCATGTCCAGCCCCATGCTGTTCTTGTAGATCTGGCCGTCGGGCATGGTCAGCGCGCTCGGCTTGCCGTCAGTGATCATCACGATCTGCCGCATGTCCTTCTTCTGCGACATCAGGATGCGACGCGCCAGCTTGAGCCCCTCGGCGGTGTTGGTGTGGTACGGCCCCACCTGCGCCCCCGCCAGCGCAGCCAGCGGGATCTCCTCCGCGCTGTCGTGGAAGAGCACGACGCGGATGGTGTCACCCGGAAACTGCGTCCGGATCAGGTGCGTCAGGGCGAGCGCCACCTTCTTGGCCGGCGTGAAGCGGTCCTCGCCGTAGAGGATCATCGAATGCGAGGTGTCGAGCATGAGCACCGTGGCGCAGCTGGAGCGGTATTCCGACTGCCGCACCATCAGGTCGCCGTACTCGAGGTCCATCGGCACATCGAGCGAGCCGGTACGCATCATCGAGTTCTTCAGCGTCTCGTTCACATCGAGGTTCAGCACGTCCCCGAACTCGTACGGCCGGCTCCACGCGTCGCTCTCGATGCCGGTGGCGAGGTAGGGCGTGTCGTGGCTGCCGAAGGTGCTCTTGCCGAAGCTGCCGAGGATGTTGCGCAGCGACTTGTAGCCGAGGAAGTCGATGCCCTTCTGCGACAGGTTGAACTGCACATCCTGACTGGCGGCGCGCGCGAGGCCGCCCTTGCCGGTCACCGGCTGGTGCGAGTCCATCGCCTTGGGTGGCACGTCGGTGTTGATGAAGCCTTCCGAGATCAGCCGCTGCACGATCTGGTCGAGCAGCTCGGCCAGCTTCTCCTGGGCATCCTCGCTGCCGTCACCGCGCAGTGCCTCGAGCATCTCGGGCGTGAACTGTCCGCTCTCGATCAGCGCGTTCAGGATGGCCTCCTTCAGCGCCTCGAGCGACTTGTCGGCCGGATCCTCGTCGCTGCCCCACGGGTTGTAGCCCCCCGACTCGGCGAAGCCGCTCTGCAGCAGGAAATCCGACAGGCCGTCGAGCAGCGACTGCAGGTCCACTGCGTCCGCGAGCTCGGGGTTGTACTTCGTGTAGGTGTGGAACTTCATCGGTCCTCCGGCTCGGCAACGCGATGCGCGCGGGTGCACATCGACATGGATGATAACAGCCGCCGACGGGGCGCCGTGCCCATGGCGGCAGGGCGGTGGTGGCGCGGGTCGAGCCAAACGGCGCCGCGACGGCTATTTTCCGGGGAGGAATACCCCACTCCGCCCCCGTCGACATGTCGCTCGTCATCCCGTCCCGCGCCCGCCCCATCACCGGGCGACCCATTCGCTTCGGACTCGTCGGCTGCGGCCGCATCTCGGCCAATCACATCGGGGCGATCGCGGCGCATGCCAACCGAGCCGAACTCGTGGCCGTGTGCGATGTCGCGCCGGAGCGGCTGCAGGCGGCGGCCGCAGCGACCGGGGCGAGGGCGTACGACTCGCTCGAGGCGCTGCTGGCGCACGAGCCCGCAGTGGATGCCGTGATCCTCGCGACGCCCAGCGGGCTGCATGCCGCCCAGGCGATCGCCTGTGCCAAGGCCGGGCGCCACGTCGTCACGGAGAAGCCGATGGCGACCCGCTGGCAGGATGGCAAGGCGATGGTGGCGGCGTGCGACACCGCCGGGGTGCACCTGTTCGTGGTCAAGCAGAATCGCCGGAACCCCACCCTGCAGCTCGTCAAGCGCGCCATGCAGAAGGGCCGGTTCGGCAAGGTGTACATGGTCAACGTCAACGTGTTCTGGAGCCGGCCCCAGAGCTACTACGACAGCGCCGCCTGGCGTGGCACCTGGGAGTTCGACGGCGGGGCGTTCATGAACCAGGCCAGCCACTACGTGGACCTGCTCGACTGGCTGATCGGGCCCGTGGAAAGCGTGCAGGCGTACACCGCCACACTGGCGCGCCACATCGAGGTCGAGGACACCGGCGTGCTCTCCATCCGGTGGCGCACCGGCGCGCTCGGATCGATGAGCGTGACCATGCTCACCTACCCGAAGAACCTCGAGGGCTCCATCACGATCCTCGGCGAGAAGGGCACCGTCAGGCTCGGCGGTGTGGCGGTGAACAGGATCGACCACTGGGAGTTCGCCGATGCCGACGCCGACGACGCGCTGGTGGCACAGGCCAGCTACGACACCACGTCGGTGTACGGATTCGGCCATCCGCTGTACTACGACAACGTGATCGGCGCGCTCGTCGGCGAGCAGGAACCCGACACCGACGGTCGCGAAGGGCTGCATTCGCTCGAGCTGCTGATCGCGACGTACCTCAGCGCCCGGGATGGCACCCGTGTGGCGCTGCCGCTGGAGTACTGACGGTGGCCGTCACCATCCACCCCACCGCCATCGTCGACGCAGGGGCGGTGATCGGCGATGGAAGCCGCGTCTGGCACTGGGTGCACATCAGCAGTGGCGCCCGCATCGGGGAGCGCTGCTCGTTCGGGCAGAACGTGTTCGTGGGGAACCGGGTCGTGATCGGCGACAACTGCAAGGTGCAGAACAACGTCTCGATCTACGACAACGTCACCCTCGAGGACGACGTCTTCTGCGGCCCGAGCATGGTGTTCACCAACGTCTACAACCCGCGCTCGGCCGTCTCGCGCCGCGACGAGTACCGCGACACGCTGGTACGGCGCGGTGCGACCCTCGGTGCCAACTGCACGATCGTCTGTGGTGTCACGATCGGGGCGCACGCCTTCGTCGGCGCCGGGGCGGTGGTGCACCGCAACGTCCCGGACTACGCACTGATGGTCGGCGTACCGGCGCGCCATGTGGGCTGGATGAGCGAGCACGGAGAGCGCCTCGCGCTGCCACTCACCGGTGATGGCGTCGCCGTCGATGCAGTCACCGGCGCGCGCTACGTGCTGCAGGCGGGCGCGGTCTCGCGGGCGGACTGACCCGCCGCCGCGTCACGGCGCGCCGTCGGCCTGCACTGCCGCGGCGCTGATGGCCGGTGACAGCGCCTCGTCCAGCGCGGCGTCCGTGATGGGTTCGCTGTCGGCCGCCGCCGCCACGACCTCGGTCGCGAGCGGCATGTAGATCGAGATCGCCGTCCCGACGGCAGCCTCGCTCTCCACGCTGATGCTCCACCCATGTGCCCGCGCGATGCCGGCCACGGCAGCGAGGCCAAGTCCGGCACCGCGGCGCGAGCGCGTCGTGAAGAACGGCTCGAACATCCGCGCCTGCACCTCCGGATGCATCCCGGCACCGTTGTCGGCCAGCGTCAGCACGATGTACTGCCCCGGCGCTGCGGCATACTGGCCGGCGCGGTCCTCCGGCACCTCGACGAACGTGGTCGCCACGGTGAGTGTCCCACCCTCGGGCATCGCCTCGCGCGCGTTCGCGATCAGCGCCGTCGTCGCGTCGTACAGCATGGCCGGATCGGCGCGCACGACCGCCGGCGAGGTGGTCAGGCGCACGTCCAGCTCGACGTCCGGATGCAGGGCACCGCCGACCGAGTTCAGCACCTCGCCGATGATCTCGTTCACATCGATCACGCTGCGCGGCGCCATGGCACGGCCGCCAAATGACTGGACCTGCCGTGCGACCGTCAGGCCATGCCCCGACAGCTCACGGATCCGCTTGAGCGCCATGTCCTGCATGTCGGCGTCGTGCGTGTTCTCCATCGCCAGTTGCGTGAAGCCCGCCACGCCGATCAGCACGTCGTTGAACTCGTCCGCCACGTTGCCGGCGAAGGTCTCGAATCGCGCATCGCCGGTACCACCAGCCGGTGCCGGCGGCGTGACCGTGATCATCGCTTCGGGCGTGACGGACGGAATCGGGCTGATCGCGGGGGCCATCGTCATCGCCGACGCAATCGGCTGGGGCGCCACCGCAGCGGGCAGCGCCGCGGCGATCGGCGCGACGGAGGCAGCGGGTGCGACGCTGGACGCCGTCGGCACCTCGAGCACCGTCACCAGTCGCATCGGCTGTGCCTCGCCGGTGAGGGGCGTGACCGTCACGGCGCAGGCGCGACGGGTGCCGTCGGCCGTCAGGACGAGCGCGCGCCCGCTCCGCACCGCCGGCTGCTTCACATCGGCCGCGATCGGTGCCACGAGGTGCGCCGCCGACGGATCCAGCAACTCATCGTCACGCTGTCCGACGAGCGACCCTGCGGCGACGCCCAGCAGGCGCACGGCTGCCTCGTTGGCCAACCGGATGCGACCGCTGTTCGCAGTCGCGGCGCTGGCGTCACTGAGCCACATCGCGACCGGCGCCGTCTCGAACACCTCCATCGCACGATCCAGCTCCTCCCGCTGCTCGTCTCGCTCGGTCTCGAGTTCGCCGGCGAGTGCGTCGAACGCCTCACCCACCGCGCCGGCGTCGCCGCCCTGTGCGGTGAGTGAGGACCGGTGCGTCAGCGTGCCCGCGGCGAGCCGCTTGAGGTCCGACGCGATCGTCTTGAGGGGGCTCGGGAAGGTGCTGAGCACGAGCAGGATTCCGGCGACGCCGACCGCGAACGACAGGGCGCCCAGCGCCACGGCATCACGCAGCCCGTGTTCGGCACGCTCCGCCTTGGCAGAAATCGGCAGCCCGACGAACACGCGCCAGGGCAAGCGTTCCAGCGCGGAAAAGCCGACCGCGCGCTGGACGTCGTCGATGCCGCGCAGTGGAAATGCGCCCTCGCGCTCGACACCGGCCGACACGAGCGCGGGCTCGTCGGCATACCGGTCGATCCAGCGGGTGGGCTTCTCCAGCCGGCCCAGTGGCGCGCCGGACCGACCGAGCATCACGGCCACCGCGCCCTCGGGCAGCGTGTCGCTGCCCAGCAGCCCCTGCATGCCCTTGTCGGAGAGGACGGCGACGAGCACGCCGGCCGAATCGCCGAGGCAGCCGCAGGGCTGAGCGCGTTTCGGAATGGCGCGGGCGACGATCATCGCGATCGAGTCGTTCGGCGTGCGCGCTTCGCCTTCGTCCACCCGGTCGAATCGTGCGCCGGAGCGCGCCGCGGCGGCGATGGCCGCGACGGCGACGCGACGCGCGATCGGCATCGAGTCCACCCGTGCCGCCTCACCGAGCAGGAGCCGGCGGCGCTGGCCGGTGGTGTCGAGCACCGCGATGCTCAGGTGTCGTGCGAGCGGGTTCGGCTTCGTGTCGACGATCTGGATCAGGCCGCGTTCACCCGGGATGTTCACCTGCACCAGGGCCGAGTCGAGCAACTCGTTCAGCGTGCGCATGCGTTCGTCGAGGTTGCGAGCCGTCGTGCGTGCGCGGGCGACGGACTCGGCGCGCAACGCGGCGCCTGCGACGTTCGTCTCCTGTGCCGACGTCACGGCCATGTACAGCACGAACGGGACGATCGCTGCCGCCATCACGAGGATGAGGCGGGTGCGAAGGCTCGCGAAGGGCATCACGTTCACTCAACGAAAGGGGCGATCGACACGACGAGGTTGGCGTTGCACAGGCCACATTGTCGGCGCGGCCCATGTGGGCGAATAGTAATCCGCCGAGCCTGCCTCGATGACCTCGCAAACAGGACGCGCGTCCGCCCCCGAGGGAAACGGGAGCGGACGCGCGCCGTACTGCTGAGGTCGCCTTAGAAGCCGTCGCTGGGCCGGCGGCGCTTCTCTGGAATCGCGCGACCGTACTGGCCGGCATCGTTCCGGCTGATCTTCTTCCGCGCCACCAGCGCCTCGAGCACCAACTCACACGCAGCGGCCGTCGTCCCGGCATCGTCCGGCGCGGCGAGCCGGAACGTGCGCACGATGTTCAACAGCGACGGGACGGTTTCGAACGCCTGCACCATCGTCGCGGCGGCGACATCGTCACCCATCTGCAGGGCACCACCCTCGTCGAACCAGATCACGATCTCGTCGCTCGAGAACTCCTTGCCCACGCTCGACAGCGTCGCATCGGCGGCACGACGGATCAGCTCGCGCGCGATCTTCTCCCCGCCGACGAGTTCCCCCTCGTATTCCAGCTCGATCTTGCCGGTGATCGCCGGCATGGCCGAGTAGACGTCGCTCATGCGCGGCACGGCCACGTCCTCGCCGGTCTGCAGCGCGCGGCGCTCGGCGTTGGAGACGACGTTCTCGAGGACCGAGATCGGCATGCGCTGGGAGACGCCGCTGCGGCGGTCGATGCGCTTGTCCTCACGCGCCTCGAAGGCGATGCGCTCCACCACCTCCGCCATGAACGACGGCACGTGGATCGCCACCGTCTCGCGCGAGGTCCACGCTTCCTGCTGCGTGATGCTCACCCCGAGATCCACCGTCAGCGGATAGTGCGTCATGATCTCGCTGCCGATGCGGTCCTTCAGCGGCGTGATGATCTTGCCGCGCGCCGTGTAGTCCTCGGGGTTGGCGGTGAAGCAGAGCATCACGTCGAGCGGCAGGCGCACCGGGAAACCCTTGATCTGCACATCCCCTTCCTGGAGGATGTTGAACAGTCCGACCTGCACCTTGCCCGACAGGTCGGGCAGCTCGTTCAATGCGAAGATGCCGCGGTTGGCGCGCGGGAGCATGCCGAACTGGATCGTGAGCTCGTCGCTGAGCATGTGGCCGCCGCGCGCAGCGCGGATCGGGTCCACGTCACCAATGATGTCGGCGATGGTGACATCCGGCGTGGCGAGCTTCTCGATGTAACGCTCGTCGCGGTGCACCCACGCGATCGGGGTGTCGTCGCCGCCGTCGTTCAGCTGCGTGCGGGCGAACTTGGAGATCGGTGCGAACGGGCTGTCGTTGATCTCGCTCCCGGCCACGATCGGCATCTCGTCGTCGAGCAAGGCAGTGAGCGCGCGCAGGATGCGGCTCTTGGCCTGACCGCGCAGGCCGAGCAGGATGAAGTTGTGGCGACTCAGCAGCGCGTTGACGAGCTGCGGCAGGACGGTCTCCTCGTAGCCGATCACGCCGGGCAGCAGCGTCCCGCCGGCCCGCAGTCGGGCGAGCAGGTTGGCGCGGATCTCGTCCTTGACGGAGCGCCGGGACCGGGAAGCATCACCCCACGCCGAGCGCTTCAGCTCGCCGAGAGTTAGGGGCAGGTGGGACACGAAGACTCCAGAAGACGGATTGGGAACGACACGTCAGGTGAGAACGCATCCGGTCGACGTTTTCGTTTCCCGTCGGGGCGGCGGTTCTGCTGCAATTTAGCGATGCCCGGCCGCACGGCGGCCTCACGCGAACGCGCTCAGCCGACCGGCGTCACCTCGACGAGGTTGTCATAGAACACCGGACCCTCTCCGAGGTCGGTGAGACGCTGCGAGGTCGTGTCGTTCACGTTGCGATGGTCGCTGGCGAGCTTGGTCCACCAGATCGACGGCGCCCAGACCACGCCGGCGCGGATCCCGGTGCTCAGGCGCACCCGTGCGTGGAACGCTCCCCGGTCATTCTCCACCTGCACCAGCTGTGCGTCGGCGATGCCGCGCAGGCCGGCATCGTCGGGATGCATCACACACTCCGGTTCACGTGCGGCACGTCGCAGTGACGCGACGTTCACGAACGTGGTGTTGAGGAACTGGTGTGCCGGGCTCGAAATGAGCTGCAGCGGGAAGCGTGCGGCCAATGCCGGGTCGCTCTCGGCCGTCTCGTAGGGTGCGATGTACGTGGGCACCGGATCGAGGCCCAGCTCTGCCAGCCGGGGCGACACGAATTCGCACTTGCCGCTGGGCGTGAGGAAGCCTCCCTCGGCAAAGGGCAGGTAGGGACGCGGGACGTTGAGCCGGACCCAGCCACGCTCGAGCAGGGCGTCGAACGTGACACCCTGCATGTGGCCGTGATTGGAGTCGAGCGCCTGGCGGATCATCGTGAGGTCGTCGTCGCGCAGGCAGGGCTCGTTCAGCCGCATGCGCGCGGCGAGCCGGCGGAAGATCTCCGTGTTCGGCAGCGCCTCACCCAGCGGCGCGATCGCCGGACGGTTGATCGACGCGTTGTAGTGCCCGTACGCGGTGTGCACATCCCAGTGTTCGAGCTGCGTCGTCGCCGGGAGGATGAAGTCCGCCCAGTCGGCGGTGTCGGTCTGGAAGTGCTCGAGCACGACGGTGAAGAGGTCCTCACGGGCGAGACCTCGCCGGACCGCATTCAGGTCGGGGGCGATGGCAGCCGGGTTGCTGTTGTAGACCACCAGCGCCTGGACGGGTGGCCCGCCGACCCCGGCATCGGGCAGGGTGAGTGCGTCACCAAGCCGAGCCATGTTGATCGTGCGCACGGGTGGCCCGAGGTCGGGGCGCTGCAGGGCCTGCTTGTCGAACGCGAAGGCGCCGCTGGTGGAGAGGCTCACGCCGCCGCCAGCCCGCCGCCAGTGCCCCGTCAGTGCGGGCAGGCAGGCGATGGTGCGCACGGCCATTCCGCCGCCGGCGTGGCGCTGCAGTCCGTAGTTGATCCGCACGAAGGCCGACCGTGCTGCGCCGTAGGCCCGCGCCAGTGCGGCGATCGTCTCGGCGTCCACGCCCGTCACGGCCGCGGCGCGTGCCAGCGGCCATTCGGCGGCGCGCGCGCGCAGCGCGTCGACGCCGGTCGTATGCTGCGCGATGTAGTCGTGGTCGAGCCAGTCATGCGCAAACAGCTCGTGCATGATGCCCAGCGCGAGCGCGGCATCGGTGCCGGGTCGCAGCGCGATCCACTCATCGCATTGCTCGGCGGTGCGCGTGCGGATCGGGTCGATGCAGACGACGCGGGCGCCGTTCCGGCGCGCATCGAGGATGAATGGCCAGAGATGCGGATTGGCCGTGAGCGTGTTCGTGCCCCAGAGCATGACGAGGTCACTCTGCGGCACGCCTTCCAGGTCGGTGCCGACGCTGCCGCCAACCGTCATCATCATTCCGACGCGTCCGGCCTCGGCGCAGATGGTCCGGGCGAGTCGGCTGGCACCAATCGCGTGAAAGAAGCGTCTATCCATCGAGCTGCCCTGCACCTGTCCCATCGTGCCGGCATATGAATACGGCAGGATCGCCTGTGGGCCGTGCTCACCGTGCCGGATTGCCTCGAGTCGAGCCGCGATGTCCGTCAGCGCCTCGTCCCACGAGCACGGCGTGAACCGGCCACTGCCTTTCGGCCCTGCGCGCCGGAGCGGCACCTGCAGACGGTCGGCGTGGTAGGTCCGCTCGAGATACCGGTTGACCTTGGCGCAGAGGAAGCCGCTCGTCACCGGGTGGGTCGGGTCGCCCTGAATTCGCGTGGCGCGGCCGGACCCATCCACGGTCACGAGGGTGGCGCAGGTGTCCGGACAGTCGTGTGGACAGACACCACGCACGATTGTGGCGGCAACTTCGGCGGAAATCGGCACGATCAGGCGCTATCGGGTGGGATCTTGGCGAAAGATCCGAGGAATATCTTGACTTCGATGAGTTTCGGCGTACACTTCAAGTCGCTTCCCGCTGGCGGGCCCGCCAGTGGGGGGCTCAGTGCTGTAACTACCTCGGATATCCAGGAGATTTTCCAATGAAGCGTATCGCCACCATCGCCGCCATGCTCGTCCTCGCCGCCTGCGGCGCCAAGACCGAAGAGCCGAAGGCTGATTCTGCCGCTCCGGCTGCTGCTCCGGCCGAGATGGCCGCCCCGGCTCCGGCCATGGCTGACTCGGCTGCCAAGCCGGACAGCGCTGCTGCCGCCCCGGCCGCCGACACCGCGAAGAAGATGTAATTCGCCCTCCGGCGAATGTGCAAAGCGGGGCTGCTCAGCAGAGCAGTCCCGCTTTGTGTTTTCCGGCCATGCGCTCGCCTGCAGGTCGGGTGTGATCGCGCATCTGCGTCACGATGCGGACGCCGGCCAGGCTGCCACACACGGCACCGGTCAAGTGCCACACTGCTGCATCGCAGCGACGGCTGTCGTGCCGCGCACACGGCGACGACCGAACGAGCGACTCAGTCGAGCGCGCTTCCGCTCACCTGCACTGGATGCGTGTCGCCACGCTCATCGGTCCACGACAGCCGCTGCGCATCGGCCACTTCGCGGCGGAGCATCGCGATTCCCAGCGTCGCACCATCGTCCAGGCTCGCCGTGCTCCGGCTGGTGCCGACCTCTGTCGCGTCGTCGATGCGCAGCGCAGTGCCCGCCGGCGGTGCCACACCATCCACATACAGCACATGGCGCAGCGTCCGGTTCACGTGACCGCGAAAGTGCACACGCGCCACCGTCTCCTGCCCGGTGTAGCAGCCCTTGCGGTACGAGATGGCCTGCAGGGCATCCATGTTCGCTTCCTGCGCGAGTGTGCCCTCGTCCATGTCGATGCCCCACGCCGGCCGCATCGCCAGCACGCGGCGGCGGTGCCACTCCGCCGCCGTCGACGCGCAGGCCCCCGCCGACAGCAGTGTCGATTGCAGTGACGCTGCGGCGCGCTGCGCACAGAACAGGTCGAACAGCAACCCATCGCCCAGATCAGGGACGCGGGCAACACGCACGGCCTCGCCATTGATGCTGACGGTCGTGTGCGTGAAGTCGGCCGAGCCCTCGAGCGCGCGCAGCGCATCAGCATCGGCGCCGAGCGCGTGCAGCATGCCGGGGGCGCCCGCGCCGAGCAGCGAGAGGCAGGCCGTGTTGGCTGTGACGTCGAGATACTTGGCGGTGCGCGGGTTCACGTACTTCCGGATCATCGCCGCGAATCCCGGACCCGCCGCCGCGCCGGTATCCACCAGCAGCGCGGTGACCTGTCCTGCCTCGGATTCGGTCGCGAAGATGCGCACATCGGCGATCACGCGCCCCTTGTTCGTCAGCGCACAGGCGTACTGTCCATCGCCGCCGCGTAGCGAGAGCACGTCATTCGTGACGAGGCCGGTGAGTGACTCGGCGGCCTTGGGACCGGTGAACTGCATTCGCAACCGGTCGCTGCGGTCGAAGAGCAGCACGGAGGGTGTCTCGTGAACAGCCGCGTCGGTGGGCATGTGTGATGCGAAGGGTCAGAAGAAGGAATCGATCAGTGTGCCGTCGTCGGCCGCGATGCGTTCCAGCGCCGCCACCGACGATTCGATCGTGGCGAGTGTGGCCGCGCGCGCGCCGGCCAGCAGCCGCGCAGGCGCCACGGCCACCCCGCGGTCTGCCGCACATCCTGCCACCGCCGCGGCCCAGGCCGCGGGCTGTACGTCGGTCGCGCAGCCGTCGAGCGAACGTACCGTGCGCACGAGCGTGGCCAGCTGCGCCTGCTGGAGCATGTGCTCCGCATCGGCCCGCGTCGCGCGCGTCACGACTGCCAGCGGGTACAACGCCGCGAGCGATTCGAGCGCGCGCGCGACGGGGGGGTCGAACCGCGGCAGTGCACGCTCGAGCGCCGCACGCACGGCATCGGTGGTGCGCCGGAGTACCAGCTCACGGCCGGTATCATCCAGCGCTGCAGCGCGGTGGAGCATGTCGAGCGCCATCACTGCCGTGACCCCACGGTGTGCGCGGGCCACGGCGTCCTCGGCGAGGTGCACACCTTCGGCCTGCAGCGAGGCATGGAGCGCGCGGGCACGCAGTGCATCGGTGTCGAACAAGAGGCCGTCCAGCTCGAGCACGATCGCCGTGACGGTCACCGCACGGTGCCAGCGGCGTAGGCGGCATCGAGCAGGTCGATGGGATGCACCACGCGCGTGCCGGACCCAGACTGCAGCAGCCCGGCGCCAATCTGCATCAGGCACCCCGGGTTGCCGGTGACGACGAGCGATGCGCCGGTCGCGGCGATGTGGCGGAGCTTCGGCGCGAGCACCGCATCGGACACGTCGGGCTCGATCAGGTTGTAGATGCCGGCCGAGCCGCAGCACTGGTCGCTGTCCTCGAGTGGCACGAGTGTCACGTTGCCGATCGCGCGCAGCACCGCCAGCGGCGGCGCCGTCAGACGCTGTGCATGCTGCAGGTGGCAGGGCGCGTCGTATGTCACACGCACGGGCTGGCGGAGCGAGGCGGCGCGTGGACCGACCGCCGCCAGCAGCTCCGTCGCGTCGCAGGTCCGGGCGGCCACGGCCGCCGCGCGCTCCTGCCACGCGGGCTCGTGGTGCAGCAGGTGCGCGTACTCCTTGAGCATGGCACCGCAGCCGGCGGCGGTGACGGCGATCAGCGCCTCGGGTTCAGCCTCGAACGCGGCGATGTTCACCTTGGCCAGTGCGCGCGCGGCATCGAGATCACCGGCGTGCGCGTGCAGCGCGCCGCAGCAGCCCTGCCCGCGGACCTCCACCATGCGGTAACCGTTGACCGTCAGCGTGCGGACGGCGGCGTCGTTGGTCGCGGTCTGCAGGCCCTGCATCACGCAGCCGCGCAGCAGCGTGGCGCGGCCTGCCTCGCCGCTGCCGCGTGGGACGTACGACGACACGGGCAGCACCGGTCGCGTGCTCGCGAGCATCGCCATCCCGGCGCCGAGGCGTCCCGGCAGCCGGGCCAGTGCCGGCGTGAGCCCGAGGCCGCGCACGATGCGCCCGCCGAGCAGCGCCAGCGGGAGCAGTGTGCGCGAGGCGAACGCACCGAGGATGACGCGCGCAATCAGCGGCGGGCGGGTGGTGCGCCGCAGCGTCGCACGCGTCGCCTCCAGCAGCTGGCCGTACGGCACGCCGCTTGGGCAGGCGGTCTCACAGGCGCGGCAGCCGAGGCAGCGATCGACGTGCTGCTGCACCACGGGATCCTGCGGGAGCACCTCGCCGTCCAGCAGTGCGCGCATCAGCACGATGCGACCGCGCGGGCTGTCGTTCTCGTCCCCGAGCGCGAGGTAGGTGGGACAGGCCTGCAGGCAGAAGCCGCAGTGGACGCAGGCATCGATCCCGGCCACTGCCGCTTCCAGTGGTGAACCGGGCAGCGCGCAGCCTGGCGTCGGCACCGGCGCATCGAGCAGGGGACGCGCGTCATGCATCGGTGTCTCGCCTCCGGTTGCAGATCAACGCCGGGTCGAACGCCGCACGGATGCGCGAGGCGAGTGGTCCTGCGAACGGATCAGCTGCACCAGTCCACCAGGCAGCGGGTTGGCGTTCCACCACGCAGCGCTCACCGTCCAGCGGCGTGGTCAGTGCGCGGCGCATCGGCTCGTGTGCCACCGGGCTCACGATGCGCACCGTGCCGCGATGCACGCGTGCCTGCAGCGCCACCTGTGCTCCGGCGGTCGCGAACGCTGCCCGCAGGCGCCCGATGCGCGCGGGGAGCGAGCTCACCGCACCGCTCACGCGCAGCACCAGCGCGGCGTCGTCATCCATGCGCGCCAGCTTCCCCCAGACGGCCGGATCACAGGCGTGCGTCGCCGTGATGGCATCCAGCACACGCTGTTGTCCACTCACGAACGCCGCGTTGCCGCCGAGGCGCACCAGCAGCGCGTCACGACCATCGCTCGCGCCGAGCGAGTGTGCGCTGCTGCCATCGAGCCACTCCAGCGCAAGCAGCGAGAGCGTTGGCGTACGCAGCGCCGTGAGCAACGCGGCCAGCTGCGTGCGATCGTCGATGGGCAGGGCGAGCGTCACATCGTGCACCGGCAGCGCGCGCAGCCGCAGCGTGACGGCGGTGACCGGCCCGAGCGTTCCCCATGCGCCGGTGTACAGTCGCACGAGGTCGAAGCCGGCCACGTTCTTCACGACACGTCCGCCGGGGCGCACCACCTCACCGTAGCCGGTGACGGCCTCCAGGCCGAGCACGAGGTCGCGCGGCGTGCCGAAGGCGTGGCTGAGCGGCCCTGCGGAGGCGGTAGCCACGGTCGCGCCGATCGTGCCGTGTCGATCGCCGGCGGGATCCAGTCCCAGCCACTGTCCGTGCGCCGCCGTCGCGTGCGACAACTCCGCCATCGTGGTGCCGGCCCATGCCGTGATGGTCAGGTCGCCGGGGACGTAGGCGATGATCCCCGTCAGCGCCGACAGCGACAGCGTGCGCGACGCGTGCACCGGTGGGCCCGCATCCCGCCATGTGCCCGCGCCGGCAATGTGCAGCGGCTGGCGGGTTGCGTGTGCCTCGCCCACGATCTCGCAGACCGCATGCGTGCTGGCTGGTGCACTCGTCGCCGGGGTGGAGGCCGTGGTCGTCATTGCGTGCGCGCGGCCGGCGTCTGGTGCCACTCACGGCAGGAGTGCACCGGCACCACCTTGCCGCGGTTGGCACGATGCTCCGGATCGAAGACATCGCGCAGCCGGCACATCGCCGCCAGCGTATCGCCGTCGAACAGCGCGGGCATGTAGTCGATCTTGTCGAGGCCCACACCATGCTCGCCGGTGATCGTGCCTCCCTCGCGAATGCAGGCGTGCATGATCTCCGTCATGCAGAGGTGCACGCGGTGCGCTTCGTCGGCATCGGCGGCGTCGTAGCTCACGCTCGGGTGCAGGTTGCCGTCGCCGGCGTGGAAGATGTTCCACACGGCGAGGTGATGCTTCGCGCCGATGGCGGCAATCTGCTGCAGCACTGCGGGGAGGCGGGTGCGCGGGACGACCGCGTCCTGCAGCACCAGATGTGGGGCCGCGCGACCCATCGCACCGAAGGCCTTCTTGCGCCCCTGCCAGAGCAGGGTGCGTTCTGCGGCGTCGCCGGCGATGCGCACGTGGCGGGCGCCATGTTCGCGGCAGAGCGTCGCCACGGCATGCACATCGTCCTCGAGGCCGTCGGTCACGCCGTCAAGATCGACCAGCAACACGGCCTCGCTGTCCACCGGATAGCCGGCGGCGTACACTGACGCCTCGACGAGCCGCACGGCGGCACCGTCCATCATTTCCAGCGCGGCCGGGAGGATGCCACTGGCGATGATCGCGCTGGTGGCGAGCGCCGCCTCGTGCAGCGACATGAAATCGGCCAGCAGCGTCGCGACGCGCGGCGCATCGGGCAGCAGGCGCACGGTGCAGTCGAGCGCGATGCCGAAGCACCCTTCCGACCCGACGAAGGCGCCGAGCAGGTCGTACCCGTCGCACTCACCATGTCGCGCGCCGAGTTCGACGATCTCGCCGTCGGGCAGGATCACGGTGCAGGCCACGGTGTGGTTGAGTGTCACGCCGTACTTCAGGCAATGCGGGCCGCCGGCGTTCTCCGCGACGTTGCCGCCGATGGTGCAGGCGCTCTGGCTGGAGGGATCGGGGGCGTAGTGCAGGCCGTGCAGCGCCGCCGCCTTCTGCAGCGTGCTGTTCACCACGCCCGGCTCGACGGTGGCGATACGATTCGCGGGATCGATGCCGAGGATGCGCGTGAGCCGATTGAGCCCGATGAGCACCGTGCCGTCGGCCAGCGCACCGCCACTGAGCCCGGTGCCGGCGCCTCGGGGCACGAAGGGCACGCCGTCGCGCGCGAGGGTTCGCACGACCGCGACGAGTTCGTCGCGCGTGCCGGGAAACACGGCCAGTGTCGGCGTCTGGCGGTAGCCAGGCAGCCCGTCGCTCTCGTACGCCACCAGCGCACTCGGTCGCTGCAGCACGCGTCGCTCACCCACGATCGCCGTGAGCGTGGCGGCAAGTGACGCCGTTCCCGACACGCTCACCGGTCAGCCCGGCGGCGGGCCATGGTGGTGCCCGTTCGTCTTGGCCCGCACATGCAGGTCGGCCGCTTCCTCGAGATCGCCAAGCCCGCCGCGCAGCAGCAGTTCGAGCTGCTGCATCCGCGCCATCGGACTGCGCTCAGCGAGGAGCGTGTAGAGCACACCGTTGCCGGTGCGCAGCAGCTGCGCCACCTGGAACGAGACCAGCGCGGGGTCGTCGCCGAATTCGGGCGGCGGGCTGTCGACGTCGTGGATGGTCATCGACGCCTTCACCGCACGCAGGGCGAGGCGGGTCAGCCGCGCCGCCGCCGCGGAGAGTGCCTCCGTCGGCTCGACGGCATCCTCCCAGGCGGAGATGGCGCCGACGCGATAGGGCGCATCGGTGCTCACGTAGCCGTCGAATCGGAAGCGATCCTCGCCCTCGACCACGATGTTGGCGCGGCCATCGGGCAACACATCGGCGCTGGTGATGTGTGCGATGCAGCCGATCCGACCGGCTGGCAGGCGCGCCTCGGGCACGTCGGGCGGCGGAGCGATGAGGCCGATGCGATTGCCGGTGCTGCGGACGTCCTGCAGCATGATCCGGTAGCGCGGCTCGAAGATGTGCAGCGGGACGGTCGCTCCCGGCATCAGGACGAGTCCGAGCGGGAAGAGCGGAATGGGCGACGTGATCACACGAGAAAACTACACGGCGGCGTGCGTGTCGTCGCAGCGCCCTTTCAGTGCGCGGGCGGCGCGCTGGTGGCGGCGCGTTCGACGAGGGCCAGCAGTTCGGAGAGTTCGAACGGCTTGGGAATCACGGGGCGATCGGTGCGGGCGATGAACGCCGCCGCCTCGTCATCGAAGGTGTCACCGCTGGAGAAGACGAAACGCGCACCGATCGCGGGATCGGCGGCGGCAACGATGTCGTGCAGGGCGCTGCCGGAGAGTCGGGGCATGCGCAGGTCGGTCAGGACGGCATCGAAACCGCCGCCGATGATGTCGCCATCGAGGAGCATGGCGCGGGCATCCTCACCGTCGACGGCCTCGGCGACCTGCCAGCCGCGCCGTACGAAGAACCGCCGCAGCGCGGAGCGCAGCGTGGGCTCGTCATCGACCAGCAGGAGCGAGCGTGTCCGCACGGGCTGCTGCGCGAGCGCGTCGGTCGCAAGCGGCGAGGCGATCGCGGGAGTCACTGCGGCAGCGGGTTGGCTCGGGCTGAGCATGCTTGGACGGGGACGAGGAGAGCGGGAGAAGCTACACCATCGGGACGCGTGGCACAGCCGCCGCCGTGGTTCCGGTGTCGGCAGCGGCGGCCCGGACGCACGAACGCCACGACGGACGATCGTCGTGGCGTGGGTGGGGGAGCGTCGCGTCGGTCCTGGCAGCAGGGGACCAGCGCGGCTCGGCGAGCGGATGCGCTACGCGACCTGCCAGAACCCGGCGAGGGCGTTGCCGTCGGCGCTCTCGCGCAGCTTCTCGAAGGCCCGCTCACGGATCTGCCGGATGCGCTCGCGGGTGACACCGAGCAGGTCGCCGATCCGCTCGAGCGTCATCGGCTCAGCGGTGTCATCGAGCCCGTAGTACATCGTGATGATCTGGCGCTCGCGGACGGTCAGGTGACGCAGGATGGCCTGCTTGACGAAGCCGCGCATGAGGCGCTCGTCGGTGGCCTCCTCGATGTCGCCGCCGTCACTGATGGAGAAGCGCTCGCCGAGGGTGCTGGCATCGCGGTCTGACTTGTCGACCGGGGCGTCGAGCGAGGTTTCGCTGGTGGTCATCTGACGCTGCGCACGGACCGTGTCGGCGTCTTCGTTGATCATCTGGCCGAGCTCGTAGTCCGTCGGCTCGCGATTGAGCTTGGTGGTGAGGATCTGCTCGGCCTTGGCCATGCGGAGGAGCGCCGAGTTCTGGTTGAGCGGGACGCGAATGCTGCGCGTCTGCTCAGCGAGCGCCTTGAGGACGGCCTGCCGGACCCACCACACGGCGTACGAGATGAACTTGACGCCCTGATCGGGATCGAACTTCCGCACCGCCTTGAGCAGCCCCTCATTACCGATCGCGACGAGTTCCGCGAGGTCCAGGCCGTGGCCCTGGTACTTCTTGACGTAGCTGATGACGAACCGGAGGTTGGCCGTGACGAGCCGCTCGGCCGCGGCGACATCGCCCTCCTGGGCGAGTCGTGCGAGGGCGCGTTCCTCGGCGACGCTGCCGATCAGCGGGAGACGCTTGATGTCGGCGAGGTACTGATCGAAGGTGCTTCCGCCGCTGGTGCGGGCGGGCTGTCGGCTGCGCGATGACGCGACCTTTTCCATGGTGTCTCCCGATGCCGTGACGACGTGGAATGCGCCGTCCGCTGTGTGGTCACATCACGTCGAGGGCTGGTCGGCGAGATGATCGGGCCTGCTGCGCCCGGATTCGTGGCCACAATAACCGTCATGGAATATGGACATGTCAAGTGTCAGCTTTTCTGGACACTTTTCGTGATTCAGGGGGCGTTACCGGGAGGATGCGTTAGCACTCGAAACGGCTGACTGTCAACACGAGTCATCCGTTGCAATGGTCGTGTCCGGTTCAAGTTGTCGTCGGGCAACGACTTCACCCGCGATCGCCGTGTGCCGCGGTTACTTGTCGCGGGGCACGAGTTCAGCGTAACCGCGCTTCCGACCGAAGCGCCGCGCTGCAGTACAGTCCGCCATCCAGACATCGATGCGGGCGCCGGTGATCGCACCGCCGGTGTCGTCCGCGAGGTAACGCCCCTGCTTCCGCCGGCCGACGTAGATGTCGACGTCGCGGCCCAGCGGGAACAGCGAGCGGTCCACCGCGATGATGCCCTCGCGGACCAGATTGCCCCGCCGGGTGCGTCCAGTGAGGCAATAGGCGGTGATCGAGACGGCGATGCGCTCGCCGGCGCGCGCCCGCTCCTCGACGCTGCGGAAGAGTCGCCCCCTGGGCACCAGCCGCCGAGTGATGCCGGTGGGCAGGCGGGTCAGCGGCGCCACGGCCGCTGCCGTGTCACCGGCTCGCAGCGCGGGCAGCGTGCTGTCGGCATCGGTGCCGTCGCCGGTGCTGTCGGCGGCGGGCTGTGAGGGCAGGTCGCCAGGGTGCAGCACGAACCAGATGGCCGCGCCGCCGATCAGGAGCTGGATGGCAATCCGGATACGCTGGCGACGCCGGCGCCGGCGCTTCCCTGCAGGAGGCGCCGGCAGTTCGCTCACGCCCGCCGCAGCGCCGCGATGGCCAGGTCGCGGTCCACCGGCGTGCCGTACGCACGCTCCGCGCCCGCCATCGAACCGCAGGCGGCCGGCAGGGCGTACTCCACCACGCCGGCCCGCGACTTCTTGTCGCTCGCGGTCGCGTCCACGATCAGCTCGGGGGTGAGCGCGGCGGGCACCGACGTCGGCAACCCGAAGTGCTCGATGGCGGCCTGCAGGGGCGGCAGGAGCGACGGGTCACAGAGGCCGAGTGCGATCGCGATGCGCGTCTCGGCCAGCATGCCGAATGCCACGCAGGCACCGTGCGGGACGGTGTACTGCATGAGCTGCTCGACGGCATGACCGATGGTGTGGCCGAAGTTGAGGATCTTCCGCAGCCCCTGTTCGCGCTCGTCCGCTGCAACGACGCCCGCCTTGATCTCCACGCTGCGCGCCACGATGGCGTGCCAGTCGGGGTGCGACAGGTCAGTGGCGGCGACCTGTGCGAAGTAGCCCGCATCGGCGATCACGCCATGCTTGAGCGCCTCGGCGAGGCCGTTGACGTGTTCCTGCACCGGCAGCGTCTGCAGCGTGTCGAGATCGGCGACCACGGCCAGTGGCGGGTGGAAGGCGCCGACGAGGTTCTTGCCATGTGGCGTGTCGACGCCGGTCTTGCCGCCGATCGAGGCATCGACCATCGCCAGCAGCGTGGTCGGCACCTGCACGAACGGGATGCCACGCAGGTACGTCGCGGCGACGAAGCCGGTCATGTCGCCGACCACACCGCCGCCGAGTGCCACGAGGATCGCGTCACGTCCGAAGCGGGCATCGAGCAGCGCGTCGGTGATCTGCGCCCAGGTGTCGCGCGTCTTGTGCGCCTCGCCGGGCGGCGTCGAGATCAGCAGCGTGCGCTCATCGCCGAGGGCCTCGACGAGCGGCGCGGCGTGGCGCGGGCCGACGTTGTCGTCGGTGATGACGGCGATGCGGTGGGCCCGCGCAAGGGCCGGCACCAGCGACTGCAGCGATGCCAGCAGCCCATGCCCGGTGAGGACGGGATACGCCAGCGTGCGGCAGGTCGTGATCGTCACCGGGCGCGTGCTACCAGGTGACTTCGCCCGCACCGGCGCGCTTGTTGGCGACGCGGGCGAGCGTGAAGAGCAGGTCGGAGAGACGGTTGAGGTAGATCACGACGAGTTCCGGCACGTCCGCATCGTGCTGCAGCGTGACCACCCGGCGCTCGGCACGGCGGCAGACGGTGCGCGCCACGTGGAGCGCGGCCGCCTTCGGGGTGCCGCCCGGCATGATGAAGCTCCGCAGCGGGTCGAGTTCCTGCTCACCCGCGTCGATGGCGCGCTCGAGCTGCTCGATGCGCTCCTCGTCGATCCGCGCCTTGGTGAGCTGTTCGGCCATCTTCTCGCGATCGGGGGTCGCGAGGATCGCACCGATCGAGAAGAGGTCCCGCTGCACCGGCACCAGCACCTCGTCGATGCGCGGCATCAGCTCGACGGCGCGCGCCATGCCGATCACCGCGTTCAGCTCGTCGACATCCCCGTACGCCTCGACGCGGGGATTGTCCTTTGCCACGCGTCCGCCGCCAAAGAGGCCGGTGTCGCCCTTGTCACCCGTGCGGGTGTAGATCTTGAATGACATGGAGGGCAAGCTAGCGAGTCCCGCCCCGGGGGAAGCGGACAGGCGGCCGGGAACTTTTTTGCGGGGTTTCCGTGGTGGCCGGGCCGCATAGGTTTTCCCGGACCATGACTCACGAACTCACCGACATCACGATCATCGGGGCCGGCCCGACGGGTCTCTACGCGCTCTTCTATGCCGGCATGCGCGGCGTCACGGCGCAGGTGATCGACGCGCTGCCGCAGGTGGGGGGACAGCTGGCCGCGCTCTACCCCGAAAAGCTGATCTTCGACGTGGCGGGCTTTCCGCGGGTGCTCGCCAAGGACCTCGTGACTGGCCTCAGCGACCAGGCCGCGCAGTTCGGCAACCCGATGCACCTCAACCGCACGGTCACGGGGCTGGACGAGGTGGACGGCCACTTCGTCGTCCGCACCAGCGATGGCGACTTCCCGACGAAGTCCGTGGTGATCGCCGGCGGCATCGGGGCCTTCTCGCCGCGCAAGCTGCCGCAGGTGGCGACGCATCCCTGGTACGGCCGCGGGATCGACGACGTGGTGCTGGACCCGGCGCGCTACACCAACAAGCGCGTGCTGATCGTCGGTGGCGGCGACAGCGCCTTCGACTGGGCGCAGCAGCTCCGCCCGCGCGCCTTGTCCGTGACGCTGATCCACCGCAGTGACCGGTTTCGCGCACACCAGGCGACGGTGGACGACGTGCTCGCGGCCGCCGCCAGCGGTGACAAGACCGAGGTGCTGACCTTTCACGAGGTGCAGGAGATCGTCTCGGCGGATGGTGCGACGATGTCAGGCGTCGTGGTGCGCGCGACGAAGGACAAGACGACGCGCACGATCGACTGCGACGTCGTGCTGCCGATGCTCGGCTTCGTCAGCGACATGGGGGCACTGGCCGAGTGGGGGCTGAACCTCGTCAAGGACGAGATCACGGTGACGTCGGAGATGGAGACGGGGCGCGCGGGGATCTACGCGGCGGGTGACATCACGACCTATCCGGGCAAGCTGAAGCTGATTTCCGTCGGTTTCGGTGAGGCGGCCACGGCGATCAACCAGGCGGTGCACTGGATCTACCCGGAGAAGAAGGTGTCGCCGGGGCATTCGTCGAATCTGGCGATCTTCGGGCAGACGGCGGAGTGAGGTCTGCACCGCGGCGGCCTTGTGTGAGGCGATGTGCCGTCGTGGTGTGCCGAGTGCCGCTGGCCGCAGTCACGCCACGCGCGGATCGCTGCGCTTGTAGGCGAGGTCGGTGAGCAGGTTCACCAGCACGAACACCACACTGAGAAAGAGCACCGTCCCCTGAATCGCGGGCAGGTCGCGTCGGGCGACGGCGTTCACCACGTAGCGGCCGAGGCCGGGCCATCCGAAGACGGTCTCGGTGAGGATGCTGCCGGTGAGATAACTCCCGACATCCAGGCCGAGCACGGTCACGACGGGAATGAGGGCGGTCCGCAGCCCGTGGCGGAGCACGACGGCGGTCGGTGTGAGCCCCTTGGCGCGCGCCGTCCGCACATGGTCGCTGCTCATCGCATCCAGCATGCTGCTGCGCGTCACGCGCGCGAGATACGCGATGCTGCGCGAGCCGAGGGTGAGCGCCGGCAGGATCAGCACCAGTCCGCCGCCGTAGCCGCTGGGTGGCAGCCATTTCAGCGTCAGCGCGAACAGCAGGATCAGCAGCAACCCCACCCAG
>JANNXU010000043.1:0-13940 GCA_031409715.1 Gemmatimonadaceae bacterium | reverse complement strand
GAACGCGACGACCCGCATGGGGCCATGGCAGGTCGGGCACGCCAGCGGGTCGACCTCGAAAATCTGCGGCAACAGGGCCGCCCATCGGCGGGTGGCCTCGGTCGGCGCGAGTCGTGGCGCGGGGACGATCAGGGGTGGCGTATCGGCTGCGGCGGGCTCGGCCTGACGCCGCATCCCGCGCGGACGGTTGGCGTACCAGCCGTCGTCCCGCGTGGTGACGTGGCCCTTGTCCGGAATGTGCACGAGGACCCGAGCGAGGAACTCGAGCGGGTCGGCGGTTTCGGGCCCCGCCGTCGGGCCCGCTGATTTACCGTGCGGTCTTGCGGTCTCGATGATTGCGAGATAGCTCTGCAGTGCCACGAAATACGAGCACGTCCTGCCTCGTCCGCCCGCAGTCCTGCTGGTGCGGGACTACCCCTTCGGACCGCGGTCGCACCCGACATGTCTTCCTGTATCCGCAATCCCCGGCAACGACGCCACGCGCTGCTGCGGTCCGTCGTCGGACTCGGGCCTGTCGCACTGGCACTCACGGGCTGCTCCGCCAGTGAGTCGCTCGGCCCGAACACCAGAAAGGATGGTGTGACGATCGTCGAGGGGAGCAACATCATCGACACCATCGACGCGCGACTCGAGCGTCGCCTGATGGTCACGCTGCTCGACCGAAATGGCAAGCGTGTTCCCGGCGCCACCGTTCGGTTCAGCGCGGTCGGCGGCGCGGAATCCGGTGTGGTGTGTGTGGTCTCGACCGAGCCGTGTGCCGCGTCGGGCACGACAGTGACCGATGATCGCGGTGAGGCACAGGCGCAGGTCCAGCTTGGGACGAAAGCTGGCGACATGATCATCGTGGCATCTGCTGGCGGCTTCACCGCACAGGACACCGCCCGCTACACCGTGCGCGCCGGCAATGTCGCGCGCGTTGTCGCATCAGCCGGCGACGTCGTGCTCGATGTCGGCGCGAGCGTGGTACTCTCCCCACGGACGTGTGACCGGTATTGCAATCCGCGCACAGAGCTTCCCACCCTGAGTGCCGGTGTGGGAGGCGCCGTGTCGGTCGACACGGCGACGCGTGCCGTGCGAGGGATCGATATGGGGACACAGAAGGTCTATGCGCGGTTCGGCACCGCAGTTGATTCAACTGACGTGCGAGTCATTCCCGAAGGAAGACTGGTTGCCTTCGACGATGGTGCGCGCCCTGCGATGTACCTGTTCAATCTGAACGGCACGCAGTTCCAGGCAGCATTCTCGTGGCCGCTGGGAACGACCTTCGCATACATCCCGAGGGCGAATCGCGCGCTGAATCGACTGACGATCACCACCGGGTCGACGCCGGGACTCACCGTCATCGACTCGACGGGCACGACGATTCGGACCGTCGTTCCGCCCGCGCCGCTTGCCAACGTCATCGCGTCACGAATTCTCGCCGATGGCACCGTGATGTATGTGGCTCGCGAATCGCGATCCGGACCGGCAAACTGGCCTGCGGTGTTTCGTTCGGACCGCGACGGGAACGTGACGAAACTGATGGACCTGCCGCAGATCGCGAGCTTCATCACCGGTGCGGACATTGCACCCGACGGATCGCGTCTCGCGTACATCGCACTCGCCACGGTCGGGTTGTTCGAGTTGCGCGTGGTCGACCTGGCGTCGATGGCGTCGGTGACGCTGCTCCCTGACGTGACGGATCCGAGCTTCTCTCCTGATGGGAACCGCATCGCGTACTACTCGCAGGGCTCTCCGCCAAGCGTCGTCGGACGCCGGCTCGGTGTGATCAACGTGAACGGCAGCAGCAATCGCATCGTCAGTGCCTCGCCGGTCTGGGTCAGTACGATTGCATGGTCGGGCGATGGCACAAAGGTGCTCGCGAGAAATGGTGCCACGGGCGATCTCGGAGTCGTCCGGATCTCGGATGGTACGTCTGTCACGCTGCCCCTGCGCAACGTCCCAACTGAAGCGCGACTCGCGAGACCCGTGGCCTGGTGGTGAGCGCAGCGCGAAGCACTGCGCCCACCTGACATCAGTCCTTGTACGGATCGAACTCGTTGTCACCCGCCATCACCACGATCAACGGGCGCAACACATGCAGCACCTCCACCGTGCCACGCTGTGCGGACAGCACCGCGGGCAGGCGACGGTACACATGCGGACTTTCGTCCACCCCGCCGCCGCGAAGGATCACGCCCTTCTCCCGCACCCAGTCGCGCATCATGTTCGGCGAGATCGCCCCACGGCTCACCTGACGCCCTGAGCGACGATCGCGCTTTCCTGCGGCCGCAGTGCGTGACATCACACGACCCGCGCCGTGGACCGTGGAGAACAGCGCGGACTCCTGCAGCGCCAGCACCTCCGCCGACGTCTTGTCGGACGGCATGCCCTGCACGATGACGGCGTCGTCACCCATCGAGCCACCGATGAAGCCCTTCTGGCCCGGGAAGGCCGGCGTCGCGCCCTTCCGGATCACAACCAAATCCTCACCATGGTGCACCTCATTCCAGGCGAAGTTGTGATGGTTGTGCACCAGCTCGAGCTCCTCGCCGCCAAGCAACGCGACCACCTTGCGCGCCACCCATTCGCGACCGGCGCAGGCGTAGTCGCCAGCGAGATTCATCAGCTGCCAGTAGTCGTGACCCACGGCACCGGACAGGTCGAGCAACACCTCGGTTTCCGGCACACGCTCGCCCCAGGCCTTGCCCTGACCAAGGGCCAGAACATTCGACGCGACCGTGTGGCTCAGGCCACGCGACCCGAAGTGCACACCCACCCAGATCGCGCCCGCTCGTCGACGAACAGGTCCACGTAGTGGTTGCCACTGCCCACCGTGCCACGCTGCGCACGCGCCTTGTCGCGCAAGGCCTGACGGTGCGCGGCGGGCACGGCGTCCCACGCGGCATCTTCGAACAGCGGGTGATCCACTGGCGCATCATCGGCACGGTTCTTCCGACCCATCCCGAAGCTGACCGCGTCGGCAATCGCGTCGACAAACTGTGTCAACGCGGCGTGAACCGCCGGGGCATCGCCACCGAACGACGCCAGGGTGAGGTTCGTCCGGATGGCGGCATTGCCGCAGGCGATGCTGGATAGGAAATTCGATTGGGGTCGGTCGAGTATACGGCGTGATCGCCGACCACGCGCGCACCGACAGACGGGCGGTAGCCACGTCGTGGATATCTTCACGAATATGTAGCAATATGTGGCGGCTGACCTGTAATGTGTGCCCCATCTCGGCGCTCGTGCATCCGTCGAGCAGGTGCTGTGGTTGAGCTCGAGCTACACGCGCGATTCACTGGACTCGATTGGCAACGGCGATTCGTGACTGCCGAGAGATGTGCTCACCTTGCCGTGACCCATGGCGACGGGGGGACGCTCCTCGACGAATGGCCGAACCTACCCGAACGTCTCGGCTCACGCGCCTGCGCTGACTGCGGCGAGATAGGCGAGTTGCAGCTCTTCCATGACCGACCCTGCGCCACCCACTGCAGCCCCGTCGAGGTGCACGGCTCGCAGTTCGGTCATAAACCGCTCCCACAGCGCCGGGCCACCTCGTTCCAACAGCTCCGCGCGCACACTGAGTTCGTGCGAGACTGGCAAATGCCGCCGCCCCCACGCACCGAGGTGTGCAAAAACAGGGACGAGTTCGATGGCCGCTTCGGTCAGGCTGTAGACCGTGCGCTGCTTGTGGGTCGGATCATCGCGGTTGGAGATCAGCCCATCGCGCATCAGCGCTTTCAGTCGATCCGCCAGAATGTTCGAGGAAATCCCCTCGTCCGACTGCGTCAGTAAATCGCGGAAGTGCCGACGGTTTCCGAACATCATGTCCCGCAGAATGATCAGGCTCCAACGATCTCCGAACACCTCGACCGAGAGGTTGATCGGGCATCCGGAGCGATGTGGCGTCGCCATGCCTTGGCCCGCTCAGTGCGCCCGTCCTCGCGCTGGTGCTTGGCGCCACCGCCAGGCCGGGTACGAGCCGGCTCGTCTACGTCCTCGTGCGCGAGATCAGCGTGCGCCCGTTCGTCGAGGCGGCGCACGCGACAGGTGCATCGCGGTGGCGTCTCATGCGGCGGCACATCATGCCGCAGCTCGTCACCCCGCTGGCCGCTTCCGGCGCCCTGCTGCTGGCCGATCTCCTGGCGGTCGAGGCGGGACTGTCCTTCATCGGGCTTGGCGTGCGCCCACCTCTTGCGACCTGGGGCAGCATGCTGCAGGAAGCGTTGCCGTACCTTCGATCCGCGTGGTGGCTGACGGCCGTGCCGTCGGTGCTGCTGATTGCGACGGTGCTCAGCGCGGCGGCACTCGCCGATCAGCTGGAGCGCCGGTCGTCGCGCGGCGGTGGCGCGCGCATCACGCGTGCACCGGACTGACGCACGTGCGTGACTGACGGTGAGGAACGACCGACATGCGGCGATGGCAGCCGCGTCGGTGTCGTCGCGGCATTCACGCGTGGGTCGGGAGCGCGGCCAAGCGCGTGCTGTCGATGCCAGGCCGATCGCGCGTCGTCGGGAGACTGCGCCCGCGCGCGCCAAAACGGATGGAGCCGCCCGTCGGGCGCAATGGAAATTGCAATAGTACTGGCGATCTGCAGTGCAGATTAGATCCGTTTCGCGATAAACCTCCGTTTCCAAACGGACGATTCGCTGCGCCGTGCGACGGCCTGGCGCCCCGAATTCCCGCGGTTTCCCTCTGCGGGCGTCGCCCGTCGGCTGCGTCGGCGAGGGAAATCGGGTTGCCAGACATTGAGGCAACCTCATCTGGTACGAGCCGTGCTCATCCATTCGGCGAAATCCAGCATTTCTCTCAACACTTTCACACCCGAATCCGCCGCACATGTCCAAACCCCGCACAAACGCACGTCGTTTCCTTGGCCTGAGCGGACTCCTGCTCGCCACGGTGATCACCGCCTGTTCCGACTCCACCGGCCCGGATAGCGTCGCCGGCAGCGCCCAGTCCGGCTATCTCACCGTGTCAGCGGCGGTGCTCAACACCGGCCTGATCGACTTCAAGGTGATGTATCCGAAGCTGACAGTCCAGATTCCGTCGGTTTCGACAATGGGCGACACGACGATCCAGAAGTTCACGGTGAACCCGCCCGACGGAAAGCGTATCGTCTTCGGGAAGACGACGGGACATGTGATCGTCATTCCCGGGAACACCCTCTGCGACCCGAAGTCGAACACGTATGGTCCGACGGAATGGCAGAAGCCATGTGTGCTCGCGAAGTCGTCGATCAGCTTCGAGGTCCGAACCTGGAACGACGCCCAGGGGCGTCCGCAGGCCAAGTTCAGCCCGGCGATCCGGTTCAATCCGTCGGCGCCGCAGCCGGTCGCGATCTACTTCCAGGATCCGACGCTGGCGAACTTCTCGACCGTCTACATCCCATACTGCGACGCGACCAACGTCTGCGTGAAGGAAGAGGCGACGGATTCGTACCTGACGACGAAGGCGACGCCGAGGATCGGTGGCGGCTACTGGGTCTATCGCAACCTTCGCCACTTCTCGGGCTACAACGTGACGGCGTTCTGAGGCCTGCACGTCGGGCTGGGTGACCCCGGCCTGAATCGCGCTGACGCGACGCCTCCCGGCGTCGCGTCAGCGTTCGTGTTTTGTCGACCCGTCCTGCGTAACGGGACCGTGGTCCGCGGTGACCTGCCAGGCTCCATGAGAGTCAGAACTCGTCCGATACTCTGACAGCGACTCGCCCCGAGTCACGACCTGATCTTGCCTTACCGGGTAAACGGTCGCTCGATCGCCCGTGTCCCACTCCATTCATGTCCGACTCCGCCCACGTGGTTCAGGTAGCACATTCGTCGGGGGCAATCCCGCTGAATGACGCCGTTCCGTCGCTGGCATCGACCGTGGTCGCGGATTCGGCAGACGCACTGATCGAGCTCGGGCAGTCGTACGAACGGAGCGGAGAACGCTCACGCGCGCGTGAGGCATACACGAGGGCCCTCGTTGCACTGGAGGGTGCTGACGAAGTGGGCAATCGTCGTGAAGTGCGGCGTCTCCGCCCCGCAGAGTGCGATGAACGTCACGTGCTCCTCGCAGGCTCGCGCGATCGCCCGGCTGCTGACCATCCCGCGGGCGTAGGCAAACAGCACGACCGTGAGCAACACCGCAGGCGGATAGGCGGGCGCCCCGGTCGCATCATTCCGGAACCGGGCGTCGAACCGCGCCAGATCGATCGCGTGCTCCAGCAGATGGTGCAGCGCATGTTCGTAGGTGCCCGGCAGCAGCTGGTGCGCCAGATCCACGGCCAAGAGCCGTGGGTTCGTATCGATATATTTGTACCGGGCCATACGGGGCTCGACGGCGAGAGGTCCACCGCACAGATTCGAGGCTCGACGCTGCCAATCGTCAGTGCAAGAATCGGACGCGGCCACCGGCAGCGACGGACCTTTTTCTACAGCCTCGTTAGCTGGCACTACCGGCGTTCTCGTAACGCTCGACGGTATTACCGCATCGCGTTATTATCGTCCATGATCACCAGCTTCGCGGATCGCGAGACGGAGCGCCTGTTCCAGCGGCACCCCGTGAGGCGCTTCCCTGCCGAGCTCCATCGGGTGATGCTGCGCAAGCTCGTGCAGCTCGATGCGGTGACGGGGTTGGACGAGCTACGCGTGCCGCCCGGCAACCGGCTCGAGAAGCTGAAAGGCGATCGGGCGAGGCAATCCAGCATCCGGGTGAATGACCAGTGGCGGGTCTGCTTCCGCTGGAAAGATGCGGCGCCGCAGGACGTCGCCATCGTGGACCATCATGATTGAGGACAGGAGCATGGCCACGAAACTGACGCCGATCCACCCGGGCGAGGTGCTGCTGGCTGATTTTCTGGAGCCATTCGGCCTGTCGCAGTATCGTCTGGCCCGCGATATCAGCGTCGCGCCGCGCCGCATCAATGAGATCGTGCACGGCACGCGCGCTGTCACAGCGGATACGGCGCTTCGACTGGGCCGGTTTTTCGGAACGTCACCGCAGTTCTGGCTGAACTTGCAGAGCCGCTACGATCTGGAAGTGGAGCAGGACCGGCTCGGGGCACGCCTGCGGTCGGAAGTAAGCGTCTACGCCTCGCCTAACCCGGGTTGCTGCTGACAATGCGACCGTTGGTCCGCGAGCAGGAGTAGGGTTGGTGCGGTCGCATTGCAGCAGAACCTAGTTTCGTTGAGGGTGTAGAAAAGGCCTCAACGCACCTCGCGTGAAGGCCCCGCGTCGCGCAAATACGCTGCGCGAAACGACTGGGCATTGGTGAACGGTTCTTTTTTTCAGATTTCTGTCGTGAGCCGATCATTTGGGACTGTGCGGATGCCACCCGGCGTCGGATTTACGCCGCGTACCCCGCGTGGGTGAGCTTTTCGATGTTGTGCACCAGACAGAAGAGCAGCCATTGGCCGTTCACCTTCGTGCGGCCGCGCAGCGTGAAGCTATCGAGTCGTTTGTTGTAGCGCAGGTTGGCGAACACCGGCTCCACCGTGGCGAATCGGCGCCCGTATTGCTCGCGGCCCGCTAACGCATCAAGACGCTGCTGCGTGCGCCTGGTATGCGTCTCGCGCTCAGCGTCCTCGCGACCCCGCAGGAAGGCGATGGTGCGGACGACCGTCGTGACTGGCTTGCGCAGACACTGCGCGCGAAGTGCACACGGCGCACAATCTTGCTTCGCGCCACGAAAGCTCGGCAGCCGGAAGGAGATCTCAGGGCAGATCGCGCAGGTGGTGACGGTGGTGAGCGAGATCACCGCCGCCAGCGCCGGCCAGGTGAACGGCATGACGCAGATCACGCGCGCGGTGGCGCAGGTGAACGCGATCGCGCAGCAGGTCGCAGCCAGCGCCGAGGAGTCGGTCAGCGCGGCCGAGGAGCTGAATGCGCAGGCCAGCACGCTGAACGACACCGTGGCGACGTTCGAGCTGGAGACCGATGGCGTGGGACGCGGGCGGCCGGTGCGTCGGTCGGCGCCGGCGCGGCACGGGTAAGCGAAGAGCCACGCTGGCGTGAGCTGACCACAGGGCTTGTGTTGCACGCACGACGGGCCACCGGTGTGTACCGACGGCCCGTCGTGCGTTTCGACACCGCAGCTCGATTGCTCAGCGCGGCTTGACCAGATCGATGTACGCCGGATGCCGCCGGATCGGCTCGTAGCCGGGATTCGCGTGAAAGAGTTCGGCGGCCGAGAGCCCGGTGGCGATCGCAGTGCGCAGTTCGGCGATGGCGTCGTCCGGTCGGCCGCGATTCGCCAGAACGCGCGCGCGTTGCAGATGGAACGCCGGCACGGGTGTGCTCTCGCTGATCCTGGCGAGCATCGAGTCGCTGAGTGCCATCTGCCCGAGCTTGGCCGCGATGATGGCCGTACTGGCGGCGAATCGGGGCGGTCGATTGTTCGGCAACCGTCGCGCAGCCCCCTCGAAGTACGGCAGGGCGTCGGACCACCGGCCGAGCGCCATCTGCGCGGCGGCCAGCCCTTCGCGCAACTGCTGCGCCGTACTGTCGCGCCGGATGCCCGTTTCGAAGAACGGAACTGCAGCACGCGCGAAGTATTCCGCTTCTACTGGACGATCATGCGTCGTGAGCTCCGCCGCGACGAACATGCGGGCGTTCGCCTGCCAGGCGATGTCCGCACCACCGGTGGCGCGAATGCAATCGTCCAGCACACGCTGGATGGCGTCCCGTGGATGGCGTGGCGCCAGCGCGCGCAGTTCGTAGTAACAGGCCTCGGCCTCGAAGGGATCCTGTGCCATCACCTTGCGCACCAGTGCCAGCTCTTCGTCGTACCGGCCGAGCAGGTGAAATGAAATCGATTGCCAGTTCAGCGAGGCAAAGAGTTTGTCCTTCACCTTCCATCCGTACGCATCCGCCGCCTGGAATGCCTCGATCGCTTCCGCGAACCGATTGGTGGTGGCCGCAGCGAAGCCGCGTGACCACTGTGCGTCCGGCGAATGCGGCGCGAGGCGCACCATGCGCTGCGTCGCCTCGTACATCGATTCCCGGTCGCGATTGTGAAAGCCGCTGATGTAGTCGAGTTGCGCGCGGTCGTAGGGCGCGAGCAGGTGCCGTCGGGTGGCGAACCCGGCCAGCAATGATTCCGCAGCATCACGCCGATTCGAGAGGATGAGCGATTCGTACAACAACGGGACGACCGAGACGAAGCCCGAGTCGAGCTTGAACGCCCGTTCGAAGTGTGCTGCGGCCGCCTTCATGTCATCGTCGATCCAAGGCTTCAGGCCGGCCACGTATTCGGTATACGCGGCATACGTGGGCACGGCCGCGACTCCGGTGGACGACTCCCGCAAGCGTGGATCGTGCATCGCCGCAAACGCCCCGAGGAGCCGCTGCTCGACCTTCCGCAGCACCGAGACGGGATCGGTCACCGGTCCCCGTTCCTCGGCAAAAATCACCGGCAGCGCCGTGGCCGCGGAGCGGAGCTGCGCGATGACGGTCAGGATCCCACCCCTGACGTTGTAGCGTCCGGTGATGATGGTGCTGAATCCCGCGCGGCCTGCACGATCGGCGAGATCATCGTTGTCACCACCGCTGGCGGGACTCGCGACCGTCAGGCCCGTCAGCATCCGCGTGCGCGTGTCGGCCACGTCCTCGACGCCCGCGCGTGAGAGCGCTGCGGCCAGCAGGTCGGCCGCGAGTTCGCCGATCGGGGCCAGCGTGCTGTCGCTGGACTGGTTCACGAACGGCGCCACGATCACGCGTCCCGCCGTCGCCGGTTGCGTGCCGCCACCGCCTTTCGTCGCCGCCAGCGCTCCGGCCAGAATCACCCCCACCAGCAGCGCAGCGCCAACCAGTTGCCTGCCGCCTGGTTTGCGCGACGTCACCGTCCGCGCGGCGACCTCCACCGACGGGGGTGCGGCCGACGACGGATCGGTACGGCGAACGTCCGTCGCCGGCGACGCCGCCTCACCGGTAGGTACGGGCAACGCAGCGGGAGGCGCCGGCGCCTTGCCCGCCGACTCGGCGCCGGGGAGGAGCGCGCGTCGTCGAATCGAGTCCATCACGGCGAGCGTCTCGGGAGAGACGTCGACGACGAGTTCGCGCTGGAGCAGTGTCCTGAACTCGGCGAACGTCTCCAACGCGCCGGCCCGGTCACCGAGGCGATCGCTGATGGAGATCCGCCGTCGGACGACCCGCTCGTCGAGCGGGCTCAGCGCTGACGCCTCACGTAGGTAAAGGGCCGTACGCTCGAGGTCGCCGGCTGCCTCATGGCGGTCAGCCAGCGCAGTGGCAGACTCGAGGGCAAGCCGACGAATTCGCGTCCGTTGCGCGTCGATCCACTGCTCGATCGCGACGCTGTCCGGCACCAGCAGGCCGTCGAGGAACTCACCACGGCGCGCGATCTCCAGCGCGGCGTCCCGATCGCCACCAGCGATCGCGTCGTCGAACTCCCACAGGTCCGTGCTCCAGGTCGCGGTGTCCAGCGCGATCTCCTCGGCAAACCGACCGCCGATGGCGCCATCACCGAGCGATCGTCGGCAGTTGTGGATCGCCTTGCTCAGGCTGTTCCGTGCCCGGGTATCATCGAGATCGGGCCAGAGCAGCGCCAGCAGACGATCGCGCCGCACCGAACCATGCCGCGCCGAGCAGAGGAGG
The DNA here is from genome assembly GCA_031409715.1 of Gemmatimonadaceae bacterium. Lineage (GTDB taxonomy): Bacteria > Gemmatimonadota > Gemmatimonadetes > Gemmatimonadales > Gemmatimonadaceae > JACMLX01. The sequence continues at coordinate 3,362 of JANNXU010000043.1, read as the reverse complement.
GAGAGCAATGCCACCTGCTTGGCCTGCGCAAGCACGGTGAACGCCTTCGCGCCGCTGGCCGTCCGCAGGTCAGGGACGCCGAACAGCTGAAATCGGATCATGACGTCCCACCAGTCGTTCGAGAGGAACAGGCGCTGCAACACTGCACTTAAAGCACAATCTGTCAACAACTTAGACTTGGTGCTGAGGTCGTCAACAGCCGTCGGGCAGGTGTCGACGCGCCCGCGACGTCCGGTCCGGAAGAGTTGAGTAAGAGCTGCGGAAGACCGACGGCGCATGGTTGGGCGCGTGTGGCCCGGTGCTCGAGCCGGGGGAACCGCACGTACAGGGCAACCCACTTCCGAAGAGGAACCTCTATGGTGCACTTCATGAACAATCGCAGGCGGCTTGGCGCACTCGGCGCAGCGCTGCTGGCAGTCGGCGTCTCGGCCTGCACGTCGATCGACGGCGTCACGGCACCGGAGCGGGACGCGGTGGCAGCCAAGCCCGTCGCGCAAACCCCGGTGTCCGCGAGGTCGGCGGCTGGTCCCACGAATGTGTCGGCGAGGGTGACCCTGCTTCCCGCCGGTTCGGCGGGCACCATCGTGACGGCCGGTGACAACCTCGGCGACTACATCGACGGCAAGTGCGGGGTCACCGCGACGCTGTTCTATGCCGGCTCGAACGACATGATTATGAACACCGGCACCCCCAATGCGGGGGACCGGAAGTGCTCGGGACAACCGGCCGGGTCATATCCGCGAAAGATCAGGGTCATCCTCAACGACGTCACCTACTCGGGGACCGGTGTAAACCTGTTGAACGTCGGCAGCATTTCTTTTGGTGGTACGGTGAACCGACAGGTTGGGCTCCCGCTGGCCGCGGGTGCACCGTGCATTCGCATCCAGTTCAGCCTCGTGGAAGGGGGCCTGCCAGTAAGCCGCAGCAGCGATGGCCGGACGTACTCCGTGTCCGGCTCGGCCAGCGCGCGCTGCGTCCAGAGCGACGGCAGCTACACGATGCTGGGCACCCTCGCGGTGAGCCTCACGGCCCGACAGAATTGACGGACATTGACTGACTTGGGGCCTCATGCCCCGAAATGTGTCGCGCCGCGTTTCCCTGACGGGGAAGCGCGGCGCGGATGTCGTGTGTCACTGAGGGGCCATCACACGGGTGAACCGCAGCTGCAGCATGTTGGCGTCGAAATCGGGGTTCGCGCAGCCGAAGCCGCCGTACGAGATGTGATACAGGGCGTATCCCACGGCCCACTGCGCCTGGCCAGCTCGGCGTTCGAGCATACGGCGTGATGTGGAGGTGAAGTTCGTGCGGGTCCCGTCGTCTGCGTAGGGCACGATCGCCGAGAAGCGCATGCCTCCACCGGTCGTATCGAGCACGACCTGCGTTCGCGCGCCGCGGGCGCGCGTGACCTGCAGGCCGGAGGGGGCCACCCCTCCACCCGTACTGCGACGCACGGCGTAGAGGTCGCGCAGCCCCGGCCCGATCTGCCACAGGCGTACCGGGGAGGCACCGAGACGCACTGCCATGCACGGCGTGGCCTCCAGCACGTCCCGGAGCGAGAGCCCCGCCCAGTTGTCCAGCGGAGGGTGAACTGCCTCGCCACGCCGGCCAGCGACGCATCGAGCGGTTCGGGATAGGAATTTCAATCGGGGGCGGTGGCCTATTCGTCGAGCATACGGCGCGATCGCTGACCTCGCCAGCGCCGCGTGACGGGCGGCGGCGTGCCCTGCGGCTCGCCCAGCGGCAGATTGGGTGAACCGTTAGCGGAGTGACGCACATGGGCCAGACCGTGGAACTGATGGAGCGCATCACCGTGAACCCCGACCAGTGCGGGGGGCGCCCGTGTGTGCGCGGGATGCGGATTCGCGTCAGCGACGTACTGGATCTCCTCGCGGCCGGGCTCGATACTGCGTCGGTCGTCGCGGAACTGCCGGATCTGGACGCCGCCGATGTGGCGGCCTGCCTGCGCTTCGCCAGTCGGCGCCTCGATCATCCGGTCCTTGCGGCGTAGGCCGTGGGACCGGTGTGGATCGACCCCTGGGCTCGCGGCGTGGCTGGCCGAGTCTTTCGGCGTCCCGGCCGCGGGCGTGCGTGATCTCGGCCTGCGCGACGCCGAGGACCCTGCGATCTTCGAGCACGCGCGCACGGCACAAGCCATTGTCCTGACGAAAGACAGAGATTTCGTGGATCTCGTCACCCGGCATGGGCCACCACCGCAGATCGTGTGGCTCACCTGCGGCAACACCAGCAATACGCATCTGCGCACCATCCTCACGGCGGCTTGGCCACGGGCCGCGACACTCTTGGCCGCCGGTGAACCGATGGCCAAGATCGGCGGGATGCCGTTCTAACGCCAGTTGCTGCTGACAAAGTGGCCGCCGTACGGGGGACCTTGATAAGGTTGAGGTGGCCACTTTGCAGCAGAACATATCGTTGATATGACTGGGCTGCTGTCAAGTACGAGCAATTTGTCGGTGGCTGTTGGTCGATCACATCGGTCGGCGCGCGAAGGGGAATGACGCGGGGTGTCACGGTGCCTGCGGCGGCATCGACGATGAATCCTGCTGATATACGCCGGTCAGTTCGTTGCCGAACCGTTGCGGCCAGAATTGGATTCGTCGGAAGACGCTCCTGCTAGAGTCTGGGATTGGATCCGAAGATCGACCCGATAACGAAATCGAGCGTGCTTCGCATTCGTGCCGCAGACACCGTGACGCGAGCCACAGCAACCACAACAGCACTGGCGGGATTACGCGCGTGCGAGCGGGTCGGGCGCCTCCCGCATGACGGCCCACAGAAAGCCGACGAGTTCTCGTGCCACCGCGACCACGGCGACTTGTGGGGGACGTGCCGCACTCAATCGATGGAAGACTTTGTGAGCACGGTGTTGCGCTTTCCACGCGTGCGCGATGACGCGCGCGAGCAGGACCGGAGATAGTGGGCGATTTCATGCGCGGATTCGCCGACCAGATCGGCCAGATTCTTCCCGCGGACGGTCGGCAGCGCGAGGGCCAGCCGCTGCTCGACGGCGCGGTTGCCAGCGAGCACGAGGCCGCCACCGCTGAGGAGCAGCATCGGCTCCGGCAGCGGGTCGGCAAAGGTCAGGAACTGCTCCGGCGTCACGGTCTCGCCCCTAGCAGGGTGATGAAAAAGCGCTGAGTAGCAGCGAAACGGTGATTCTTCGGGCGAAAGGCGGGTGGAAAACGGTTGAAAGACGCCGCAGGGGTCGCGGCAGCGGCGCTGGCATCGCGCCGGGCACCGCACGGCATATGCGGTGATGGGCGCCGAGTGCGCCCGCGCGGGCACTCATGTCGCCACGCCGACACGAATCAGCGTGCGTATCCGCACCAGGTTGTACGCCGCGT
>JANNXU010000042.1:0-3116 GCA_031409715.1 Gemmatimonadaceae bacterium | reverse complement strand
GAACGCGACGACCCGCATGGGGCCATGGCAGGTCGGGCACGCCAGCGGGTCGACCTCGAAAATCTGCGGCAACAGGGCCGCCCATCGGCGGGTGGCCTCGGTCGGCGCGAGTCGTGGCGCGGGGACGATCAGGGGTGGCGTGTCGGCTGCGGCGGGCTCGGCCTGACGCCGCATCCCGCGCGGACGGTTGGCGTACCAGCCGTCGTCCCGCGTGGTGACGTGGCCCTTGTCCGGAATGTGCACGAGGACCCGAGCGAGGACCTCGAGCGGGTCGGCGGTTTCGGTCCCCGCCGTCGGGCCCTCTGATTGATCGGAGCAAGAGGTCACGGCCTTGGCGGCGCGGTCGTAGGTGAGCCGCTCCAGCGCGACGGGATTGCGGGCGCAGTAGCGCGCGAGGCGGGTCGCGAACGCGCGATCGTCCTCCGACACCCACACCGCGGTGTGCACGTGGAACCCGGAATGCGGCCACGTCAGCATGCCCGCGGCCTGGTCCTCGTCGAACAGCTCCAGCCGCACGAACAGCCGCAGCACGGCGCGGCGAAACGCCTCGGTCAAACGCGCGGTATCGTGCACCGGCCACGACACGAAGGTGCCATCTGGCCGGACGCCCGGAGGCGCTTGGGAATGGTGAGCACCACCTGCCGGTGCGGCACGGGCGCGAGGAGCGTCGTGTCGAGCCACCGCGTCCAGATGGCGAGCCGCTTGGCGTGACAGCTCGGGCAGAACTAGCGACACTTGCAGGAGAACGCGAGCAGGTATTCGTGTGCACAGTCGTCGCAGCGGATGCGCGCGAACCCGTGCTCGAGCACGCCGCAGGCGAGGAACTTGTCAGCGACCTGCGCGACGACGGGGCGCCATGGGCCATACTCGCGCGCGAACCGCTCGTCGTAGACCGTCTGCAGGCGATGCAGGTGGTCCGACCCCAACCGAAAGAGCGGCGACGCCTGGCGGCGCTGGGGTTTGTAGACGCCACGCGCCGCCGGGGCCGCGTCGGGCATGCCCGCTCCGGGACCGGGGAGCGCCGAGCATACAGTCGACTCGGATGCGGACCATCACCGTTCCGTTGGGCGACGGGCTGTTTCGACGCAACGTCTGCGTGGCGCGGGCCTAACGGTGCTTGCTGTTGCCGAGCGGACCGACCATCCGCGCGGCGTGAAGCATCGTGCGGTCCGCTCGCAACAGAAGCTGGCGTTGAGGCTGTAGAAAAAGGCGTCTGCCGGCGCGCTGACGCTACTTTTTCATCGTGCGGTAATGATCCCGTGCGACATCAGCGGTGTGTCGTGTGTTTTTGGTGGTGAATCGTCCGAGTCGGTCCATGTCACCGCTGTACGAGGCGTCGCCGCGCGGCTCCGCCCTACGCCGCGTACCCGTGGTGGGCGAGTTTCTCGATGTTGTGCACGAGGCAGAACAGTTGCCACTGCCCATCGACCTTGACGCGCCCGCGCAGCGTGAACCGCGACAGGCGCGTGTTGTGCCGCAGATTGCCACACACCGGCTCGACGGCACCGCACCGGCCGCCGTAGCGGGCGCGGCCCACCTCGGACTCACTGCGCGCGCGCATGCGTGCCGACGCGGTCTCGGCTTTCGGCACGACCCGCTCCCGAATGAACGCGACGTTCCGCACGCGCGTTGTGTCGGGCGTGCGCAGACACCGCGCGCGAAGCGGGCACGCACCGCAGTCGCGTACCGTCCCGCGGAATTGCTCGGACGCGTACCCATTGACCACACGCGACGCGCCCTTGCGATCGAGCGATTTGCCGGCGGGGCAGACGCAGGTGCGCGCGATCGGATCGTACGTGAAGTCCTGCGGCTGAAACAGCGTCGGCGTGGTCGCCGTGACGGCGCGGGTCTTGTCCAGCGGCGGCCGGCGACGCGCCAGACGTTTGCCCGCCGCAGTCGCCGGGGATCGTTTCATTTCGCGACTCGCGTCATGCATGAGTGTGCTTGCGCATGACCGGACCGAGTCGCATTGTCGCGCCACGCACGACTGGGCGTCCCAGTCGATGCAGTGTGGCCCAGGAAGACCCGCTACTCACGCGCGTCTCCCAGGGTGCAATGAGTGGTCAGTCCTCATGCGTCTCTCCCACCTGCGAGGTCCCGATGTTCCATCCCGCCGCTCCCCCGCCCTCCCCCTCCAACCGTCCGCGCCGCACCGGCTTCGGCATGCTGCGAGCTGGCGCGTATGCCGCTGCAGCCGCTGTCCTGTGGGGCTGCACCGACGCTCCCGTGGCGCCGCGCCAGTCCGCCGCGTCGCTCGACGTGGCCCAGGACGAGACGCCGGCTCCACCCGAGTTCCTCGACTACCTCGGCGCCGCCGGGTATCGCTACTTCCGGGGTCCCTCCGTCTCCGACGGCGGCAGCGCCGTTGGTTCGAGCCTGTTCTCGCTTGCCGTGGGCCCGGCCATCACCGCCAGCGCCAACGTGCAGGTGAACGACCCGGCCGGCCTTGGCCTTGGCCAGAGCGAAGTGGACGTCGCCGCCATCGGCAGCTTCATCGTGGTCGCGTGGAACGACGCCCGCGGCTTCTTCGTCTTCAACGACGGCTTGAGCGGCTGGGGCTATTCGGCTGACGGCGGCAAGACGTTCACCGACGGGGGATCCTTCCCTCGCAAGCCCATCCCATCCTTCCGTCGGCGCGGTGACCCTGCACTCGCCGCCGCCTCGGACGCTGGCGTGTTCTTCTTCGCCGACATCTGCCCGGAGTCTGGCGTCGCGGCGATCTGCGTCACCAAGGGCACGGTGGCAGGCAGCAGCATCAGCTGGGGCACGCCGGTGTACGCGGCGAGCGCGGCGGCTCCCACCTTCTTCCTCGACAAGGAGTTCATCGCGGCGGATCCCACGGGCACCAACATCTACGTCACGTACACGCGCTTCGGCCCCGGGGCCCTCGGCTTCGGACAGATCGAGTCGGTCGCGTCACATGATGGCGGTGCGACATGGGCTGCGCCGGTGGTGGTCGCCGCAGCGATCAGCGGCACCGTGCTGCAGGGCTCCGAGCCCGCCCTCGACCAGAAGGGCACGCTCTACGTCGTGTGGGAGAAGGGATGGCAGACGTCACTCACTCCCCAGATCGTCGTCAGCAAGTCCACCGACGGCGGCGCCACCTTCAGCAGCCC
>JANNXU010000041.1:0-4420 GCA_031409715.1 Gemmatimonadaceae bacterium | reverse complement strand
GGTGCTGGCGACGGTCACGAGTGCGTCAGGCCTGTGGCTCGCCGTCGTCGTCTACGCGTTGCTCAGCGGGATGGGCGAGGGATCTGAAAAATCCCTGGTCAGCGCGTTGGCGACCGACGCTGATCGTGGTACGGTCTTTGGGTGGTCCACGATGATCGAAGGACTTGGCGCCATTCCTGCCGGTCTTCTGTTTGGTCTCATATGGCAGCAGGCAAGTGCCGGCGTGGCGTTCGCGGCCTTCGGAGGCGTTGCGATGGTGAGCGCCGTGATTGTGCACATGGTGGTGCCAACTCCTGGCCGTCCGCTCGCTGCAGGCTGAGTGGACGGCCTCGACATTCCGCCGGATGATGACGCCCTCGTTTCGTGCACGTCGGACACGTTCGGCGCGATGCGGTTGCATGTCGCTCCCGATGTGGCCCCACGCGGGAGCCGGTGCACGAGGCGTTCTCTGCGTTTACCGAAGTGCGATGATGCATTTCGCAGGCGGTGCGTTCATCGTCGTCCGCTCACGGCTGGCGGCCCCGGCGCTCCCGCTGCTCCTGTTCCCGGGCTTTTTCGCGCTCGCGCTCTTCGGCCGACTCGCGCGCGCCCAGCCGTACACCGAGGTTGAGCACGCGCCCTTCGAGCGGGGCCCACGCGTCTGTCGTCCAGCGGCCGCCCGGGCCTTGCGCCGGCAGGAGTAGCGGGTCGGTCCGCGTCTGCCGCACATCCAGCAGGTTCTCGAGGTTCGCAAAGACGACGACCTCGCCGATGCGCTTCTGCGCGAGCAATCCGACGAGTACGTACGGCCGACTCTCGGCGCGGTACGGGTTATCGGCGAGCGGTTGCCGACCGGTGTAATAGCCCTCGATTCCAACGCGTGTCCCGTCCTCCTCCTCGAACATGGCGACCACGCCACCGGAATGGCGCGGCGTGAGCGGCACGCCGCGTCGGCCGCCCGTCTCGACGTCCTCCTCCGTGACGCGCAGGTAGGCGTATGTCGCCGTCAGGACGAATGGCTCGCGGCGGTAGCGTGCGAACGCCTCCGCGCCCCCTGTACGTGTGGGGCGCACTGCATTGACCAGCACCACATCATCGCCGGTCGGTGCGCTGACACGGCGCAGTGCGGACGCGTGGCGAATGTCTGACGCGTAGACGGACCCATTCAGCTCCACCCCGCCGAGCAACCCGCCCACGTCCGCCGAGACACTTCGTGCGCGCTCAGCGACCAGATTCGTCGGCCGACGAATGCGCGTGAGGGCGAGTTCCTCGGTCTGCTCGGTGAATGGCGTTGGAGCGAATAGCCCGGTGCCGGCGGAAAACCGTGCCGTCCACGACGCGAGTCCGCTCGCAGAGCCACCATCGTCACGCCAGCTCGACTTCGCGAACGGGCGCACGAGTGCCGAGAGACGGGGGCTCACGACAGTGCCATACACGCTGTGTGCGTCCAGCCGCGCGCTCGACGTCAGGCCGAAGCGGTCGTCGGGTGTCCACGTGTGCTGCGCAAAGAGCGCCGGCACGTTGAAGGTGTAGTCGAGGGCCGTCGCCGTCCGTGCGCGGTACGCGTCGCGCTGAAAGGCGACGCCCAGGACGCCGGTCTGTGCACCGATTTGCCGTGAGTAGGTGGCTTCACCGAACAGCGTCTGTCGGCGCTCTCGGTCGTCGGACGGTCCGAAGGCCAGTGCGCGCACCTGCGACGTCGCCGACGCGCGGACGGCGAGGACCGCGTTGCCAACGAGAAACCGTGCCACTGTGCCGACGTCACCGCGACGCGTTCGCACACGTTGCGTGAACGGCGCCCGGCCCGCCGCGCCGATCCCGGTGGGGAGGGTGGCATCACCGACGGTGCCGCCGGCCCGGTTCTCGACCATGGCGCCGGCGGTCGCGAATACCGAGTGGCCTCGGGGACTCGTCCAGAACACACGTGGGCGGAGCACGCCGCGCTCGTATCCCGCGAGATCGGCCCAGCCGTCATCATCGAGGTCGAGGCGGCGTTGACGGTGCGCACTGGCGAGCAGTGTGTAGCCCCACGCCGGCGAGAGTCGACGTGCGTCGAAGTACACTGCGTCAGTGGCGTCGCGCGACGTCTGGTTCAGGAGCATCTCACGCTCGGGCTCTGCGCCCGGGCGACGCGACACGAGATTCACCACGCCGCCCAACGCCGTCGGACCGTAGAGTGCCGACGCGGCGCCCTTGATGATCTCGACTTGGCGGAGATCCACCGGCGGGATCTGCAGCAGGCCGAGGCCCTCCGCCGACAGGCCATAGAGCGGCAGCCCGTCGGACAGCAGCTGCGTGTAGCGACCCCGGAGCCCCTGGATGCGCACGTTGGCACCGCCAAGCGCGGGCGACGTGGCGGCGACCCGGACGCCGCTGGTTTCATTGAGGAGCATGGCGATGTTGCCGGGCTGCATCGCCGTCTTCTCCTCGACGTCCTCGCGGCCGATCACCTCCACCCGCGTCGGCTCCTCGCTCACGCGGCGGTCGCCGCCGCGGGCGGCGGACACGGTGACGACGGACAGCGTCGCGGCCTGCGGGCGCAGTCGGAACGTGATCGCGGTGTCGGCGCCGACCGCGAGCGTGAGTCGCACGGTATCGGGGGCGTACCCCAGTTTGCTGGCGATTACCACGTGCGCGCCCACCGGCAGGGTCAACGTGACTCGCCCGGTCGCATCACTGAGACCGCCTCGCGATCCGCTCCGCACGACGGCGTCCGCCACCGCCGTTGGCGCACCACCAGCCTCGCTGTCGCCGCTGATGACCCGAGCTCGCAGGGTGGCTGTCGGTGAATTGGCGGACACGGACTGGGCGATGACACGGCTGGGTGCGCCAAGTACCGCGACGATGACCGAGACACCGAGCAGCGTGAGGCTCGGGGCGACGGCGGCGCCACGCAGGCGTGCCGCGCGCTGGTGCGGAAGAATGCGAAGGTGCATCGGTCGAGACTACACACGCCTCGCTGTCAGGAGTCGGTCAGCTTGATGACAGTTTTGACATCATCACACAGCCGACTCGCCTTCGCTCGTGCGCGGATCAGAAGTTTGCTGCAACGAGGCTGCGCTCCGCGCCATGCGCGACCGGGAAGCGGAGTGTTGCGCGCGTGCCGAAGCCTTGGTTGCTGGCGAGCGTTGCGGTGCCCCCGTGCAGCTCCATGATCCCACGGACGATGGAGAGCCCCAAACCCGCACCGGCGGGCCAACGAGAGATGATGGCCGACGAGGTGCTGTCCGTCGTCCCACCGTGCGGGTCAGCTCCCCGCGCGTACGGGTCAGCTCCCCGCGCGTACGGGTCGAACGCCCGTGACAGCAGGTCGGGGTGCAGTCCCTCCCCATCATCCTCGACGCAGATCGCGGTGACGGCACCATCCGCGGTGAGCTCAGCCCACAACCGGACGTGCCCCCCGGCGGGCGTATGGCGCAGCGCGTTCGTGACGAGGTTGACGAGTGCGCGCCGGAGGAGCGTGCGGTCGGCAGCCACGACCAGCCCGACCGGCGCATTGGCACTCAGGTGGATGCCGGCTTCCTCAGCGACCGCGTCGAGGTACGCGATGATCTCGCGAAACTCCGTCGCGACGTCCAACGGCTCCCGAACGACGGCGGCCCGCGGGTCGGCCGCACGCGCCAGAAACAGCGTGTCGTCTGCAAGTCGACGCAGCCGGTCCAGCTCTTCGAGGCTTGATCCGAGAATGTCGCGGTATTCCTCAGTCGTACGATCCTGACGCAGCGCCACCTCGGCTTGCTGCCGCAACACGTGGATCGGCGTGCGCAGCTCGTGTGCGAGTTCCGCCGAGCGGGCCGACAGCGTGTCGAACGCCCCCTGCACGCGCTCCAGCATCGCGTCGAACGTCACGGTCAGCGCCGCCACCTCCGCCGGTGCGTCCCGGGCGGCCAGCCGGAGACCAAGTGAGCGAGCATCGATGCCCTCGACGCGTGTCCGCAGTGTGTTCAGCGGCCGCAGACCACGCCGCGCGATGCCATAGCCAAGCAGGGCGGCCAGCGCGAGCGATCCGAAGAGGATGGCCGTCGCGTCCGTCCGGAAATCGCTGAGCACCGCGCGATCTCGCGACCCGTCGAGAAGGATCTCCACACGGGTCGGTGCTCCGGCCTGAGGCCCCTGCGGCGCCGCCGTACCAATCGTGGCGACGCGCCACGCCGTGCCGTCTGCCGCCGCCGTGGTGCGGAACGTCAGCACCGTGGGCGGCGGATCAACACAGACCGGACGGGGAAGGGGCTCAGGCGTAGCACGTGGCCGTTGCGCCGTGGTCCGACAGTCGGCGTCGAGCCAGCGCACCGTGATCTCCCCGCTCGGCGACGCCGCCAGGACCGACGCGTCCGCGCCACCCCCGGCTGGCGGAGCACCCGTGCCGACCAACTCGCTCCACTCGCGCAGGAGCTGATCGTCCTGCGCACGCAGGCTGGAGCGCAGCGCGCGATACTGCAGG
>JANNXU010000040.1:0-9929 GCA_031409715.1 Gemmatimonadaceae bacterium | reverse complement strand
CGAACAGTTGGCCGGTGGCATCGTGGTGGACGAACCGGGTGCGCCAACGAACGATCGCGTGTTTGTCGTGAATGAGTGGTTCATGGAGAAGCCCGACAAGGAAGTCCGCAACGTCTACGCGATCAACGGGCGGTCATGGCCCGGCACTGAGCGCTTCACGGTCACCGAAGGAGACACACTCGCCTGGCGCATTCTCAATCCGACGACGGAAACGCACCCGATGCATCTGCATGGCGCGTACTATCGCGTTGATGCGCGTGGCGATGGCCTCACCGACACCACCTACGCGCCGGCCGCGCGGCGGATGGTGGTGACCGAGGCGATGGCGCCGCGTTCCACGATGCGCTTGACGTGGTCACCGGAGACGGCGGGCAACTGGCTCTTTCACTGCCACAACAGCTATCACGTGAGCGCGGGCGCGCGCCTCGATGCACCGAACGACGGCGGACATGACGCCCACTCCGCCGCGCCGGAGAAGCACATGGCCGGACTCGTGCTCGGCATCGCCGTCAGGCCTCGCGCTGAAACCGTCGAGCGCACGAACGTCCGTGCGCTGTCGGCGGTGATTGCACAGGGCACGGCGAAAGATTCCAAGCATGTGGCGCCGATTACGCTGACACTCACGCCGCGCAGTGTGACCACCGTCACGCCACCCACGTCGCCGCGCGGCGACCTGATCGTGCTGACGCGCGGTGAGCCGACGGACATCACCGTGCACAACGCGCTCGGGGATGCCACCTCGATTCATTGGCATGGCCTCGAACTCGAGAGCTGGTCCGATGGTGTCGCAGGTGTCAGCGGCATCGGCGCGAAGGTCGCGCCGCCCATCGCGCCGCGTGATTCCTTCGTGGCGCGGCTCACGCTGAAGCGCGCGGGCACCTTCATCTACCACACGCACCTCAACGATCACGCGCAGTTGAGTGCCGGGCTCTATGGGCCATTGGTGGTCCTCGAACCGGGACAGCAGTGGGATCCAGCGAAGGACCTGGTGTTCACTGCCGGTTTGGACAACACTGCACTCAAGGGACCAGCCGTCAACGGTGGCAGCCGCGAGGATGCGTTCACGATGCGCATCGGACAGCGCGTGCGATTGCGGTTCGTGAACATCCAGCCTGAGTGGCCCGGAACGTTCGAGCTGGTGCGCGACTCGATCGCGTCGATGTGGCGTCCAGTGGCGAAGGATGGGTTTGCGCTGCCGCCGAGTCAGGCCGTCGCGGGATCGGCGCGTCGCACACTGCATCCCGGTGAGACATTCGATGCGGAGTGGGCGCCAACGGTTGCGGGCGTGTACGAGGTGCGGATGGTCGCCGCCAACGGCGCCATGGCGTATCGGCGGACGGTGCGTGTTGGACGCTGAACGCCGCCAGATCCCACGCCAGCCTGTCCCGCGCCAGAGTTCACCGCGTCCTTCGCCGCGATGACATTGGACTCGGCGCGCGGCGCCAGCCGATCCGTGGTCATGACCGCGTGCGCGTTGCTGCGACTCGCCCGACTCCTCGCGCAGGAATCGGGCGTCCGAACCGCTCTGCCGCCCTAGCGTTCCTCGCGCATCAGCGCCCGTACATCCGCCTTGTAGAGCACGGACACATCGCGCCGCCCCCCGATCACGAGCGACTTCCGATCCTGCGAGAAGCTCCAGTCGCCGATCCGCAGGTCGCCGTCGAAGAGCGTCCGGATGGCCCCAGTTTCGACGTTCACCGCATCCATCGCCAGCAGGCCGCGCACGAAGATGATTTCCTTGTCGTCCGCAGAGAATTGGGGCGAGCGCTCGGAGACCGGACGATTCGTGATGCGGCGCTTGTTCGAGCCGTCCGGCGCCATCACGTAGACGTCGACCGTGCCGCTGTCGGGCGACTGCACGCTGTAGGTGATCAGCTTCCCGTCGCCGGACCAGGTCGGCCGGTTCGTAAAGGCCTTCTGGCCGGCCGTCAGCAGCGTGGGTGTGCCGCCGGAGACCGGCAAACTGTAGATGCCAGCGTCGCAGCCGACGCCCGTCCGCTGCGTGAAGGCGCTGTCTCGTGTCAGCGTGTCAGGTGGCGGCCCCCCGAACGCGTGATGGTCTTGCCGGGACGCTGCAGCCTGGCGACTGTCATCGTCGCGATTGATCCGCCGCGGGGCGTGCGCATGCTGGAGGACTTCCGCGGTGACGTCTACCTGGGCTCGGTCCCCGAGCTCACCCCGTAGGCAGTCGCCGGGCGCGGCGAAGCAATCCATGACGGTGACCATGGTCATTGACTATAGTCTGTAATTCTATAGCTTCCGACCCATGGCAGCCAAACCCACCGAAACCATCTCCATCTCCGAGTTCAAGGCCACCTGCCTGGCGGTCCTGGAGCGCGTGCGCCGGACCGGCACCTCCATCGTCGTCACGAAGCGCGGCGAGCCGGTGGCCGAGATCAACCCGCCATCGGCGGCCAGCATCGGAGAGGGGTGGATTGGGTCCATGCGCGACACCGCGACCATGACCGACGATCTGATCGCCCCGGCCAGCGCCACGAACGAATGGGACGCCTTCGGCGCATGAAGCTGCTGCTCGATACCCATATCTGGCTCTGGGCCCTGCTCGACCCGGATCGGTTGTCGCCTGCGGTCCGCGCGGCCCTCGCGTCGAGCGAGAACGAACTGTGGCTCTCGCCGATCAGTGTGTGGGAAGCGCACCTGCTCGCCGAACGCGGTCGGGTGCAGATTGATTCGGCGCCGGCCGAGTGGGTGGAGCGCATGGTGCAGGCGCTGCCGCGACGTGAGGCCGCCCTGACAACCGACATCGCGGTCGCCAGCCGTCGACTCGCCCTCTCCCATGAGGATCCGGCTGATCGCTTCCTCGCCGCCACCGCGCAGGTGCTGGGGCTGACGCTGGTCACCGCCGACGCGCGTCTGACGAGTTCCACGGAGTATGCGGTCATGGCGAACTGATGATCGATATGCTCTCGCGACTCACCGCCGCCCTCGCCGACCGCTATCGCCTCGAGCGTGAGCTCGGCGCTGGTGGCATGGCCACGGTGTACATCGCGCACGACATCCAGCACGAGCGCGATGTCGCCATCAAGGTGCTGCACCCCGACCTCGGCGCGGCGCTCGGTGGTGAACGGTTCCTGAGCGAGATCCGCACCACGGCGCGGCTGCAACATCCGCACATTCTGCCGTTGCTCGACAGCGGCGAGGCCGATGGGCTGCTGTACTACGTCATGCCGCTCGTGACTGGCGAAACTCTGCGCGCGCGGCTGGAACGCGAACGACAGCTGCCGATCGCCGACGTGTTGCGCATCGCCCGGGAAGTGGCCGACGCGCTGCACCACGCGCACGGACTCGGCATCATCCATCGCGACATCAAGCCGGAGAACATCCTGCTGCAGGGCGGCCACGCGCTGGTCGCCGACTTCGGCATCGCGCTCGCCGTACAGCAGGCCGGCGGCGCGCGCATGACGCAGACGGGACTCTCGCTCGGCACGCCGCAGTACATGAGTCCCGAGCAGGCGATGGGCGAGAAGACCATCGACGCGCGATCGGACGTCTACGCGCTCGGTGCCGTGGTCTACGAAATGCTGACCGGCGAGCCGCCGTTCACCGGACCGAATGTGCAGGCGATCGTCGCCAAGGTGCTGAGCAGCGACCCCGAGCCGATCAGCACGATCCGGAAGTCGGTGCCGGCACATGTCGCTGCCGCCGTACACACGGCGATCGAGAAGCTCCCGGCCGATCGGTACGCGAGTACGGCGGACTTTGCGCTGGCGCTGGGCAACCCGGGCACCACACACACGTCGTCGCGTTCCGGCGCGCACCCGAGCGCCAACACGTCGGCGCGCTGGCGGGCGCTCGCCCTGGCGGCGACGGGCGCGTGTGTCGCGGCCATTGCCGCGGTCGGGTGGATGGCGATGCGCCCCTTGCCGGCGAGCGGGCCGACGGAGTATGACGTGGTGTTGCCCGACAGCGCCGCGATGTCGCTCACGACGCCGTTCGCCGTGTCGCCTGCGGGCGATTTCGTGGTGTATCCGGCGGTCGCGGATTCGGGACGCACGGTGCTGTGGTATCGCTCGCTGATGGACGGCACGACACGTCGCATCACCGGCGACGGCAGTGCGTCCGCGCCGGCCATTTCGCCCGATGGGACGTCGCTGGCCTACGTCGCGATGCGCGAGGGGGACGGGGGCGACGCCGCGAGTGAATCCGACAACGCGACGCCGTGGATCGAACGCATCCCCATCGCCGGTGGCAAGCCCACGGTGCTCGCGCGAGCGAAGTCGATCGTGGAACTGTTCTGGCAGGACGCGCAACATGTGCTGTCGATCGAGGATGCTGGTGTCCGTGCGCGCATCGTCGATGTGGATGCGGGGGCGTCGGTCATCCGGTCGATCGGGTACTGCCTCAATGCGTCCCTGCTCGACGACCGGACCTCACTGATCTGCGGCGGCGGCGGACAGAAGTTCGCCGGGCGCGTGGTGATGCAGCCCGACACGTCGAGCGTCGCGCAGTACGAACGCTTCAGCAGCGAGGGAGACAGTGCGCTCGTGCACGGGTCGCAGTTCACCGTGGTGGACCAGCGCTACCTGGTGTACGTCGCACAGCAGGGCGACCTGCTCGCCGCCCGGTTGGATCTTGCCACCAGGAAAGTCGGCCGGCCGGTGCGTCTGGTGTCCGGGCTCTCACTGCGCGACTACACCGCCACCGCCAGTTTTGCCCTCTCCGCGTCAGGCACGCTGGTGTACGCGACGGGCGCCAACCACGCCGTCGGACACCTGGTGATCCAGGACGAGCGCTCGCTCGACACACTGCCAGTGGGGAGAGCGGCCTTTCTGCTCTGGAGAATGAGCCCGGACGGACAGCGATTGGCCGCGACGGTTGACGTGCTCGACGGGCAGGAGCTGCGCGTCTACGATCTCCGGACCGGGAATTTCGACGTGGTGATGAGTGCGGACGACATTCGCCAGCCGATCTGGAGCCCCACGGGTGACCGCCTCCTGTACGCGCTGACGCGCCAGGATGGAGCGCAGGATGTGTACGTCCGCACGCTCAACTCCACCGCGGTGCCCCAGCCCCTGTTTGGCGCAAGCAGTTTCGAACCATTGGCCTGGTTGCCCGACGGCCGCGTGTTCGGCAACGACTTCATTTCGACCAGCCTGTTCTCGGTCAACATCGAACAGCGCCCCATCACCATTGACACCCTGATGCGCGGCGCCACGTTCGCCGAACCGTCACCCGACGGCAAGTGGATCGCGTATCTCCAGGATGACTACAGCTCGCTGTTGCTCGAGCGGCTGCCTCGCGATGGCAAGCGATATCGGGTATTCGGTTCCGCCGACGACCCGCATTGGCTGTCGTCGACCGAGCTGGTGTTCAGGACGTCCGGAGGGACGGCATTCGATCGCGTGACGATCGGCGCGGCGGCGGAGAACCCCGTCGGCCCCATCCGTCGGTGGTTCACGTCCCCCCGCGTGCTCGAGACGAACGGCTTCTCCACGCAACTGAGCGTGGATGGCCGCGTCATCTACTTGCAGGCCGACATCGAGGCACCGGTGCGGTCGCTGCGCGTGGTGCCGAACTGGGTGGCGACGATGAAGCGTGCGGTGGACGAGGCGAACGCTGTGCCGCGTTAGTGAGGCCCTCCGTGCGCGGCGAGTCGGAACATGCGTGACGTCCTGCGCCGCGATGATCCGGACGAGGCTTCGCGGGACATTCGCCGCCGTCGGGCCAGAAGCGCCCCGGGACACCCCGGTCTATGTTCCCCAAAGCCGCACCACACCGGTTCCCGTCCGTCACCGCTCCGCTGCTGATGCTTCCAGCCGACGAATCCGAATCGCGCGATGCGATCACGCGTCGCGACCTGCTCCGCGCCGGCCTCGCGGCCGCACTGCCGCTGCCACTGCGCGAACACCGTGCGCCGACAACCGCAGGAGTACCGCACGCGCCGGGACGCGACTTCGTGATCGAAGCGGCGTGGGCCCTGATCGAACGCAATGGTGCCAGTGTGCTCGTGCCCGACGCCTCGGTGCGCGTCCGCGGCAGCACGATCGTGCAGGTCGTCGAAGGCCGGATTCGCGGCACCATGCCGCGCGTGCGCGCCGATGGACAGCTGCTCCTGCCCGGCTTCATCTCCGGTCACACGCACGCCGCCTCGGGCAGCCCAACACGCGGCATCATCGAAGGAGGTCGCTCCTATCAGCGCCCGCTCGAGCTGCTCGAGGCGCTGCCCGATGACGCGCTCGATGCCATCACGGCATGGAACGTCGCTGAATTGCTGCGCTCCGGGTGCACCACCCACGTGGAGATGAGCCTGAGCCTGCGTCAGGCGCAGAGCTACGTGCGCGTCGCCCGTCGCTGGCATGTGCGCGGCTATCCGGGCGGCATGGTGCCGGGCACGGCCCGGCTCTTTCCCATCTGGCGTCGCACCGACGATCAGGTGTTGCTGCGCAGTGTGCCGGACACGCTCGCGGAGATCGAGGCCAACCTCCGCTTCGCCACCGCAGTGAATGGCGCCGAGGATGGCCTCATCCGGCCGATGATGACACCGCATGCGACCGACACGCACACGCCGGACACGATGCGCGCGATGGTCGCTGCCGCGCGGACGCTCGGCAACGGGATGCACATCCACCTCGCGCAGGGTGCTGGCGAGGCACGCACGACCATGCGCCTGTGGCAGCAATCACCGGCCGTCTGGCTCGAATCGCTCGGCGCATTCGACGGACCACTTTTCGGGGCGCACATGACGGGTGCCACCGCCGCCGACTGGGAGGTGATGCGCCGTCGCGGTGGTGTGTATGCCCACTGTCCTTCCGGTGGCGGTGCCGGCGCGTCGAGTGGCAGCCAGCCCTATCCCGAAGCGCTGACGGCGGGTGTGCGCACCAACATCGGCATCGACACCCACTCGAACGACTACGTGGAGAACCTCAAGCAGGCGGTGATCTGCGGTCGTGCGAGGGCCCGGCTGCTGAACACCGCCACCGGGACGACGCTGCGGCTCCCGACCATCCGAGACGCGGTGGACGGGGCGACGCGGATCGCGGCCGACGGCCTGCGGCGCCCCGATCTCGGACGCATCGCCGTGGGGGCGAAGGCTGATCTCTGCGCCATCGATGTCTCCGGGCTGCTGGTGGGGAGCGGTGTCCCGGGCCCGGAGCCGCTCAACAACCTGCTCTACGCCAACGGGCTCTCCGTGCGCCACGTGGTCACGGACGGCTACGTCCAGGTGATGCACGGCGCGCTGGTGATCGACGACATCGCGCAGCTCCGCGAGCGCGGTGGTCGCGCGGTGCAGTCGATCTGGGCACAGCTGCGCGCGGAACGCTGGTTCGACGCCAGCTGAACCGTGGTGCGACTCACCCCCGCCAGCTTCGCCCACTTCATTGGTGAGCTGCGGGTGTAGTTCGTGTATTTCGGTGACAGTGCACTCATTGCGACACACTGAGTGCACTGTCACCGAAATACCTCAATGAGTGCACTGTCACCGAAATACGCGCCAGATTGCGTCGCTGTCCGGGATCTCCAGTGTGCCACCAGTCGGTATCGACGGCCCTGCGGGCGCAGACTCGAACTCGGTACGCAACTTGCCCCTGCTATCGGGCGCACACACCACCGCCAGAACGACAGTGTTCCGGCGCGCGCCATGTAAGCGACAAGGGAGAGCATGCACGGTACCGAAGCCAGCGTGATGGACGCTGCGCACGCCGCGATCCGGACGGAGGGCGACTCGCTGGTCGTCGTGATCGGCGGCGAGTGGTCACTCGAGCAGGCTCAGCCGCGTCTCGATGCACTGGTCGGCAGTGACGCGATCGGAGAGGCTGGCGTGCGGAGACTGACGTTCGATGCCACCGGGCTCGGACCATGGGACAGCAGTCTCCTGATCTTCCTCGTGCAGTGTCAGCGCTACTGCGACGAACACGGGCTCGAGTGTGACCGGTCCGGGCTCCCTGAACGGACTGAGCGGCTCCTTGCGCTCGCGAATGCTGTCCCCGACAACGTGCAGCCCGATCCGCACCCACGCGCGTCGTTCGTGGCCCGTCTCGGCACTGCGGCGCTCGACGGGTGGCGAAGCGTATTGACGACGATCACCTTCGTCGGCGAAGTCGCGCTGTCGATCGCGGGCCTGTTCACGCGCAGCAACCACATGCGGTGGCGCGAATTCTGGGTCGTGGTGCAGATCAACAGTTCGGGGGCACTGCCGATCGTCACGCTGATCGCACTGCTCATCGGTGTGATCATCGCCTTTCTCGGCGTGGTGGTGCTCGAGCGGTTTGGCGCGGGCTATTACGTGTCCTATCTCGTCGGCTTCGGGATGCTGCGTGAAATGGCGGCGCTGATGACGGGTATCATCATCGCCGGCCGCACCGGTGCGGCCTTCGCGGCCGAGTTGGGGACCATGAAGGTCACCGAGGAGATCGACGCCTACACGACGCTTGGTGTGTCACCGATCGACCATCTCGTGCTGCCCCGCATTCTGGGGCTGTTCCTGATGATGCCCCTGCTCACGCTCTACGCCGACTTCGTCGGCATTGCGGGTGGCATGCTCGTGTCGCGGGCTTTGCTCGAGCTGTCGTACACGCAGTTCATGAACGGCCTGCTGGCAGCGGTCACGATCTCTGATGCACTCCTTGGACTGCTCAAGGGCACCATCTTCGGACTGATCGTGGGTGTCGCGGGGTGCATGACAGGCCTGCAGGGCGGCTCTGACGCGAGTGCGGTCGGGCGCGCCGCAACCGCCGCCGTCGTCCTTGGGATCACGCTGATCATCGCGGCCAACGCGGTCATCGACTGGCTCGCTGCCCTGCTCCACGTATGATCGACGACACACCGGCCATCGAGGTCCGCGACCTGACCATGCGATACGGCGACCGCATCATTATGCAGGACATCAATTTCACCGTGGCGCGCGGCGAGGTGTTCGTGCTCATGGGCGGCAGCGGCAGCGGCAAGAGCACGCTGCTCAAGCATCTCATCGGTCTCAAGTCACCCGCACAGGGGTCGATCCTGTTCGAGGGCGAGGCGTTCGACATCACCGACGACGGGGCGCGCAGCCGTGTGCTGCGCCGCATCGGTGTGCTGTACCAGAACGGTGCGCTCTGGAGCGGGCTCACACTGGCCGAGAACGTGGCGCTGCCGCTGGAGGAATTCACGGCCCTCGATGCACGGGCGATCGCCGACACCGTGTCGTTCAAGCTCGCGCTGGTTGGACTGCGCGGCTTCGAAGATTTCTATCCGTCGGCCATCAGCGGCGGTATGCGCAAGCGCGCCGCGCTGGCACGTGCCATCGCGCTCGATCCCGATGTGCTCTTCTTCGACGAGCCGTCGTCGGGGCTCGACCCGATCAGCGCGAGTCGGCTGGACGACCTGATTCTGGAGCTCAAGGCAAGCTTTGGCACGACCATCGTGATCGTGACCCACGATCTGGAAAGCATCTTTCGCGTCGCCGACCGCGCGCTGTTCCTCGATATCGACACGAAAGCCGCGACGGCACTCGGCCCGCCGGCTGAGCTGCGCGACCATCCGCCCAACCCGCAGGTGCACCAGTTTCTCACCCGCAGCAGCGAAGGTGCATCATGAGCATGCGCGCCAACCCGACCGCCATCGGATTCTTTCTGCTTGGTGGGCTGGTGATCGCGATCGCCGGGACCTTCGTGCTCGCGTCGCCCACCTGGTTTCAGGATCGCACGACGTTCATCAGTTTCTTCCCCGAGTCGGTGAACGGACTCGCGAACGGTGCGCCCGTGAAGTTCCAGGGGGTGCCGGTCGGTCGCGTGACGGCGATCAACATCGAGATCGACCGGGTCGACGACTCGTTTCAGGTGCCCGTCGAGTACGAGATCGACCTGCCGCGTCTTACGACGCCGCGTGGCACGTTCGTGGATCTGTCCGACACGCTGGTGCTTCAACAACAGGTCGCGAAGGGGCTCCGCGCACAGTTGCAGATGGAGAGCTTCGTGACAGGCGTGCTGTAC
>JANNXU010000039.1:0-11746 GCA_031409715.1 Gemmatimonadaceae bacterium | reverse complement strand
AACGCCATCACCTGCGCCAGTCCCTTCTTCGCCTGAATCGACGTGATCGCCGCCGTCAGCGTCGTCTTCCCGTGGTCGACGTGCCCGATGGTGCCCACGTTGAGATGCGGCTTGTTCCGCTCGAACTTTGCCTTGCCCATGCTGCGTTCCTCTCGTCCGTTTAGTGAATCAGTGCAGGCTTACGCCTTGTTCTTGTTGATGATTTCCTCGGACTTCGACTTCGGCACTTCCTCGTAGTGCGAGAACTCCATCGAGTACACCGCACGACCCTGCGACATGCTGCGGAGGCGGGTGCTGTACCCGAACATCTCCGACAGCGGCACGGTGGCGTCGATCACCTGCGCCTCACCGCGCTGCGTCATGCCACCGATCTTGCCACGACGCGAGCTGAGATCACCCAGCACGTCGCCCATGTAGTTCTCGGGGCTCACCACTTCGACCTTCATGATCGGCTCGAGGATGATGGCACCGGCAGAACGCGCCCCGTCCTTGATGGCCATCGAGCCGGCGATCTTGAACGCCATTTCGCTGGAGTCGACTTCATGGTACGAGCCGTACACCAGCTCGACCTTGACGTCCACCATCGGGTAGCCGGCCAGAATGCCGCCTTCCAGTGCTTCGCGGATTCCGGCTTCGATCGGCTTGATGTATTCGCGCGGAATCACGCCGCCGACGATCTTGTCCTCGAAGACGAAGCCCTGACCCTGCTCGGCCGGCATCACGTTGATGACGACGTGACCGAACTGGCCCTTGCCGCCCGACTGACGGACGAACTTCCCCTCGACCTTGTCGACGCGCTTCTTGATCGTCTCGCGGTACGCGACCTGCGGCGCACCGACATTGGCCTCGACCTTGAATTCGCGGCGCATGCGGTCCACGAGAATCTCGAGGTGGAGCTCGCCCATGCCGGAGATGATCGTCTGGCTGGTCTCGGGGTTGGTCGCGACACGGAACGTCGGATCTTCCTCGGCCAGCTTCTGCAGCGCGATCGCCAGCTTGTCCTGGTCAGCCTTCGTCTTCGGCTCGATCGCGACGTCGATGACGGGATTGGGGAACTTCATCGCCTCGAGGATGATCGGATGATCCTCGAAGCACAGCGTGTCGCCCGTGCGCGTGTCCTTGAGTCCGATGGCAGCGGCGATGTCACCCGCACGCACCTCCTCGATCTCCTCACGCTTGTTCGCATGCATCTGCAGCAGGCGACCCACACGCTCACGCTTGTCCTTCGTGCTGTTGTACACGTACGAGCCGGCGGTCAGCACGCCCGAATAGACGCGGAAGAAGGTCAGCTTTCCGACGAACGGGTCGGTCGCGATCTTGAACGCCAGACCGGCGAACGGTGCGTCGTCGGTGACGAAACGCTCCTCGAACGTCTCGTCATGGCCCGGCAGGTGGCCCTTGATGGCCGCCACTTCCGTCGGAGCCGGCAGATAGTCGATGACCGAATCGAGCAACGCCTGCACGCCCTTGTTCTTGAAGCTGGCACCGCACAGGATCGGCACGATCGCATTGGCGATCGTCGCCTTGCGGATGCAGCTCCGGATCTCCTCCACGGTCAGCTCCTCGCCGCCGAGGTAGCGCTCCATCAGCGCCTCATCCTGCTCGACGACGGCCTCGATCAACTCGTGGCGCGCCGCTTCCATCGCCTCGAGATACTCGGTCGCCGGCTCGACGACGGCGAACGTCTTGCCCATCGTCGAGTCGTCGAAGATGTACTGCTTGCGCTCGATGATGTCGATGTGGCCCGTGAAGAGCTCACCCGATCCGACGGGGAGCTGCAGCGGGTACGCCTGCTTCGTGAGGCGGTCGCGGATCATCGCGACGCAGCGCTCGAAGTTCGCACCCACACGGTCCATCTTGTTCGAGAAGATCAGGCGCGGCACGCCGTAGCGGTCGGCCTGGCGCCACACCGTCTCCGTCTGCGGCTCCACACCCGCCACGGAATCGAGCAGCGTCACGGCACCGTCGAGCACGCGCAGCGACCGCTCCACTTCGACGGTGAAGTCCACGTGACCGGGCGTGTCGATGATGTTGATGCGGTACTCCGGCCCATCGCCCTTTTCATGGCTCTGGCCGTGGCGCATCCAGAAGCAGGTCGTCGCAGCCGACGTGATCGTGATGCCGCGCTCCTGCTCCTGCTCCATCCAGTCCATGGTGGCAGCGCCATCATGGACTTCGCCGATCTTGTAACTCTTGCCCGTATAGTAGAGAACGCGCTCGGTCGTGGTCGTCTTCCCGGCATCGATGTGCGCCATGATGCCGATATTGCGATAGTACAGCAGCGGTGTAATGCGAGCCATGCGCGGGAACCCGTCTCTTGTGAGGCTGGAAAACCAGTTGAGTCCAACAAAAAACCGAATGGATCCAGGCACCCCGATGGGGCCGATATCCATTCGCTGCCGCCGGGTACACGCAGGTTGCGTGGGGACCCAAGGCGCGCCGCCAGAAGCGACGTCTCATTTGTGATGGGGCGGCAGCCGCAGGGCGCCGGCGCCATCGTGGTGCGAGACAGTCAGGGGAAATTAGTGGTGCGGTCGTCCAAGTCAATGCCCGACAGTCACATCCACGACGGGGGTCGCCGCGCCCGCCGCTTCACCCGCGCAGCACCCGCCCGAGGTGCCGGCGCCACCTGACGAAACGACCGCCCCGACGCCCGTCAGACCCGTCCGCCACCGACGGCGCCACCACCTGATCGCGCCCCGCCGCCCATGGCCACGACGCCGCCGCGTCGCCCGTCCCACGCACCGCCCGCCGCCACCAGAACCGCGACCACGCCACCGACGGGCTCGCCATTGGCGACTGAAACGCCCGGATGATCCACGCCCGCTCCGCCAGGCCGTCGAGCGGCTGCGGCCTGCCGCGCAACTGCAGCACGACCGCATCGGGAATGTTCGCCGCGCTCAGGACACTGGCCGACCAGAGGGCCATGCCCACCACCGCATCGGCGCCGAGCTCCCGAGCCGCACGCACCACCTCGTTCCAGTCGAGGCCGGCAGCGGCCAACCGCTGCGCGTCATGCAGATACTGCCAGGTCCCCACCTCGCCCTCGTGACTCCACGCCCAGTGCACGCTCGCATGGACCACGTGCCACGCGGGCGGCAACACCCGCAGCCGACGCCGCGGCCCCCACGAGACGTCCACGCCGCGCGCCATCCAGGCCATCGCGGCGTCTGGCACAAACGGATGCCCGGTCGGCAGCATCGCGCCATGCAGTTCGAGGCGCAGGTCGCCTCGCCGCACCAGCGGCGCTGCATGATGATGCAGATCGTAGCCGGCGGCGGCGGGGCCCGTGCCCCAGCCCGCACCCAGCAGCGCCGCGCGCGCCGGCTCGAGTTGGGATGGCGCCACGAGCACGTCGATGTCACCCATCGCGCGCAGCGCAAAACCGAGCGGCGACTGCATCGCCAGCGCCGCGCCCTTGAGCCAGAGCGCCTCGATCCCTGCCGCCTGCAATGCGTCGACACTCTCGCCGGCGGCCTCCGAGAGCTCGCCGGCGCGGAACTCCGCCACGCGGGCGATGCCCTGCACGGCCTGCAGGACGTCGGCCGGAACGCCGCCCGCGGGTGCCGCGCGCAGCAGCCGATACAGCGGCGACGCCGCACGCTCCCACGTGGCGAGCGCCACCAGCGTCGGCCAGTGCACGTCGCTCCATGGCAGCGCCAGTGCGCGGCTGATGCCGGCGTCCGGCGCGCTGCACGCCGCAAGGACTCGGGCCGAGGGGGAGAGGAGCGCGGTGGCGCTGGTCGCGGTGAGCGGCGCGAGCATGGCCGTCAATACTGCGTCAGCGTCCCGGCACGCCGCGCATGCCGCAGTGCGAGATGGAAACAGCCACCGCCAATCAGCAGCGAGACGACCGTCCATGCCGCCAGTTGCAGCACGTCAGGCAGCACCGTCGCGAACGGCGCGTCCAGGAGCAGCATCTGGCGAGCCGCACGCAACGCCGGCGTGGTGGGAATCACGGCCGAGTACGGGGCAAAGGCGGGCGGCAGTACCGACCGCGGGAAGTACACCGTGCCAAGCAGCGCCGAGAGTGCACCGACGACCTGCGGGATGAAGAGCGACGAGCGCACCAGCAGCACGAGGGACGCGGCCACCAGTCCCACGCCGATGTACGTGAGCGCCAGCATCGCCATCACCAGCACGAACTCCGGCGCGCGTGCCCACGCGATCGTGGAGGTGGCCCAGACCCACGCCGTCACCAGCAGCACCACCGCACGCATGGTCACCCACAGAAATCCGTAGACCGACAGGCCGCCGATCAGCGACGGCCAGCGAATCGGCGTGGTGAGGATCTGCTCGAGAGTGCCCGACGTGATGTAGCTGTTCACCAGCGAGGGAATCGCCGACAGGGCTTCGGCCACCACGAACGACGCCACCGAGCCGACGATGAGGTAGGTGAAGTACTCGGTCGATTCCGAGGCGATCGCCTTCGCGGCCAGCGGCTGCAATGCACCGGCCACGAAGTACACCGGCACGACGGCGACGAGCACCGACAGCAGGCTGACGAGGGTGCGCGTGCGATAGGTGAGCATGCCGCGCGTGTAGGCGCGTGCCACGGCGAGGAGCCTACGCATCGTCGTCCTCGGCCGCGGCCGCTGGTCCGGGTGTCACGGCATCGAGCAGGTCGGCGAGGGTGAGGGGGATCGGCGCGAACTCCGCCACCCGGACACCCGCGCGCACCAGCGCCTCCAGCACCGCCGGTGCCGCCGCGGCATCGGGGAGCGTCGCCTCGAGTGTGACCTGCCCATCCAGCGCCGACGTGGTCCGCGTGTGGGCGTGGCCCCGGGCCTGCGCGCGATCGAGCAGCGCCCGCGCCGGGTCCTCGTGTGCGGCGTCCACGCGCACACGCATGCGCGCACCGGCTGCGCGCGCCTGCAGCCTGGCCAGCGTGTCGGTGGCGACGACGCGCCCCTTCACCAGCAGCGCCGCGCGATCGCAGAGTTGCAGCGCTTCCTCCGTGCTGTGCGTGGCGAGCAGGATGGTGGTGCCGAGCTGTGTACAGAGCACATCGCGGATAAATCGGCGCAGCTCTCGCGCCGTGACGGGGTCGAGACTGCGCGTGGGCTCATCGAGGATGAGGAGCGGCGGCTGCGTGACGAGTGCGCGTGCGATCAGCGTGCGCTGGCGCATGCCGGACGAAAAGCTGCCGACCTGCTGCTCGCCGGCATTCTCCAGTCCGACCAGTGCCAGCGCACGCTCCACCGCCGCGTCGCGCTCCGTGCCGGTCAGGCCGTACAGCGACGCGAACAGGCGCACGTTCTCGGCGGCGCTGATCCGCCAGAAGAGCGCGCGTTCGTCAGCCGGCACGACGGCCAGGCGTGTGCGCACACGCGCCGGATCGGCAAGGGCGTCGATGCCATCGACCACCACGCGGCCACGGTCCGGCAGCAGCACCGTCGCGAGAATCTTGAGCAGCGTCGTCTTGCCGGCGCCATTCGCGCCGACGAGGCCGAAGATCTCGCCGCGCGCGACGTCGAGCGTGACGGCATCGAGCACCGGGCGTGGCGCGGTGCCCGGGGCTCGGCGCAGCCGGCGCAGCAGGCTGCGGTCGGCGCGGAACGACTTCGTGACGTCGTGCAGGACGATCGCGGCAGCGGCCGTCGTCACGACACCGAACCGCGCGGCGGGCCACCATGCCAGGCGAGGAGCGTCGCCGTCACGTCGGCAAGCCGAGCGAGGTCGCGCGGCACGGCAAGGTCGTGCACCAGCCCGGTTGCGGCGAGGGTCGCACAACGCGCAAACGCATCGCCCGCCCCGGCCGCACCGAGGAGTTCCGTGATCTTGCCATTCGTGAACAATGCGAGTGCGGCAGCCCGTGTCTCGCGCGGCATCCGCTCGACCGTCGCA
The DNA here is from genome assembly GCA_031409715.1 of Gemmatimonadaceae bacterium. GTDB lineage: Bacteria > Gemmatimonadota > Gemmatimonadetes > Gemmatimonadales > Gemmatimonadaceae > JACMLX01. The sequence goes on along the minus strand of JANNXU010000039.1, from coordinate 5,899 downwards.
TCACCGTCGAGTGGCGTGAGCAGGTAGACGGCGGCGAGCGGCAACGCGCGGGCGCCGCCGGTGGCCTCGATCCGCACTTTGCCCCAGTCGTCAGGCGCACCACCGTGTGCGCCGACCAGCGCCGCCGTGCGCTCGTGCAGTCGCAGCGGCACACCGGCCGGTGTCACGCGCACGGCCCCTTCGTGGTCCTGCAGCACGACCACGTCATCGGCGACCAGCGCGCAGCCGGCCGCAAGACAGGCCGCGGCGAGCGTGGACTTGCCCGTGCCGCGGGGGGCGACGAACGCGATCACGCCATCCGCACACTGCACGGCGCTGGCATGCACGCACCAGGCACCCTCCACGTGCAGCGCGCAGGGCAGGACCGTGCCGATCAGGTCCAGCGCGACGGCCGCGCGATCCACGTCACGCGGGGCATCGTGCGTGACGAGACGACCGTCGCGGTGGAGGGTGAAGCGGCCGGTGTCGCTGATCACGATTTCGATGCCCTCAACACCGTGGGCGAGGGAGGCGGTGATGCCGCTGGACCATCGGACCTGACCGGTACGGGTGGCACCCTCGGTGTGGCCGGGCACCCCGTCGTGCGCATCGTTCGTCCGCAGTGTCCAGAAATGAAACGGCCCGTCATCCGCCGCGACGGAGACAGGCAGGCCGGGAAGGGGCCGATCGGCGAAGAGAGTCCGCCCGAACACACGAGCACTCTCTGGCGCAGCGTCTGCGTCAGAGGGGAACCGAGTCACATCAGCTGCGCGTGGGACCGACCGGTGGCGTATCGCCCGGGATGCAGTCGCACGACGCGGCAGTGCCATTGACGACATTGGCATTCAACGCAAACGCGCCGAGGTTCAGTGACACCTGGGTGAGCTCGCGAAACGTGCCATAGCGTTCCAGCTTCGGACGCTCATACATAGAGATTCTCTCCGTCATCGACGCAAAAGTGTCGGATCCGTGCGACAGGGACAAGGGTCCCGGCACAGGTCCTCACCCTCAGACGCCCGAGTCAGCGCAGGGTCACACCGTCGAATGAGGCGAACGCGCCCTGCAGACTGACGGGTTCAGCAATTGGCGTGCCGTCGAGCTCGACCCAGGCGTGGGCTTCGAATCCCCGAGGGCCACGGCGCACGCCGATCCGGACGGCGGCACGGTCCAATCCGTCCGTCGCCAGCAACTCCCGGAGCGCCTGCGACCTGACGAGACAGGCCCGGTCGCCGGGCAGAACGCGAAGGGCGCGGTCCACGGCCGACGCCCAGCGGAGACCACGCAGGCGGTCAGTCTGGCTCAGGGCGACGTGTGCGCTGACCGGCGTCGGTTCGGCCGAGGCCGCCTCGGCCTCGACCAGTGCGCCGATCGGGCGGCGAGCCACCGCCCGGCGCGCGCGGCGCACGGCACCGATGGCTCGACCGACATCGCGCGCGGCGCGAGCCTTTCGCGCCAGCATCTCGATCACCCCGCCACGGTGACGACAGGGTCCACGACCAGCGACTCGACCGACAGGTCCGCGAGCAGCTCGAGGACGTGGCAGGTCACCTCCCGTTCCGCGACGTCCGGCCAGCGCTGACGGACCGCGTTCACCAGCGCCTGTTCCGTGTCCGCCCCTGCGGCAAGCGCCTGCCAGATCACGGTCCCGGTCTCATTCAGGCCAAAATAAACTTCGGTCAGCGGATGGAAGAGCACGCTTCCGTCGGGAAGGGCGCGGGCGACCACCGCTGGATGGGGAACCGGAAGCGACATGGCGGGGCGGGTGGGGAGCGGCATCAGCAACAGGACGCACCAACACCGGCATCGAAACGCAGGAACCGATCCACCGGAATCGGTCCGATTCGCCCACGGAAAACCCACGAATTGTGGCGAGGCCGACACGATGTGTTGCTTGGGTGCGCGGCAGGCAGGTCATGACGCCCTCACGGCGAGCGCGCGGGAAGCACCGCCGGCACACCGCCCACGGGCCGTCCATCCTTCATGACGTAGCGGACCTGCGTCACGGCGCCGATCTGCTGCGTGGGATCACCGTCGACGGCCACCAGATCAGCCAGCATCCCCGGCGCGATGGTGCCGAGCCGGTCACCCATGTCTAGGACGCGTGCGGCGGTGGAGGTTGCCGCGACGAGCGCCTGCGTCGGCGTCATGCCGTAGTCGACCATCAGCTCCAGCTCGCGGGCATTCGTCCCATGCGTGAAGACTCCGACGTCACTGCCGTTCCCGATCGTGACGCCAGCCGCCATCGCGCCGCGCACGCTTGCGCGCTTGGACGCGATGCGGGCCGGTTCCGGCGCGCTGCCCTTCTTCCAGCCACCGTACTGCAGCACCGCATCACCGGCGGCCACGGTCGGCACCAGCACCACGCCACGCTCCTTCATCAACCGCCAGATCTCCGGGGTGCCGTCGTCCCCGTGCTCGATGGTCTTCACGCCGGCGAGGATGGCGCGTCGCATGCCTTCCGGCGTGCTCGCATGCGCGACCACGTGCCGCCCGCTCGACTCGGTGATTTCCACCACCAGCGCCATTTCCGCCTGCGTGAACGCGGGGCGTGCGGATCCGTTCGCGCCCCAGCGGTAGTCGGCGTAGATCTTGATCCAGTCAGCGCCCTTCCTGATCTGGTCCCGTACCACCCGCGCGAGTTCCTCGGGCCCCGACGCTTCCTCGGCGCCCTGTGGCACATCGATCTCGGGGGCGAAGCCGCTTGGCCCATAGGTGCCGCGCATCACGATGGCGCGCGTCGTGACGATCAGGCGCGGGCCCTCGATGATCCCCTGCTCGACGGCGCGCTTGAGACCCACGTCGGCGTCGCCCGCGCCTTCGGTGCCAAGGTCGCGCAGGGTCGTGAACCCGGCGCGCAGGGTGCGCTGCATCTGCACCGTGGCACGTGCGACACGCAGACCGAGTGGCTCACGCAGGACCTGATCGTTCCACGTCGTCTCATTGTAGGGGTGCAGCAGCACATGCGAGTGCAGGTCGATCATCCCTGGCATGAGCGTGGTGCCGGGCAGGTCCACGATCGCCGCGTCGGCCGGCACCTGCATCCCCGACTGCGGGCCGACGGCGGTGATCCGCCCAGCCTGCACCAGGACCACCGCTCCGGTCACGGGCGCCGCACCGGTGCCGTCGAACACGCGCGTCGGGCGCAGCAGCACCGTCGGCTGCGGGATCACCGCCGGCGGCAGCATCCCCTGTGCCGGCGCGCGCGATGCGAGCGCCAGCGCGGCGACGACCGACGGAACCGTGGCACGCGCGACCGTGCGCCATGCGCCCGAGGTGATGCGGTCGAACGAGGCGGCGACGTGTGTCATCATCGGGAGCAGAGTGAGGGGCGGGTTGCACCGCTGGCGACGACCTGTCGGGGCCAGACGTTGTCGGACGGATCGCGATCGGGGAAGCGACAGCCGGGATCGAACAGCACCGCCTCGATGCTGCGGGCACCGAAGGTGAGCACCGCGTCGAAGGTGCGGCGCCCGCCGAACCAGACATCGACGGGGTAGGTGACGATCGCCGTCACGCTGTCCTGCATCACGGCGTTCGGCATGCTGCGGATGGCGGCACCGGTGGGCGCGAAGGTCACGCGAAGCACGATGGGTGACGGCATCTGGCCGTCCTGGCGCACCGTGACGGTGGTGCGGTTGCCCTGCGTGCGCAGGCCGGTGATCGAGCCATCCACGCGCTCGGTGGTGAACAGCCAGGCATTCCAGAACCAGCCGAGATCGCGGTTGAGCGCGCGATTCATGAAGAACATGTAGTCCCATGGTGACGGGTGCCGGAACAACCACGCCGTCGCCCACTCGCGGTGCGCGCGCTGCACGGCGCTGTCGCCGACGATCCCGCCAAGCATCGAGAGCATCAGCGGTGTCTTGCCATAGGTCGTGAAGCTGTACGATGGGCCGGCGTAGTTGGCGTTCCACATCATCGGCGGTTCCGACTCGCTGCCGCTGGTGGCGCCATACTGCTGTCCGTACCGATCGAGATTCGGGGCACGTGTCGCGTTGTCGGCGGCCGAGAGGATGTTCATGTACTGGTTGAATCCCTCATCCATCCAGCCGTACCACGTCTCGTTGTTGCTGACGACCATCGGCCACCACTGGTGTCCCGTCTCGTGGTCGGCGGCGCCCTCGTTGGAGTTGATCACCATCGGGTATTCCATGCCGGCACTGGGCCCGTCCTGCAGCGTGAGCTGCGGGAACTGGTACGGGAACCAGAGCGCGGAGTAGAACTGCAGCGCATGCCGCGCGAGCGGCAGTGCGTTCTCGAAGAAGCGCGCGCGGCCGGGCAGGAACAGCTGATGCACCGGCACGGCGCCCTTGCCGGGGATGGTCGCACGCGTGGCCTGCCAGATGAACCTGCGCGCGGTGGCCCACGCGAAGTCGTTGACGCTGTCGGCGACGAGATGCCACACTAGCCGATCACCGGCGGCCGTGGCGCGCCCCGGTCCCGATTCGTCGGCTCCGACGATCGTGACGGTGGAATCGCTGTCCAGCACTTTCGCGAGTCGCGCACGCGCGGCGGCGGTGAGCACCTGCTCCGCGTTCTGCAGCACGCCCGTGCCGCTCACGATCCACCCACCGGGCACGTCGATCGTCACATCGAAGCGGCCGAAGTTGTTGTAGAACTCCGACGGGCCGAGGTAGACCTCGGGGTCCCAGCCGCGCAGATCGTCGTAGACCGCCAGACGCGGGAACCACTGCGTGGGCTGGAAGAGCGAGTCGGCCCAGCGCTGCGTCATGCGATGCCCTGACCCGGGGCCACCGGGCAGCTTGTGATTCCACTCGATGTCGATCGTGGCGGTGCCGCGGGCCTGGATCGGTGTGGCGAGGAGGATGCGGGCGAGCGTCGAGCGAAGGCCGTAGGCCGATGGATCAGCCGGCGGGCCGGCGGCGCGGCCTCGCGGCGGCGCATCCAGCAGCACCTTCGTGCCATTCACCGCCATCGCCGTGATCACCATGCCATCCGTGAGCTCGGCCGGCGTCCATGGCAAGGCGCGCGGATTGGTGCCGATGAAGTGGTTCGCATCCAGCCGGAGCGCGACCTGCGTCAGCGAGTCGGGGCTGGTGTTGTGGAGCGTGATCGTCTCGCGTCCGGTGAGGCGCTGCGTGGCGACGTCGAGGCGCACGGCGATGGTGTAGTCGGTGCGCAACTGCCAGTACTTCGCACCCGGCCGTCCTGACGAGTCACGTGTGCCTGCGGCGTGGGCAGCACGAATGGCGTCGGTCATCGGGATGTCGCGCCGGATGGCGCGGTCGGGCCAGGTGGCGGGGCCGGACTGGGCCAGCGCCGGCAGCGTTGCGCCGGTGAGGAGCGCGAGCGTGACGCGGGCGCGAACGAGGACGTGAGGAAAAGTCATGCGGAATCGTCGGTGGCCTGACCATCTCGCGCAAGGGAGGGCAATCATCGCGCCAAAACGCAGAACGCCTCCCGGAAACCGGGAGGCGTTCTGGATGCGGCAGGAAATGACGACTACCAGCGGTAGTGCGCGAAGGCCTTGTTGGCCTCGGCCATGCGGTGCGTGTCTTCCTTCTTCTTGATCGCGTTGCCTTCGCCCTTGCTGGCGGCGATGACTTCGGCGGCCAGACGCTCCGGCATCGACTTCTCGTTGCGGTCGCGCGAGTAGCTGATCAGCCAGCGCATCGCGAGCGCCGTGCGGCGATCGGGGCGGACTTCGACCGGCACCTGGTACGTGGCACCACCGACGCGGCGGCTCTTCACTTCCACGACCGGCTTGAGGTTGGTGAGCGCCTGCTTGAAGATGTTCACGCCCGGCTGGCTGGTGCGAGCTTCGACCAGGTCCATGGCGGCGTAGAAGATCTTCTCTGACGTGGCCTTGCGGCCCTGCAGCATCAGGTTGTTGATGAACTTGCTGACAGTCTGGCTGTCGTAGCGGGCATCAGGCAGGATGATGCGCTTGACGGACTTT
>JANNXU010000038.1:0-6100 GCA_031409715.1 Gemmatimonadaceae bacterium | reverse complement strand
GGTGATCTACACCACGAATGCGATCGAGAGTTTGCACATGCGGCTCCGCAAGATCATCAAATCCCGGAGTCACTTCCCGAGCGATGAGGCGGCGATCAAGCTCTTATGGCTCGCGCTCCAAAACATGCACGGGCACACCATACGCTCCGCCAAAGCTTGGCATGAAGCCATGAATCAGTTTGCCATCGTCTACGGGGACCGCTTTACGAAACGCACGGCGTAACCTCACCCCTCACACACAAAATTCCTGACACGTCCGTGCTTTACAGCATATCGCAGAACTGAACAGCCGCAGAACTGAACAGCCGCGGAACGGCAAAACTGCTGAACGGCAAAACTGCAAAACTGCGAAACGCAAAAGAGCGAACAGCCGCAAAACTGCGCGGGGACTCCGTGCGCGGGGCGGGCGGTGGTGGTGGGGGGAGGAGAGGTTTTTTGGGGAACTGCTCTCGCGGTGGCGGTTCTACAAGCCAGCGCGGCTCATGTGCGGGGACGTCGTGAGCGGGGCGGGCGTGACCGGCGGGTTTTTTGGGGAACTGCTCTCGCGGTGGCGGTTCTACAAGCCAGCGCGGCTCATGTGCGCACGGAGGGTGGCGGCGGGTGCGGAGGCTGCGTGCAGTTTTGCGGCTGTTCGCTCTTTTGCGTTTTGCTGTTCCTGCTGTTCCTGCTGTTCCTGCTGTTCCTGCTGTTCCTGCTGTTCCTGCTGTTCCTGCTGTTCGGCAGTTTGCTGTTCGGCGGCTGTTCAGTTCGGCGGCTGTTCAGTTCTGCGATATGCTGTTGCTGTTCCCAAAGCTGCAGCGGCAGGTGTCGCTGGATGCTGGTGCGAATGCACGTCAGTGCCGGGGACGGTTTCGGTTTCTGGTGGCCGAGCGTCTTCAGGCCATATTTGGGCTTCCCTGCAGTGAACTCCTGATGGCGACGCTGGCCTGGGTGGGCGGTGGCGCGAGGCTGACATGACTCTCCCGGTTGCAACCCAGAACGACGCGCACGTCGAGCGGCATCGCCGGCCCTATGCGTCGGTGCTCGAGACCATCGGCTGGACGCCGCTGATCCGCCTGTCGCGGGTGGGGCGCGGGGTGCGGACGCCGTTGTACGGGAAGGCGGACTATTTCAATCCCGGCGGGAGCGTGAAGGACCGCATCGGGTTGCCGATCATCGAGGCGGCGGAGGCGAGTGGGCAGCTCAGGCCGGGCGGGGTGATCGTGGAGGGGACGAGCGGCAACACCGGCATCGGGCTGGCGATCGCGGCTGCACACAAAGGATACCGCTGCATCTTCACCATGCCGGACAAGATGAGCCAGGAGAAGGTCCGGCTCCTGAAGGCGTTCGGTGCCGAGGTGATCATCACGCCGACGGCGGTGGCGCCGGATCATCCTGACAACTACGTGATGATGGCGAAGCGGATCGCTGCCGAGACGCCCAATGCCGTGCTCGCCAACCAGTTCTACAACGGTGCGAATCCCGATGCGCACTACAGGACGACCGGTCCCGAGTTGTGGGAGCAGACCGAGGGGCGGATCACGCACTTCGTGGCGGCGGCCGGGACCGGGGGGACAATCAGCGGGGTGGGTCGCTACCTGAAGGAGAAGAACCCGAACATCAAGATCATCGGCGCCGATCCAAATGGCTCTATTTTGGCGGAACACTGGCGCAGTCATGGCGCGAGCATAATCCACGGCGCGCCGTACAAGGTCGAGGGGATCGGGCAGGACAAGGTGCCCGGGACGCTCGACATGAGCGTCATCGACGACTTCGTGACCGTGGGTGACCGCGAGGCGTTTGCCATGTCGCGCCGGCTGACGCGGGAGGAGGGGGTGTTCGTGGGCGGGTCGGCGGGGCTGATCGCGCATGCCGCGCTCAACCTCGCCCGCCGACTCGATGACCCCGAGGCGCTGGTCGTGACCTTCCTCTGTGACACCGGCGAGCGGTACCTGTCGAAGCAGTTCAACGACGAGTGGATGCGTGAGAACCAGTTGCTCGACTCCGACCGGGCAACGCTGGGCACGCTGATCAGCACCAAGGATGTGAGTGCACCGACGCTGATCAGTGCCGCGCCGGGGCAGAGTGTGCGGCAGGCCTTGCGGCTGATGACGTTGCACGACGTGTCGCAGCTGCCGGTGATGGACGGGCAGAACTGCGTGGGCAGCATCAGCGAGTGGTCGCTCACTGGCCGGAGCCTGGAGAACCCGAAGATGCTGGACGCGACGGTGAGCGAGGTGATGGACTCGCCCTATCCCATCGTGGACGGGACGCAGGTGGTGGACGCCGTGGTGACGCTGCTCTCGAAGACGAACCCGGCCGTGCTGGTGCGTGAGCATGGCAACATTGCGGGGATCGTGACGCGGTCCGACGTCCTCTCCTACCTGATGGCCCGCTGATCGATGCGCCTGACGCTGCTGCTGGGTGGGACCTCGAGCGAGCGCAACGTCTCCCTTGCCAGCGGGTTGCGGATGGCGGGGGCGTTGCGGGAGGCAGGGCACGAGGTGCGGCTGCTGGACCCGGCGACGGGGCCGATCGACGCGTCGGCCGAAGCGACCCTGCGTGAGAAGGCGGTCGGGTCGGCGCCGCCTGGTGACGCGGAGCTGACGGCGTTGCGCGAGCGTGACCAGACGGCATCGCTGGCCACGCATCCGCTGGTCCGGGATGCCGACTGCATCGTGCTGGCGCTGCATGGCGGGCATGGCGAGGACGGCACGGTGCAGGCGCTGCTGGACCTGTCCGGGGTGCCGTACACCGGCAGTGGAGCGATGGCGACGGCGATCGCGATGGACAAGGACATGACGAAGCGCATCCTGTCCCACTGTGGTGTGCCGACGGCGGCGTGGCGGATGGTGCCGGTGTCGGCCGAGGTGGCGATCGGTGCGCTGGGGTTGCCGCTGATCGTGAAGCCGAACCGTGAGGGGAGCACGGTGGGGCTGACGATCGTGAAGGAGCGGTCGCAGTTCGAGCCGGCTGTCGCGGAGGCGCTGCGGTTCGACCGGGAGGTGATGTGCGAGACCTTCGTGCCGGGTCGGGAGCTGACGGTGCCGGTTCTTGCGGGCGAGGCGTTGCCGGTGGGTGAGATCATCCCGGTGAAGGAGATCTACGACTACGAGTGCAAGTACACGCCGGGGATGGCAGAGGAGGTGTTTCCGGCGGACCTGCCGGCGGAAGTCACGCTCCAGGTGCAGCGGTTTGCGGTGCGGGCGTACACGGCGCTCAAGCTGCGGGGTTGTGCGCGGATCGACTTCCGGCTGACGGCTGAGGGGACGCTGGCGTGTCTGGAGGCGAACACGTTGCCGGGGATGACGTCGTTGAGCCTGGTGCCGCAGAGTGCGGCGGCGGCGGGGATGACGTTCGTGGAGCTGTGTGACCGGCTGGTTCGGGACGCGGTGCGCTGACTTCGACGGTCTGCGGCGGGTGGACTTCGTCAACTCTTTTCACGCAGAGGGGCGGAGCAGCGGAGGCAACGGCAGCGGCGAGGTGGCAGTTGTTCGTGGCGGCGACGTCGTCGGGCACGGGGCGTGCGACCGGTCTGGATGAGGGGTAGGAGGGGGGGAGGCTTGCCCGGTGTGCGGTTGCGGCCGACCTTCAGGAGGAGGCTGCGGCGGGCAGGAACTGCCGTTCAAGCCGTGTGTTCTACTTCACGCAGGTGCCGTCGTTCACGGCTGTCGTTCACGTTTCACTGCCGCGGTTGCGCATGTCGAGTCCCATCGCTGAGGAGCAGGGTCCTGCCGGGCTGACGCCCGCGGTGCAGTGGTTGCTGATCGCCAACGTGGCGATCTACTTCCTGCAGCAGACCGTGGTGCGCCCGGAATACATGGAGACGCTGTTCGGCTTCACGGGCACCGACCTGGTGGCGCGCTGGTGGACGCCGATCACGTATGCGTTCGTGCACGGCAACCTGTGGCACATCCTGTTCAACATGTTCGCGCTGTGGCAGTTCGGGCCGCGCGTGGAGCGGCTGTTCGGCACGTCGCGATTCGTGCGCTTCTATGCGCTGTGTGCGCTGGGTGGCGTGGCGCTGCAGTACCTGTTCGTGCGCAACGGATTGATGATCGGGGCGAGTGCGGCGGTGTTCGGCGTGATGTACGCATTCGCGCATGCGTGGCCGCGCACGATGCTGCTGTTCTTCGGCGTGATCCCGATGCAGGTGCGCTGGTACGTGCTGGGCTTCGCGGCGCTGAGCGTGCTGTTCATGGCGACGGGCACGGAGGGTGGCGTGGCGCACGCGGCGCATCTTGGCGGGTTCGCGACGGCCTGGCTGCTGGTGCGGCTGCCGTCGGCGCGTCGTATCGGGGGCACGTGGCAGGAGCGTTTCAGCCCCACGCCCGAACTCCCCGAGGAGGACACGTTCCGCGCAGTGCCGCGCTCGGCGATGCGCCCGACGCGCGATGTGTCGCCGTCGTCGGACGCGATCGATGACGTGGTGGCGCGGAGCAACGCGCTGGTGCAGCGTCGTCAGCCGTCAGCGGCGCAGCAGCGACCGGCGGTGGTGGCGACGGTGGCGCCGGCGATGTCGGCGACGGACGAGATGAATGCGCTGCTCGACAAGATGTCGAACGGCGGCGGGCGGCAGAGCCTGTCGTCGGGGGAGCAGGCGCGGTTACACGAGCTGTCGGAGATGCTGCGGGCACAGCGCTGATCATTCGCGTTCGTTGCGCGGGTGATGCGGGAGTCCGTCAACTCTGTTCACGCGGAGGGGCGGAGCAGCGGAGGGGTCTGGCGCTGCAGCGACGAACCGCGACCCGGCAGCGATCGTTGCCATGTTGGAACGGCGTCGGGTGGTCACCCCATACAGCGCAGCAACGCGGACGTGTGCACGTTCGGTCGCCAGGTAGCCGACCCCTCTGCTGCTCCGCCCCTCCGCGTGAACAGAGTTTGCGGTGCCGACCTTCCGCAGACGTCAGGGCGGGTGCAGAGAGTGGCTACAAAAAGAGAGCCCCCCGGACTTGCCGGGGGGCTGTACCACCCGGGTGACCGGGCGGAGATGGTCGGCGGCACGCACCGCAGAACCGATGGGTGTAGTCTGGCCGCGGGTACACGCGTGTGCAAGTGCGGGGGTCGGCGGGCCGAGTCGGTGTGGCGGGTGGGCGGGTGGGCGGGTGGGCGGTCGGGGGGGCGGCTGGGGTGCTTGGGGTGCTTGGGGTGCTTGGGGCGGGGGCTAATTTGCGGGGCTGACCTTTGACCCTGACGAGCGCCGATGCCGAAGCCTGAGTTGTTGGAGACGTTTCCGAATCCGTATGCGGACCGGGCGTACGAGATCCACATGATCTGTCCCGAGTTCACGTCGCTGTGTCCGCTGGGTGGGGTGGAGTCGGATGCGGCGGAGCTGAGCCTGTTGCAGGGCGGGGCGCCGGATTTTGCGACGATGTACCTGACGTATGTACCCGATCAGTTCTGTGTGGAGCTGAAGAGTCTGAAGCTGTATCTGTGGAGCTTCCGGAACGACGGGATTTTTTATGAGCGGGCGGTGAATCACATACTCGATGATCTGGTGAAGTTGACGAAGCCGACGTTTTTCGAGGTGAAGGGTGATTTTGCGGTGCGGGGGGGGATCAAGTCGGTGATCACGGCGCGGCATGGGGTGAGGCCGGCGGGGGTGTGATGTCGGTCGTGTGGCGCTGGGTTGGAGGGGCGGGTGGTGTTGCGGGTGGTGTTGCGGGTGGTGCGGGTTGATGGTCTGGGGGGAGATGGGTAGGTTACGGGTCTTGGCCAGGTAGCTCAGTTGGTAGAGCAGCGGACTGAAAATCCGCGTGTCGGGGGTTCGATTCCCTCCCTGGCTACTCTCTAAGAGAAGTTCTACGAGACAGAAATAATCGACGCACGGGGCACTGTCATATGACGGTGCCCCGTGCGCGTTCCTGCGGGATATGAGGGACTTCTTCGATGAATGTGAGGGACAATTCGCGCCGCGGGTGAGGACGGGATAGGTCGGCGTGAGGACGACGGGGCGTCAGGTTGTCGAGCGCGATGCCTCGCGGACGTGTCAGGAATTTTGTGTGTGAGGGGTGAGGTTACGCCGTGCGTTTCGTAAAGCGGTCCCCGTAGACGATGGCAAACTGATTCATGGCTTCATGCCAAGCTTTGGCGGAGCGAATGGTGTGCCCGTGCATGTTTT
>JANNXU010000037.1:0-43487 GCA_031409715.1 Gemmatimonadaceae bacterium | reverse complement strand
CCGGCGACTTCGGTGGCGATCCGGACTGCGTCAGCAATCGGGAGCTGCTTCTCCCGGTTGAGCCGGTCTCGAAGACTTTCTCCTTCGATGAACGGCATCACATAATACAGGAAGTCGTCGGTCTGACCGTCCGCCCGTCCGCCCGACCGCCCGCTATCGAAGAGTGGCAGAATATGCGGGTGCTGCAGATTCGCCGTGGTCTTGTTCTCGGAAAGAAACCGTTCAGCGCCGATGACGGCGGCGAGTTCCGGCCGCAGCACCTTCACCGCGACCTTGCGGTCGTGCTTGAGGTCGTGCGCCAGATACACGGTGGCCATGCCGCCGGCGCCTAGTTCGCGTTCGATGCGGTAGCGGTCCGCGAGGGCAGCGACGAGACGGTCGGGGGTGGTCATGCGAGGAAGGTCGCCCCCGCTGACATGTCACGCCAGCGACTCGCGACGGTCACGCCTCAGAACCCCATCGCGTACCCAGTCCGCCGAGGATCGGCGCCGGCCATCAGCCGCCCGGTCTTCGGGTCGACCGCGATGACCTGCACGTGGCCGATGCTCCCCCAGCCGGGGAGCACCGTGACCGTGTGCCCCATCGCCCGGAGCGCGGCAATGTCCACGGCGCTCGCTCGCCCCTCGATGCTCACTTCGATCGTCGCCCCCGGCTTGTAGAAGTTCGGTGCCGCGTTGAGCGCGAAACGCGGCGCCTCGATCGCCTCCTGCACCGGAAGCCGCTCGTCGAGCAGGCGCACCAGCACCTGGAACTGCGTCTGTCCGATCGTCTCACCGCCGGGCGTCCCGAAGACGAAGGAGAGCTTCCCATCCTTGAGGACCACGACGGGCGAGTTGTTGAGGACGGGGATCTTCCCCGCCCCGACGTAGTTCACGTTGTCGGGATAGGGCGACGTGGAGCCGAGCCGCATCCCGTTGTTGAGGAGCAGCCCGGTGTTCCCGACGACGACGTTGCTCCCGAACAGCCCGCCCAACGTGGGGGTGACACCCACGGCGTTGCCGGCCCGGTCGACGACGGAGAACGAGGTCGTGTGGAGCTCGCCGTCGTAGACCTCGTCGAAGGTCGGGGCGTCGGGTGCTCCGTCAGGGGTCGTGGTGGCTCCCACTGGAGCGCCGGGGGCGGGATAGCCGCCAGCCCTCGCCATGTCGATCAGCAGGCGCCGTTTCGACACGTAGTCCTTCGACAACATCCCTTCGGTGGGCACCACGTGGAACCTGGGATCGGCGACATACCGATAGATGTCGGCCTTGGCGACCTTGATCGCCTCGATCTGCGCGTGCAACGATGTGGCCCCACTCTTCGACAGGTCGAACCCTTCCACCAGCGACGCCTGCATCAACACCTCGAAGCCACCGCGCGACGTGGACGGATTGGAGTAGACGTCGTAGCCGCGATACGTGGTGTGCAGCGGCTCGGTCCACTCAGGCTTGTAGGCCGCCAGGTCGGCCGCGCTCAGCACGCCGCCGTTGGCCTTGAAGAAGCGATCGATCTCGGCGGCGATGTCGCCCGTGTAGAAACGATCGAACGCCGCCTGGATGGCCGCCACACGCGATGCGCCGCGCGCCTTCGCCTTTCGCTCGGCCTCGACCAGCTTGCGCAGCGTCGCGGCATAGTCGGTGTTGCGATACAACTCGCCGGCCTTGATCGGCGCTCCGCCGGGGAGAAACAACGCCGCCGTCGTCGGATAACGCGCAAGATTTCCCTTGCCGCGGTCGATCGACTCCGCGAGCAGCCGATCGATGGGGTATCCCTGCTCAGCCAACTCGATGGCCGGCGCCAGCACCTGGCTCAACGACATCGTCCCAAAGCGCTGCAACAGGGCGAGGTATCCCCCCAGGTTTCCGGGAACGATCCCCGCTGTCATCCCGGCGTTGAGCGTGGCCGGCGTCATCGCGGCGGGGTTGAGCGCCTTGGGGGCGGCCCCGGTCATCGAGAGCGACCACACCTTCCCGGTTGCCTTGTGGTACACGGTCATGAAGCCGTTGCCACCGATCCCGTTCATCTCGGGCTCGGCCATCGCCGCGGCGGCTCCGGTGGCGACGGCCGCGTCGAAGGCGTTGCCTCCCTGCATGAGGATGCGCAGCCCCGCGGCCGAGGAGACTGGGTGACCGGAGGAGACGATACCGTTGAGTCCCGTGACCGCGGGGCGCGTCTGGAAGCGCGGCGTCGCGGCCGCCGGGGCCTCCGCCGCCTGCTGCTGCGCCATCAGGGGGAGCGGGGCGAGGAGCGCGAGCGCGGCGCGAAGCCGGCGGAACGAGCGGATGAGACGGTGTGCGTGTGGCATCGGAATCGGCGCGGCGGTGAGGGAATGCGCGAAGCTACGTCGCGTCGATCCGCGTGTACATCAGCACATCGTCATCGAAGGCCACGCGGCGGGCAGCACGTTCGGATTGACACGGCGGTCGGCGGCGCCGTCAACCGGTCACCATCTGATATCCGGCCGTCGCAAAATTTCGATCCAGCGTGAGCGCCGCCCGCGTGCCGCGCTCCGCCATGATGGCGAAGCTGACCGCATCAACCATCGAAAATGGCTGATCCGCATAGCGCATGAGCCAGTCCGTGACCGCGGCATCTTCCAGGGACTCCGTGCTCGCCACGACGACGTTGGGCGACGCGCGCACCAACTGCACGAAGCGCAGCCCCGAGGCGATGCCGGCACGCCGCATGATCAGCGCGTGCGACTCGGCCACCACCAGGTTCGAAGTCACGATGCGCGCGCGACGCGCCAGACACGCGCGCAGCGCGGCGCTCAATCGGTCGTGATCGGCGTGCCACTGTACGACGATCGGATACCAGGCACTGGTATCGACAAACAGCTCATCCATCACTCATGCCCGATCCGACTGCGCACGCCACGACGCCTCTTCACTCCGGGCCAACACGCGATCGTGCTCGCGCGCGGCGTCGACCGCATCCGGCTCGTCGCCGTGGGTGACGAGGCCAATGAGCCGAAGCGCGGGATGCGCCGACGGTTCCATGTGCTGCAACTCGAGCGCCTCGAGCCCACGGCGCAGCACATCGGACTTTGAAGCGCCGAGTTGCGCGGTAAGTCGCTCCAGTCGCGCCTGATCCGCGTCTGTGAGGTAGACCTGCGCCGGTTCGCCGACCCGTTTTGGCTTTCGAGGCGTGTCATGATACTCTGTCATGACATCAAGCTATGACGAGCGTCCGGGGGCGGCAACCCGGAATGCCGATCTGGCGGCGCCGTGGTGTCGCCCAACTCCGCCGCGGGTGAGGCGCTCCCGCAGCGTCTCGCCGTCGACATCCGGAATCACGTAGTACAAGCCAGCGACGACAGCGTAGAGACTATGCTTGCCTCGGCCTGGCCTGAGGCTCTGCTTTTGTCGCCCGTCCACACCATACCACGATATCCGCGCGGGACGTGGTGACGGCGGCGTTGGTCGCAGGAGCAGTCTCGGCGGCGTAGCTTCCGCCACCATGAGTCCCGTCCCCGAACGGTTGATCGCCGCCCTCGCCGACCGCTACCGCATCGAGCGCGAGTTGGGCGCGGGCGGCATGGCCACGGTGTACCTGGCCGAGGATCTCAAGCACAAGCGGAAGGTGGCGCTCAAGGTCCTGAAGCCGGAGCTCGCGGCCGTGCTGGGCGGGGAGCGATTCGTGGTGGAGATCACGACCACCGCGAGCATGAGCCACCCGCACATCCTGCCGCTGTTCGACAGCGGTACGGCCGATGGCTTCCTGTTCTACGTGATGCCGTTCATCGAGGGCGAGACGCTCCGCGACAAGCTCAATCGCGAGACGCAGCTCGGCATCGACGAGGCGGTGCGTCTGGCGCGCGAGGTGCTCGATGCACTCGAGTACGCGCACATGCGCGGGGTGATCCACCGCGACATCAAGCCGGAGAACATCCTGCTGCACGGCGGGCACGCCCTGGTGGCCGATTTCGGGATCGCGCTGGCGGTGAGCGCGGCCGCGGGTGGGCGCATGACCGAAACGGGCTTGAGCCTCGGCACGCCGCATTACATGTCACCGGAACAGGCGACGGCCGAGAAGGAGATCTCGGGGCGCAGCGATGTGTACTCACTGGGCAGCGTGCTGTACGAGATGCTGACGGGCGAGCCGCCGCACATGGGCAACTCGGCGCAGCAGATCATCATGAAGATCATCACCGAGCCGGCGGCGGCGGTGACGAAGTTCCGGAAGTCGGTGCCGGCCAACGTCGCGGCGGCGGTGGCAAAGTCCCTCGAAAAACTGCCTGCGGATCGCTTCGAGAGCGCCAAGGCGTTTGCGGAGGCGCTGGGGAATCCGGCGTTTGCGGGCACGACGGGGACGATGGCGGGCGGTGCGCAGGGCGCCCCGGCGGGCCGCAGGAGACAGGTGGCCACGGTGGTGGCGTCGGTGGTGACGGGGCTGGTGCTCGGCGCGGCGGCGGTCAACTGGATGCGCACGAAGCCCGAGGAGCCGTTTCGCCGGTATGACCTGACGCTCGGGACGCTGGAGATCACACGGGAGAGCGATATCGTCGTCTCCCCCGATGGCCGGACGCTCGCCATGTCGGCCAGCGAGGGAAGTGCCGAGACCGCGCTTTACGTGCGCACCCTCGATGCCGACCTCGGCTTCCGCAAGCTGGCCGGAACCGAGAGCGCCCGGAATCCCGCGTTCTCGCCCGACGGGCAGTGGATCGTGTTCCGCCGCAGCGCCGATAGCACGCTCGTGAAGATCCCCGTGGGCGGGGGCGGCGCGGTGACGGTGCTCCCGAAGGGCAAGCTCAACCCGTTCTTCCCGCGGTGGGGCCATCCCGAGGAGATCGTCTTCAGCGGGCCGACGGGGGTGTTCCGGGTGCCGGCCGCGGGCGGTCCCCCCGTTCCGATCCCGAAGTTCAACAGTCCATCGATATTTCCGCTCCCCGATGGTGCCGGCCTGCTCTTCTCGTGGGACGGCCGCGTGTCGTACTACGACTACGCGACGGACTCGGTCAGCGTGGTGCTTCCTGCCGGTAACGCGCCCGCGTATGCGCCGTCGGGGCACCTCCTGTATGCCTCGCCGGAGGGGGGGCTGTTCGCCGTCAAGTTCGACCTGGCGACCCATCGCACGTCGGGGACGCCCGTGCGCGTGCTCGAGCGAGTGGGCTGGGGGGGCGGTATGCGCGGCTACGCGGTGTCGCAGAACGGCGTCCTGGTGCAGCACGACGCGGTCGGCGCCGGTGGCAACGCGCCCGACAACGTGCCGGTGCTGGTCACGTTCGGCGGGGCCCATGACACGCTGCGGTTGCCGGCGGGCCGACGGTACAACCCGAAGTTCTCGCCCGACGGGCGCGCGCTGGCGATGGAGGACCGCTCGGCCCAACAGACCGGCCAGATCCACATCGCCACGCTGGACGTGAACACGGGCGCGTACGCGCCGCTGACCTTTGACGGCATTTACCAGAGACCGGTGTGGTCGCCGGACGGCCAACGCCTGGCGTTCGCGACGCGTGTAGACTCGAATCCGCGCGTCGAGGACCTGTTCGTCAAGTTCGCGGACAATCGCGCGCCGGAGCGCCGCATCACCGCGCTCAGGTCGCCTGAACATCACCGCCAGCCAGTGGCTCGACGATACGCTACTGGTGTTCGACGCGATGTCGCCTGGGCGCACGCGGGACATCTTCTTCATGCGCCCTGACAGCGGGAGCGCCCCGGTGCCCTTCGTGCAGTCGCCGGCGGACGAGTACGATCCGCGGGTCTCGCCGGATCGTCGGTTGCTCGCGTACGCGTCCGCTGACGGCCCCGGGGCGGCGCCGACGGTGTGGCTGCGAGACTTCCCCACGCCGGTAGGCAAGTGGAACGTGTCGCCACTCTCGGGGCGCGCGCCACGGTGGTCACCGGACGGACGCTACCTCTACTACTGGCGCATCGCGGACCCGCTGGACTCGCTCTTTCGGGTGCGCGTGGATCGCACGCCGTCCGTGGTGGTCCAGGCGCCCGAGTTCGTCGTCGCGCTGAAGGTGGCAGGCGGCTCGAGCTGGGACCTGCACCCGGACGGCAAGCGCTTCGTGTACATGGCGCCGACACGTAGTGCGGCGGCCGCGGCACGGTATTTACGGTATTACGTCCTGCAGGGCTGGTTCGGGGAGTTGCGTCGCCTGATCGCGTCGGCCGGCAAGTGACGGCGTGCGTCGGGTCGGGTGTGCGTGACGCCGTCTCCCTGCGTCCCCGTTGAATCGGCGCGTTGCGAGCCAGCGCATGGGAATTTGACACGCGTCACGTGACGCGTTACACTCTCCCATGATGAAGTCGTTTGCGGATAAGCGCATGCAGACCCTCTATGTCGATGGTGTCGCCAAGCGATTTCCACCAGAGCTTGCGGCCCGAGCGGTCCGCAAGGTGGAGTACGTGGCGTTGGCGACCAGCGTCGAGGACTTGCGGGTGCCACCGGGCAATCACCTTCACGCCCTCAAGGGCGATCGTAAGGGGCAACACGCGATCGCGGTGAACGACCAGTGGCGCATCTGCTTTCGCTTTGCAGAGGGCGACGCGTATGACGTCGAGATTTGTGACTATCACTGAGAGGACGCCACGATGAGCATCCCGAATTCCAAGCCCATGCGGCGACGTCCGACACATCCTGGCGAGATGCTCCGCGAGGACTTTCTCCCGGATTTCGGTCTCACCGTCACGGGTCTTGCTGAAGCCGCCGGCGTGTCGCGGCAGTCGATCAACGAGCTGCTGCGCGGTCGCCGTGCGCTCAGTCCCGAGATGGCCTTGCGACTGGGGCGCCTGTTCGGGAACGCGCCCGAATTTTGGCTCAATGCACAGCGCGCGGTCGATCTGTGGGATGCGGCCCAGGCGCTCAAGGTGGAGATGGCGTCGATTACGCCGCTCCGGGTCGCATGACGTTCCGCCGCTGCCGACAGCGACGGGTTTGGTGCGCCGTGTACCTGCGGCGCTGGCGCGCCTCCCTTCGCGGCTGATTGTCGATCGTCGCTCCAGCAGAGCTGCGGCGTCATACAGCCATTTTGTTGTCCGAAACTGTATAGGGTACTAGTTTCAGGGAATGTCCCATTCCTGAGGTCCTCATGACGAAGCCCCGCCGCCCCGCGCGCAGCGCGCCCGTCGTGCGCAAGCGGAAGAACATTGTGGTCGATCAGCGCAAGCTTGATGCGGCGAAAGCAGCGCTCGGCGCATTGACGGAGACCGCCGCCATTGACGCGGCCCTCGATCTGGTCGTGTTTCGCACGGAAGTCTTCAGCGCGCTCGATCGTGTCGCTGCCGACGGAGGCTTCGCGCCGACCGGTCGCAGTCGCCGAGCCGGATGATCTACACGCTCGACACGAATGTTCTGATCGATGCGCTACGCCGACCGGCGGATATGCTTCTGCTGAAGGAATTCCTGGAATGGGCGCTGCCACACACTGCGCTGTCGAGCGTCGTCGCGAGCGAGCTGCTGGCCGGCGCGCGGACGGACTCGTCGCGGCGCCTGGTCGAGCGCGACTTGTTAGGCGCGTTCGAGCGGCGTGGGCGCATCATCGCGCCGAGTGCCGCGGCGTGGGCGAAGACTGGCGGCGTGCTTGCACGCGCGGCGACAGCGTCCATCGGGCCGACGTATCAGAATGATCTGCTGCTGGCACACACGGCGCGTGAGTTCGGATGGTGCCTCGTGACGCGCGACAAGGATTTCAGTCGCATTCGACTGCTGGTCAAAGGGCTGCGCGTCGAAGCTCCGTTTCCACGACGGCCGACGATTGCGCGCGGTGCTGTATAACGATTCTTGCTGCAGTCGATAGCGTGTCCGCATTCGCAAGCGGTAGTCTGGCGCGCATCGACCGAACGAGGGATGGCTACTCCCACCTCACGGCCGCGGCGTCACCACGCGGATCGGCTGCTGCGCCAGCAGCCGGCCCGACGCGAGCCGGATCTCCAGGCGGTAGTCGCCCGGCGCGCTCGGTGCGAAGAGGACGTCGTACGTCTCGCCGATGCTGACGGCCTGACGGGCCGGCACGATGACGCGCTGTGCTTCGGGCAGATCGATCGCGTCCTTGGCGTGTCGCGTCCATTCGGCGAGCGTCGAATCCGCGCGTACCAACTGCCAGCGCGCGGACGAACTCCCGGTCGTCACGTTGATGAACCGCATCCGGTGCGTCGCACCAGCGGTGATCTCGAGCGTGGGCGCGACCTTCGCCCCGTTGAGCATCGGCCCCGAGTCGCTGCGTGTGCCCAGCACGAACAGATGGTCGCGTAATGCGTCCCAGGTCGCACCAGCCGGCAGCACGATCATGGCCCCGTACAAGCCGCGCTCCTGCTGCCGCACCTCCATCATGTGGGTGTGGTAGATGAACGTCCCCGCGCGCGGTGGGGTCATGTGCGCGTCGAAACTCCCGCCCGGCGCGACCGCTGGCGTGCGCTTGCCCGGTGTCCCGCCGAGCCCGACCACGCCGTCGTAGAGATTCTCGAGTTCCATCCCGTGCCAATGAATCGCCGTGTGCTCGCCCGACCGATTGAGTACCCGCACCGTGGTGGGCTCGCCCTGATGCAGCAGCAGCATGCCACCCGGGCCGGCGCGCACTTCGGGCCGCGACACACGCGCACCGTCGGTCACCGTCGGAGAAAAGGCCGGCATCAGGTCGCCCGCGACGGAGTCGCGCGGCACTTCGAACGTGATCACCTTGCGCGGCGCGGTCGGCAGGGTCCAGCCGCGCGGGGGCGGTACGGTGATGGTCATGAAAAGCCCGCCCATCTCCTGCTCCACATGCCGGTTCGGATCACCACCGTGGGGATGCAGGAGCCTCGCGTTGTACTCCGCTGGCGACAGCGAATCGGCACCGAAGCCGATGTTCTGCATCACGTGGGAGGTGAAATGGCAATGCATCAACCAGGTGCCCGGGCGATCGGGCATCCAGGCCATCTCCATCGTGGCGCCGGACGGCACGAGCTCGGTCGCCACCATGCGCTCGGCATCCGACGCGAGCGTGGTGTCGCGCCAGGGCCCGCCGCGCGCCACGACGCGGAAATAGGTACCGTGCAAGTGCATCGGATGCGCGTCCCACGACGCGTTCAGCACCCGATAGCGCAGTGAGTCGCCCACCGTCCCCGTGAGCCGCTTCGTGAAGGGCCACGGTCGGCCGTTCACGACCCAGATCGGTTCGCGATCCGTGCTGACCCGGCCGAGCGAATCGCGGCCGTGAAACGACGTGCTGATGACGAAGACCGCGTCCCGCCGCCGCTGGCCCGGTGGATCGACGATGATGGCGCCCGCCAGGTGCCCGTCATCACCGCGCAGGTTCTTGAGCGTCAGGCCCGAGAAGGTGCCGTGATAGAACCGACTGCCCGGCTGGTCGGCGATCGACCGCACCGTGCCGCTCGCGCCCGGCGCGAGCACGAGCGAGTCATTGGGATCGGCGGAGAGTCCGCGGAGCACGACGGTGCTGTCGCTGCCGTTGCGCACGGTGATGGCGAGCCTGGTGCCGGCGCTGACGCGGACGAGAGGGCCCGGCAAGCGGAGCGGCTTCCCCGGCTCGGCGAAGGCCAGCATCGGTGTGCCGGGACGATCGGGACCGTTGGGGCGCCAGAGGCCGCGGCGGATCTCGAACGACACCTCGCGCACGCCATCACGATCCCGCCCGGCCGCGACGGTGTTGTCGTGGTACCCGATTCCCGGCAGCGCGTCAGGCGCTTTCGCGCTCACGCTGCGTAACGCGAAGAGCGCGGGCAGGGCGAACGTCATGCCACGCAGCATCTGCACGGTGTGTGTCATTGACCAATTTTACCGAGGGACTGCACGTCCGGCAGGATTCAGGGGCAGCGCGACCCGGTGTTCCGGACAGGCGCGCCCACTGGTGTCGCTTCCCCGCTCACCGCTCACGGCCACCGGGACGGTATTGGGGCGCGCGAGCGAAGCGTCCAGGTCAACCAGCCCACCACAACACACGACGTCTCGCGACCAGCCCGCATCGGTTCAGCGCTTTCCTGCGCAACCGTTACCTCGTTGAATTTCCGATGGTCACGTGTCCGGTGCGCAGCGGGATCTCAAAACGGTTATACCGACACATCTCCCAGGAGGTGTGTCCGTGGAACGTGAAGTTCTCGCAGGAGTTGGCTGACGATTCACCGTTCCGGGCGCGACCGTTTCTGGACGGGAGGGACGCGGTGACGCTGGCGCCGGACATGCTGGCGCTGGATCAGGAGCAGTTCAGCGCGGCGTTCCGGAAGTCACCGATGAAGCGGGCGACGCTGGCGGGGCTGACGCGGAATGCGGCGGTGGTGGTGCAGCATACCGAGGCCGACCACCCCTCCCGCTGAGGGAGCCCGGGCTGCCGCGCCGTGTGCGGCGTCGCGACGAGCGCGACCGTACTCTCGACGAAGACCCGAGTCGCCGGGCACCCGAGTGACGACCCGTCTCCTGGTTCGCGCTGTCACTGAGGCACCCGGCTCCTCACACCGCGTCAGCCAGTCTGCCAGCCCGGATTGGTGACATCCCTGGGATCACAGTGGTTCTCCTGTTCAACGATCCGGCCGGCATCGTTCACCGTGAACCGGTTGGCCACGCGCAACGTGACCGGAGGAGTCATCACGTTGAGCGTGATCGACGCTTCGGCGCACACTGCCGTCAGCGCTGCATTGAGGAACGTCTCGAGCACCACGATTTCCACGTGCTCCAGCGCGGGTTGCAATGGTAACCGCCAGTGCTCGTGCACCGCAGTCTTGCCCACGAGCGGATGATGCACGCCACCCGGAGCGAACGGTGCGCGGAGTGTCACGTCATCAGCAAAGTGAATGGTCGAGAAATCCCGCTGCCTGAGCGCCTCGAAGTACTGCGAAACAACATCCTGCAAGTGCTGCTGACGCGTGGTACCGGCATGAGACGTCTGCATGAATTCACTCCATGGTGAAAGGGGCTGCTCCGCTTGAGCCAGAGATACGACGGCAACGTCTGCGAAATGCCGACACATCACTGGCTCCGTCGTGGACTCTGCCGACATGGTTGGTCGATGCCGTCCTGACGTGGCACACGGACGGATCGTCGGCGACCTGGCCTGGTGCGCCCTCACGACATGTACAGCTCCCACTTGATTCCATCGGGATCCCGGAACGCGACGTACTCCTTGCCCAGCACCTCGTCGGTCTTGATGCCCGTGCTCTCGATCCCCCACCCAGTCAGTGCCGACGCGACCCGGCGCAGCTCCTGGATGTCCGCACACGCGAGTGCGACGTGGTCGAGGCCGACACGGTACGGATCGAACGCGTCACCAGGGGCGGTGGTCGCGCCCGGTGCACGGATGGCGAACGCCGTCTGCCCCGCCGCGACGATGAGCAACTCCGGAGTCTCGAGCAGGGGGACGAACCCCAGCCGATCCACGTAGAAGACACGGGAGCGTGCCAGGTCTGTGCTGCGCAGTGAGACATGGTGCACGCCGGTGGTCACGACGTTGATCGGGGTGAGTGCGACAGTCATGCGGTGCTCCTGCGAAGGTGAGGTGAGGGCGTCACGCGCCGTGGCGGGGGCCATCGACGCCAGCCGGGTGTGCGCGTATCATCGTCCGCAGGTCTCACCTGCGTCTCACCTGCGAGCGACTCCTCTGACAGACCACCCGCCGCCCCTCCAGCTGCGCACATTCGGTGGCCTGAGCCTGCATCGCTCAGGCGAGCCGGTGGGCGGCGCGGGCCAGCAGCCCCGCCGCCTCGCCGTGCTTGCACTGCTGGCCGTCGCAGGCGCTGCCGGCATGACGCGGGCGCGGTTACTGGGCCTGCTCTGGCCCGAGACCGATGAGGCGCTTGGGCGGCAGGCACTGTCGCAGGCGCTGTATGCACTGCGACGCGACACCGGTGGCCAATCACTCGTGACCGGACCGTCCGAGACGCTCCGGCTCGACCCGGATGTGATCACGAGTGACGTCGGCGAATTCCTGCTTGCCGCAGGCAGGACCGACTTCCCGTGCATGGCGGAGCGGTACGCCGGCGCATTCCTCGACGGGGTCTACCTCGCCGACGCACTCGGATTCGAGCGGTGGGTGGACGACACGCGGGCGCAGCTCGCGGCACAGGCGCAACGGGCGTTCGAGTCGCTGGCGGCCGCCGCGGACGCCGCCGGCGATCATGCTGCGGCTGCAGGCTGGTGGCGACGGCTGACCGAGATCGACGAGCTGCGCACGCGGGCTGCGCTCGGCCTGGTCGCGGCGCTGGTGGCCAACGGTGAGCGCGTGTCTGCGCTGCAGCACGCCGAACGGTTCGCGCAGCGGGTGCGGGAGGACCTGGACACGGAACCCAACCCGGCGGTGCATGCCATCGCCCGGCAGCTGCGGGATGAAACGAACGGCGTGCGACCGGCACCGCCCGCTGGCCTCGGTGGACGCTATGTCCTCGGCCGCGAGATCGGTCGCGGCGGCATGGCCGTGGTGTATGTCGCCCGCGACGTGCGTCACGAGCGTGACGTCGCGGTGAAGATGCTGCACCCCGACGTGGCCGCGGCGCTGGGGCGCGAACGGCTCTCGCGCGAGATTCTCGTGACGGCGGCCCTGCGCCATCCGCACATCCTTCCGCTCTTCGATTCCGGCGAAGCCGACGGTACGCTGTATTACGTCATGCCGCTGGTCGACGGCGAGTCACTGCGAGCCCGGCTCTCGAGGGGTGACTCGATCCCGGTGGGCGACGTGACGGGGCTCTGCCGAGAAATCGCGGATGCGCTGGCGCACGCGCATGCACGCGGGGTCGTCCACCGCGACATCAAGCCGGAGAACATCCTCGTCAGCGAGGGGCACGCCGTGGTGGCCGACTTCGGCATCGCGCGGCTCGTGACCGACGCGTCGCATCCGTTGCTGACACAGGCGGGGTTCGCGGTCGGGACGCCGGCGTACATGAGTCCGGAGCAGTTCACCGACGGCTCGGAGGTCGACGGACGCAGTGACGTGTTTTCCCTCGCCTGCGTGATGTTCGAGATGCTCGCTGGCCGGCCGCCGTGGATCGCGGCATCGGCGCAGGCGCTGCTCACGAAGCGGCTCGTCGAAATGCCACCGCTCGTCAGCGCACTCAGGCCGGACGTGCCCGTGCACATCGCAGACCTGTTGGCACGCGCCCTGCAACCGGATCCGGAGCTGCGCACTGCCACCGCCGCCGCGTTTGCGTCGGCGCTCGCACACTCGGGTCACGCACCGTCCGGCGTGGCGCCAATCCTGATTCCCGAGCCGCCCGGCGCACTGGTCGGTCGCGAGCGCGAACTGGCAGCCGCGCAACTGCTCCTCACGCGGCCCGACATCCGATTGCTCACGGTGACCGGCGCGGGCGGCGCGGGCAAGACGCGGGTCGCGCTGCGCCTGGCGCGCGAGGTGGTTGCGCACTTCACGGACGGCGTCCAGTGGGTTGACCTGTCCGCTGTCACGGACCCCGACCAGGTGCTGCCGGCGCTGGCCGCGTCGCTCGGCGCTCGCGAAGGCGACGGGCGGTCCGCGCTCGATGCGATCGTGCAGACGATCGCGGCGCGGCACGTGCTGGTCCTGCTCGACAACGTCGAGCAGGTCGTCGGCGGTGCGGTGGTACTCGCGTACCTACTGGCGCGTTGCCCGCGGCTCACGCTTCTGGTCACGAGCCGCATCCGGCTTCGCATCCGTGGCGAGCATGAGTTCTTTCTCGCGCCGCTCGCCGCGCCGCGCGCGGGTGAGACCGACGAGACCGCGATCCTCGAGAGCCCCGCCGTCACCCTGTTCCTCCATGTCGCAACGGCGGCGAACCCAGGGTTCGCGCCGGACGCCACAGACCTGCGCGCGATTGCGGCGATCTGCACCCGCCTGGACGGCCTGCCGCTGGCGATCGAGCTAGCAGCGTCGCGGTGCCGGATCCTGTCACCGCAGGCCATCAACGCCAGGCTGGACCGGCGCTTCGACCTGCTCGTGGGCGGTGCGCGGGACCTGCCCTCTCGGCACCAGACGTTGCGCGACGCGATCGCATGGGGATACGACCTCCTGACGCCGCCGCAGCAGTCCATGCTGCGCGCGCTCGCGGTATTCGCGGGCGGGGCGTCGTTCCGTCACGCCGCTGCTGTCGTCGATGCCCGGCAGGACGAATTTCTCGACGCTGCACAGTCGCTGCTGGACGCGAGCCTCCTGCGCCGGGTTGATGATCAGGACGACGAGGCGCGATTCGTCATGCTCGAGAGCGTCCGGGAGTACGCCGCAGACCAGGCCACTGCGGCCGGCGAGAGTGCGACGCTTCGCGGTCGTCACCTGCGCGAGTTCGCGCACCTTGCCGGCGCACTGTCGCCCGCGTTTGAAAGTGCTTCGTCGGGTGCGGCACTGGCGAACTTCGACCGCGAGCGGGAGAATTTCAGCGCGGCGCTGGACTACGCCGGTCACGGCGCCGACGCGACCACACTGGCGCGCATGACGCTGTCGCTCTGGCGCGCCTGGCTCATTCGCGGCGAATGGGCCGAGGGGCGCCGCCGGATCGCGCAGGCCCTCCAGGCGTCCGGTGTCATCGACACCACGCTCCATGCGGAGCTGCTCGGCGCAGAGGTCGCACTGGCGCAGAACCAGGGCGAGCATCACGCCGCATACGCAGCGGCGCAGCGTGCACTCACGCTGTGGCGCGCCGCCGATGACCGCGCCGGCGTAGCGCGCGCGCTCGGCGTCATGGGGTGGCTCGGCTGGCGGCTGGGTGCATTCGCCGATGCGCGGCGCATGTCGGAGGAGAGT
Organism: Gemmatimonadaceae bacterium; assembly: GCA_031409715.1. Taxonomy (GTDB): domain Bacteria; phylum Gemmatimonadota; class Gemmatimonadetes; order Gemmatimonadales; family Gemmatimonadaceae; genus JACMLX01. Next base: position 28,870 of record JANNXU010000037.1, on the reverse strand, counting down.
CTCGCGTTGCACCGCGAGCAGGGCGACGCGCGCGGCATCGCGCTCGCCCTCTCGAACCTCGGATGGATCTCCCTCTTCGATGGGAACGTGGCCGCTGCCGTTGCGCCGCTGGAAGAGAGCCTCGCGCTCCGGCGTCCGCTGGGAGACGCCCGCAACGTCGGTTTCACACTGACCCTGCTGGGATGGGCCACACTGCGCAGCGGCGAGGCCGAACGGGCTCGTGAGATCCTGGCCGAGGCGCGTGCGCTGTTCGACGCGCTCGGGGAACGCCAGTTGCTCGCATTCCATACCTGCATCACCGCAGAATGCGCGATGGCGAGCGGCAGTCGCACGGAGGCGCAGCAGCTCCTCGCGACGAGCGCCATCCCGGTGTTCCGGGAGATCGGCGATCGCTGGGGCGTGGGCTTCGCCCTGGGGCTGCTCACCGACGCGGCGACGGCGCTGAACCGGCTCGACGACGCAGACACCGCGCTCGCCGAAAGTCGCGCCGTCTGCGTCGCGATTGGAGACCGGTATGGAGAGATGCTCGCGGACGTGCGTGCGTTGTCGCTGGTCCGGAAGCGGCGTGGCGATGAGGGCGCCCAGACTGTGTTGATCGAACGGATTCGGGCCACAGCTGCCGCGATGCGCGTCTCCGTTCCGCCACTCGCACGAGACATCAGCTGAGTGGAGGTGCGTCCGCGTGGTTGATTTTGCAACGGTTCGCACACCGGTGTCGATGGCTGTCTCAAAACGGGCGCTTCGGGATTTCGTGTGGGTGCTTTTCGCTGATTTCAGGTCCGTGGGAGCGGCGGCACGGTACTCGTGAGACTCTTGAGGCGGAGATACTCCTCGTCGCGGAGGCCATGGCAGCGGCGTTGGATCACGCGAATCTTGTTCTTCAGTCCTTCGACGAAGCCGAGCGCCACTCTGTGCTGCGGTTCGCAATAGGCCGCGATGCCGTCCCAGTGGTGTTCGATGAGCGCCACGAACTTCCCGGAGGGCTTGAGCCGTTGCCGGCGGAGCGCGGCCCGCCACCGCTCAGAGAACTTGCGCGCCCACACGGCACTCCGGTACTCCCAGCGCCGCGCGAACCGTTCTTTCAGGACGCAGGCGGTATTGAGACGCTTGATCGCGGCCAGCAGCGTTTTCAGCGACTGGCGCGTGGCCGGCGAAAGATTCGCTCGATGCGAGAGGAGCACATACTTCTGTCCCTTGATGTAGGTCCGATCCGCGCGGTTCGTGAGGCGCTTGTACTCGGCTTTCCGGACCTGATCCGGGGCGTCATTCCGTTGGCGCAGGACGTGGAACGTGTTGTAGCGAATCGCCGCCTGTGGCGCGTGCGCCATCGTCGCGTTCCGAAACGCCTTCCACATATCCATGACGGCGAGGCGAATGCCCTGAGTATTTCGGTGAGTATTTCGGTGACAGTGCACTCATTGTGTAGCAATGAGTGCACTGTCACCGAAATTGCATCCTGGCGCTGGATCAGGACGCGGTCAGCGCGGCGTTCCGGAAGTCGCCGATGAAGCGGGCGAAGCTGGCGGGGCTCAGGCGGAATGCGGCGGTGGTACGCGACAACGCATCACGGGATTAGTGTCATCGCGGCGGCGGCACTTCGGCGTGTGTCGCAGGGATGAGCACGTTGCGGGCCACAATCGCCGAAGAACTGCAGAGGAACGATCGTCTCCATCCCTGCCCGACTCTCCGTGCTCCATACCTACCACGACCCCACCACCAACGGTTCGCTGACCCTCTCGGTCGGTGAACCGGTCGCCGAGCGTCGCTTTTTCGACGAGCGGAGGACGCCGCTGCTCACTATCGCGTGGAATCGTGGTCCCTTGCAGACACTCTGGGTTGATGAGGCGCCACTGGCGGTTCAGGCGAACGCTGCGGTGACGCTGATGGTCAGTCAGACGTATCGATTCGAGCGCCCGGCAGACGTCGTATTGTGGCGCTTCAACCGCGACTTTTATTGCATCGTCGATCACGACCGAGAGGTGTCCTGTGTCGGGCTGCTGTTCTACGGATCGCACGGCACCACTGTCCTCTCACCCCAAGCGGATGATCTTCGGCGCCTCACGACACTGCTGACGGTCTTCGAGGACGAATTCCAGACGCGCGACACGATCCAGGGTGAAATGCTGCGCACGCTGTTGAAGCGCCTCGTCATCCTGCTCACACGATTGGCGCGCGCCAGTGCGATCGGCGATACCCTCACGCAGCCGCAACTCGACGTGGTGCGACAGTTCAACCTCCTCGTCGAGAACAGGTACCGCACGCTGCACCGTGTGAGCGAGTACGCGTCGCTGATGCACAAGTCGCCAAAAACGCTGGCCAATCTTTTCGCGGCGCATTCGGAGCGCACGCCATTGCAGGTGATTCACGACCGGATCGCGATCGAAGCCAAGCGGCTGCTGATCTACACCGACAAAGGGGTGAAGCAGATCGCTGGTGAACTGGGATTCGCCGACGCGGCCACGTTCAGCCGCTTCTTCAAGACCGCCGTTGGCAGTAGCCCACAGGAGTTCCGCACGACCCGAGGCGGACTCCGCACGGCGTGATGGCGGGTGACGGGCGCGCGTCGGGAAGTCCCGTCACAGTTCCGGGACATCCTGCCATCGTTGCGGCTCCGGTGCCATGGCAAACTGACTGTGTCGTAGCAACGCACACTCACTTTGTCTTCCCGAGGCCACCACCATGTCCAGCTTCACCGTCCCGACCCGCGCCGACGTCTCCCCCGCCAACCAGACCCTGTTCGACACGCTCCAGAAGGGCCTTGGCATGGTGCCGAATCTCTACGCCACGCTCGCACACAACGACACCGCGCTGGGCGACTACCTGACGCTGCAGAACCGTAAGAGCACGCTCCGCGCGAAGGAGCGCGAAGTGGTGAACCTGGTCGTGAGCCAGGTGAATACGTGCCAGTATTGCCTGTCCGCGCACACAGCGATCGGCAAGATGACCGGCTTCACGGATGAGCAGATTCTCGAGATCCGGACCGGGGTCGCCTCGTTCGATGCCAAGCTCGACGCCCTGGCACGCTTCGTCCACACCACCACCGAACTCCGCGGGCACCCGGCACCCGAAGCGGTCGATGCACTGCTGGCCGCCGGCTACACGAAGGCCAACGTGGTCGACATCGTGATCACGATCGGTGACAAGGTGATGACCAACTTCCTGCACGGCATCACGCAGGTGCCGATCGATTTCCCGATCGCACCGGCGCTGGAAACAGCCGCCGTCTGATCGGCGCCCCACAGGAGGCACCCGGTCCCATGTAGGGGTGGCGCGGCAGACGCCGCTACTTCCCCGATGCGGCTCGGGTGCCGCTGTCAGCCGCGGCAACGAACGGGGCACCGCCCAGGCCGGGCCCTTCGCGCAGCGAGTGGTACCACTGGCGCGCCTCAGCGCGACGGCCGAGTTGCAGCAAGGCGTCCGCGCGCGCCAGTCGATCAAGGTGCTGGCCGAGGGGTGAATACTGCTGGCGGAGCCGAGCCGGAAGATCGGGGATGCCCTGCTCGAACGCGGTCATCGCTCCCGCAGCGTTGCCAGTTCGCAGCTGCCAGTGCCCAGTGATCGCTGATGCAAGCGGCGCACCGACGCGGGATCCCGACGCCCCGGACGCCGACAACGTACGTATGGCCGCCACCACTGCAACAGAGTCACCGAGACGCACGCTGAGGACGCCGATCAGGTACTGACGAATGTCATCACGTTCCGACGCGGTCAAATCGGATCCCGCGTCGAGGCTCCGTGCACGAGGGCTGCGCCGCAGTGCGTCCCGCAGCACCCGAAGTGTGTCCGCCGGGAGCTGCACCGATGGTGACAGCGCAAGCAGCGCACGATGTTCGAGCGCCGCGTCGGGATCGACCAGCTCGACGTTCCGGAAATGCGTGACCGCGCTCGTCCAGTCGCCCGAGGCAACGTCGAGTGTGGCGAGTGCACGCAGTCCTTCGACACGTGTCGCCGGCGCCGTGGTCAGAATGCGCGCGAAGCTGCGCGCCGCGGCGCGGTCCCGAGCATCGCTCCCGACCCGATGTAGTGCCACACGTGCGAGCGCAGGATCGTCACGCATGTCAGCTGCAACACTCGCCCCGCCCTCGCCGCGGGTTCGCCGAGCATGAAGTGCGAGGTAGGTCGCACGAATTCCCGGCTGTTCGCCGGCACTGTTCGGACTGAAGTACATGCTGAAGAGCGTGTCCAGCTGCCCTGTCCGATTCGCGTTCGCGGCCAGATCCATCAGGTAGACCGTCACCTCGCGGTTGCGCGGATCGAGCGCCATCACACGCTGGAAAGACTCGGCGGACTCGGCGAGCGGGCGACCGTAGTACGGATTGCTCCCGAACTGCACTTCGCCCAGCAGCATCCACGCCTCGACATCGGTGGGATAATCGCGCACGATCTGCGCAAACTGTCGCTCGGCGAGCCTGGCGCTGCCGAATCGCAGCGTGTGGTATGCGCGGACGAGTGACTGCTGCCGTTGCGGCAGCGACGCAGCCAGTGCGAAGGCGCGCTGCGCCGCCGCGCGGCTCAGGAAATCCACCTCGCTCCACCGGGCCGCCCGCGCGAGGCGATACCATGCAAGCGCAAACAGGGAATCGGCAGACACGGCAGCCTGAAAGTTCGCCACCGCGGCAGCCGGTCGTGCATCCCGCAATTCCCGCTCGCCATCCAGATACGCGCGGAGCGCCCGGGTGGACGTCGTCGTCGCGGCCGCGATCCCGGCGATCGTGTCGCCCGGTGCCAGCAACTCGGTGGCGATCAGCTGACGAACGAGGGCATCGACGCCCGCGGTCATCGCCGTCGAGTCGACGACGGTCGTCTGCGCACGCCCGACCTCGCGACCGTCGATGCGTCGCAGGGTCGCCCGGAACACGAGTGTCGTCCCACTTCGTACGACGCTGCCGACGACATAGCGATCGGCCCTGACCGTCGCCGCAATCGCGCGCGCGGCGGCGGAGTCCACCGCGGTGCTTCGTGTCTGCCCGGCAGCACCGAGGACCGTATTGGGGTCGATGCCACGCACCAGTCCCGTCCCGTCGAAGACCGGCGTGAGCAGATCGACCATGCCATCGCCGAGGTATTCGATGTCACGTCCACCGCGCGTCGTGAACGGAAACACGGCGATGGTCGAAAGCGGCACGTCACTCCGAGCGACTTCGACGGCCGGTGGCGCCGTGTCGGAACGGGTCGGTGACGTCGTGATGACCCACGCACTGATCACGAGCGCGACCACGGCGACGCCTGCGAAGACCAGACTGCGGCGACGGCGCGGTGCCGGCAACGCCTCCAGCCGATCCGATGCGGGCGGTGATGCGCTCGTGCGTCCTACGGGTGCGCCTTCATCAGCCAACGGCTCCGCGACCACCGCAGCCGATGCCACGTCGAGCGCGGCCAGGACTGCGGCGCCATCGACTGGCCGGTCGCTTGGCGACGGACTCAGCATCCGACGGATCAGCTGCTCGAACTCCGGCGACGGCGCGACACCAGCAGACGAGACCAACGGCGGCAGCGCGGTGGAGACGATCGCATCGGCGATGGCGCGCGCATCGGTTCCCGTGTAGGGCCGTCGGCCAGCCACCATCTCGAAGAAGGTGACGCCGAGCGCCCAGACATCGGTGCGCGGATCGTGTGCGGCCCCTCGCCAGAGCTCCGGTGCCAGGTAGGGCAACGTGCCGCTGAGCCCTCGCGGTGCGCCAGCGGCGAGCACGTCGTGCGCATGGACCGCGACACCGAAGTCGAGGAGCCGCGCCACATCCCCCTCGCCGAATCCGACATTGGCCGGCTTGATGTCACCGTGCACGATGCCGGCGGCATGTGCACTGGCCAGTCCGCGTGCGAGATGCCGCGCGATCACCGTCGCGTCGGCCGGTGCGATCGGACCGCGACGCAGCCGATCGCGCAGCGTGCCGCCTGCGCAGTACGCCATGACGATGCAGAGTCCACCGTCGGCGGTGGTTTCTACGGCGTGGTTCGGGCAGACGTGCGGATCATCGAGTCGCGAGGCGGCCTGCGCCTCCTTCACGAGACGCGCGCGCGCCGCCGGATCACCGCCGAGTCGCGGTGCAAGGAACTTGATCGCAACGTCGCGCTCGAGCAGTGTGTCGCGGCCGCGATAGACGACGCCGGCGCCGCCACTGCCGAGCCGCTCGTGCACCACGAAGTGCCGGATGCGGTCACCCGGTGCGATCGGAAGCGGAATGACGGCACCGTCGCCATCGTCAGCCGGCAGCGCGTGGGGTGCACCGAGTGTGAGTGCGAGCTGCACGACGTCGGAGTGGAACTCGTCGAGGAAATCCGCTGCGCCATCGTGTGCCGCGATCAACGACTCCAGTTCGGTGCGGAGGGCGACGTCGGTACTGTACGTCGCATCCAGATACGCGAGACGGTCACGGGAGGGCAGCGACACGACGACCTCGAACGCTGCGCTGATGCGATCCCAGTCGTCGGAGCGGTACGCGAATGGATCAGTGGGCATCATCGTCACCTGACTCGCGCAACGCACGGTGGAGCCACGCCTGGGCCACGGCCCAATCCCGCTTCACGGTCGCTTCCGAGATCTCGAGGGCGAGGGCCGTCTCGGGGATCGACAAGCCGCCGAAGTACCGACATTCGACGACACGGCATGGGCGCGGGTGCGCCCGCTCGAGCTCCTGGAGCGCGGTGTCGAGCGATGCGACGCGCTCCCCGAGATCATCCGGTGCGTCGACGACGATCCGCTGCTCGGCGATCCCGTCGATCGATTCGACGACGGCCGTGCCGCCGCGCTTGAGGGCCTGTGCGTCCCGCGCATAGTTGCTGATGATCTGGCGTGTGGCGCGAACCGCGACGGCGAAAAAATGGCCACGGTTCTGCACCGAGAGCTCGGTGGCACCCGCCAATCGCAGGTAGACCTCGTGCACCAGTGCCGTCGTGTCGAGCGTGTCGTCGCCCTGCGCCACGCTGCGACGGTGGAGGCGCTGCGCGATGGACCGGAGTTCGCCGTACACACGCGAGAACAACCGATCCCCTGCCACGGCATCGCCGTCACTCCACGCCCGGACCAATCCGGTCACGGAGTCGTCGCCCTCAGCCACCTGCACCTCACGCAATGACGCGACGCCGCCAGCTCGCACATCCGACGAGGGAATCCGGACCGATTCCGTCCCGTTGCACGTCCCGCATCGACTCTTCATGGAAGCTACCCGAAATGGGTCGGATCGCGAGCATCCATCCGTGTCCGCTGCCGCGTCGGTTCGGCGCGCGGGCCAGCCGTGCGTCACGCCACGATCCCGCAGTGCCGGATACTGGCACTGCGGGAGATCGGGTAAGACTGACCGCGGCACCGGCGCGACGGTCATCGCACGCCTGTGCGGACTCGGGGAGCCCTCATCCGGCCCGAATCAGCGGAGAGTCAGGCCTGTCGTGCGCCGCGCTTCCGCCGCACGGCGAACCCGAGCATCGTGAGGCCTGATGCGAGGAGAATCACCGAGCTTGGCTCCGGGACGACGGAGGTAGACGTGAAATCGATCCGGTAGATCGCCTGCCCTGCCGTCAGGCCACTGTTGAACACGTACCCTGCGGCGGTCACCTCGCCATTGAAACCCATCAGCTCCGTGAAGTTGAAATTGACGACGCCGTTCTGGGGCGTGCGAAGGTCGTTGTTGCCGTTGACGAGGAAGGCGGCGTTCGCGATGCTGAACGCCTCGGACCCGGCATCCCAGATCTGACTCGACGTCTGCGTGATGCTGTTGATGAGCAGGTTGCCCGCGTCGTCGAACAGACGGTACTGCTGGGGATTGTCGTTGCCGATGAAAAAGTCATTGCTCGGAATGACCATCGACGCAAACGTGAAGAACCGGTTCATTCCAGCGTTCACGATGAAGCTCTGACTACGCGATTGCCCAGGGGTCAACGCACCACCGATGGTGCCACGCGTCGCCGTCGGGTCCGCTGCGGCGAAGTCCGCCTGCCACCGTCCGCCCGCTCCACCCTCTGCGACCGAGACGATGCCGGGGCCAGCGGTCGCACCGATGTTGAAGGCGTCGAAAGCCCCCTTGTGAAAGCCGAGATGCAACGGGGCAAAGCTGACGCTGTTGGTTGGCGCAAGGTTTGTGACGGTCACCGTGACCATGCGAGACTGCGCCTGCACCGCGGTTGCGGTCACGGCAAGGGCGGCGGCCACCCGGAGGATGGATGAGATGGATCGATGCACGACGCGAACTCCCGGATCATGGTGGATACGTGAACAGGGTCGAAGGACCCCGTTGCTCTACATCACCCGATACCGGTCCGAAACAGCTCATGGCGTCGAAACGCCGGGGCGATCGCTGGAGGATCGCACGGGAACCATCGTCTGCCGTCAGGGCTAGTTCGACTGTTCACTGGGTACGCTGGTTCGCTGCACGGAGTCATCATGTCGCTCGAGCAGGTGTTCGCGTCGGGACGTACGTTCGCGGAGTTTCTGGAGTCCACGGGCGAGCATGCGCCGCTCTGGCACGCGGTGACGCGGCGTTCGCAGGTGGCGGACGACGTCGTGGCTGCGCTGTCGGACCTTCGGGGCCAATGGCACCTGCTGGTGCTCGTGGAGGACTGGTGCGGTGACGCCGTCAACTCGTTACCGACGGTCGCGCGGCTGGCGGAGTCGGTTCCAAACATCGACATGCGGATCCTGTCGCGAGACGCGCATCCGGATCTCATGAACGCGCATCTGAGTCCCAGTGGCGGGCGGGCCATTCCGGTCGTGATCCTGCTGGATGCCGCGTTCGTTGAGCGGGGGTGGTGGGGGTCGCGCCCGCGTGCGCTGCAGGCGTCGATCGACGAGCAAGGTGCCACGCTGGCCAAGCAGGATCGCTACCGGGAGGCGAGACGATGGTACGTGGCGGATCGCGGGGAGTCCACTGCGCGCGAGATCGCGGCGATGGTCACGGCGGCGGCCAGTGAGTGCGCCGCGATGGCCCGCTGACAGGAGCCGCGAGCCGTCACGGTGCCGTCAGGGGCGTGACGCAGGCGCAGCGCCAGGCCGATACGGTGCCCGCACTCGCACCGAGACGCCGGTGCTGCCCCACTGCAGCCGCAGGACCGCAGCATCGCGGAGCACTTCTGGAAACGCGTATGTCAGCGTCTCGACAGGGGTCGCGTTATCCGGCGTGACGTCCAGTCGCACGACGTCGGAGGCGACGCCTGGATACGGCGTGTGCGGAATGCCCGTTGCTCGGCTGACGATCAACGTCCACGGTCCCGTTGCGCGTGGGATCAGCCAGAGCGAATAAGCGCCAGCCGGTACCGTCTGGCCGTCGAGCGTCACCGCGTGCGAGAGCGTGAGTGTCGTCGCGCTGTCCGCGCCGGGATGCCAGATGCTGTCCCATGGCACCAACGCACCGAAGAGTACGCGACCGCGAGCCGTGGGGCGGCCGTATTCGATCTCCACGCGCGTGAAGGCCACCGTCTGTGCCACCGTGCCGCGCTGACTGAACGGGTACCCCTGCGCCGCGGCCGATTCGGCCCGTAGCATGCCGGCAAGGAGTGCGAACATGATGAGAAGATGGCGCATACGGATACCGGCTCGCGAGCAAAGAGTGGTGACGGCGGCACGGAGGCGACGGCGCCGCAATACACGGAAAGGCGGACCGGCGGGCTCTCGTTCCCGGGAACGATCGGCACGTCACGGGACTAGGTGCGTGAGTCCTGATGACCTGAAGTGTACGCAAACCGTGTACTCCAGAGTGTCGTTCGAGAGCAGCAGGCGGCAATCGAGTGAGCCGGGGCATTCCGTTCGATCCGGTGCCGCCCGCCGCCCTGACTAGCCGGGCCTGTGTTCGGTCCATCACCCTCTGTCCGAAACACGATGCGAATTCCATACGGTGTGGCGCTGGCCGGTGTGCTCCTCGTACTCGGCTGTCGCGCGGAGTCACCGCCGACGGCGCCTGATGCGGTGCCACTCGATCCAGGCAGCAGCATGCCGATCGGCCCCGGGGTGTCCGGGCGCTGGGTGCGGACCGGCTACGCCGTCTCCGGCACGGCCACGTTGACGATCAATGGCACCACCGCCCGACTCGACCTGTCCAGCGACTTCACCATCGGGCAGGCCCCGGGCCCGACGCTGTACCTGAACACGCAGGGCAATCCGAACGGCGGACAGCCGTTGCGTATCGGCTCTCTGCGCAGCCGCAGCGGCGCGCAGTCGTACTCGTTTCAGGTGCCAGCGGGCACCCGTTACACACACATCATCATCTGGTGCGATCCGTTCAATGTGGCGATGGCGGAAGTCGTGCTGCCGGCCAGTGGCGGATAGTCGACTGCAATCGACGGTGCGGGAACCGACAGGCGCGTGCACGTCTACAGGCAGCGTCGTTGCGACGATCGCGACGGCATCATCCGGGTAACCGGAGCCCATCTCATGTGGAGCTCGACGACGATGACCAAGGCAATGACGGCGACGAAGTTCGTCCGTTCGCCCACACTACTCGTGCTCTGTGCCGCCGTCGCGATGACGTCACCGATGCTTCAGGCGCAGGACGGAATGATGCACGACGCGACGGCGGCACGCGCCCAAGCGGCACACTCGCAGAACACCGATGCGGAGGGGATCGCCGTGAAGGGATACGACGTGGTGGCCTATCAGACGCAAAGTGCCGCCGTCGCCGGCGTCGCAGCATTCGTCGCGATACATCAGGGGGCGACGTACCGGTTTGCGAGCGCGGCGAATCGTGATGTGTTCGTGGCGCAGCCGGCACGCTATCTGCCGCAGTATGGCGGCTACTGCGCGATGGGCGTCGCCTTCGGTCGCAAGTTTGACATCGATCCGACGGCGTTTCGCGTCGTTGACGGCAAGCTCTATCTGAACAAGGACGCGGCAACACAGCGGATGTGGCTGCGAGACGTGCCGGGACACATCGTGAAGGGTGATGCGCAGTGGGACGCCGTGTCGATGCGAGCCGTCGAACGGTGATGCGCCTCGCCTTCGGCGTGACGGTTGCGTTCCTGAGCACGGCCGCCGCAACGGACCTGCTGCGCCTCGGTGACGCAGCGTCCGGCGCGACCCTGCCACCGGGATGGACGGTCCGAGCCGTGCGCGGCGTGGCGGCACCGGAATCCCGCGTCGTCGACTCGGCGGGTGTGCAGTTCCTGCGCATCGAGGGGCGGGGGAAGGCAGCGTGGTTCGGACAACGCGTCGAACTCGCCGCCGCCCCCGGGGCACGCCTCCGCTGGCGGTGGCGCATCCCCGTCACACCCGCGGGCGCCGATCTGCGCGTCCAACAGGGCGACGACGCGGCGGCGCGGATCTTCGTGTCGTTTGACACCCCAACCTTCTTCGGCCGCCCGCCGCGCACTCTCTTTTACTCGGCCGGCGGGGCGGAGCCGGATGGCTACACGCGCGCGAGTTTCGTGTCGGGCGCCCTGCACGTGATCCGCATCGCGCCGCCGCCAGCTGGGGCGTGGGCCGATGTCACGGTCGATCCGGTGGCCGACTACGTTCGGATCTTTGGCAAGTCGCCGCCGCGTATCACCGGGGTCGGGGTGATGCAGGACTCGGAGCAAACCGGGTCGCTCGCGGTCGCCGATCTCGCATCGCTCTTCTGGACGGCACCGTAGCCGTTTGAGGCCATGCCACCCACGGAGAACTGACAGCACCCCGCCGCTGTGCGGGTGGATTGCGCTCAGTGGTGCCGCGCGCGCGAAAAGACGTCATCGAGCAGATGATGCATCTTGTTCGCCGCCTCATGCACGGCGAGATCCGGCGTGGCGGCCTTGGCTGTCACGGTGTCAGGCTGGCGACCCGCGAGGCGCGCCTCGAGCATCGCCAGGATCTGGCGGGGACCGGAGCGCGCGGTTCCATCCTCGTCGCTGACGTGCAGCTCGATCCGGGTAATGCGCTCACTGAAATGCGCCAGCTTCGCTGCAATCGTGGCGGCAAATGCTTGCTCGGTCGCGGTGTCGATCGTGACGTTGTGGCCCGTATTGATCTGGATCTTCATGGTGCGTACTCCTGCTCGGAAAGTGAGAAGCGGTGACGTACGTGCTGCGATGGAACTGCGCCCCGTATCGTACGCGGTCAGTGACTGGCCTTCACGGAAGACGCCCGCTTCTTGAGCGCACGCGTGCGGCGCGTCCGCGGCGCCGCCGGGACGACAAGTCGCCCGAGGCGGTCACGGCACTGAAGACGTCGGGCATCGACGTGGTGATGATGACCGGCGACGCGAAGGCGGTGGCCGACGCCGTCGCGAAAACACTCGGCATCACGACGGTGTTGTCGCAGGTGCTGCCTCAGGACAAGGCGTCGAAGATCGAGGCGCTGCAGAAGGCGGGTAAGCGCGTCGCCATGGTGGGCGACGGTGTGAACGATGCGCCGGCACTGGTGACGGCCGATGTCGGTGTCGCAATTGGTGCCGGCACCGACGTCGCCGTCGAGGCAGGCGACGTGGTACTCGTGCGCAGTGATCCGCGCGACGTGGCGCGCATCATCACGCTGTCGCGGGCGAGCTATCGGAAGAGGGTGCAGAATCTCTGGTGGGCAGCAGGTTACAACGTGATGGCGATTCCGCTGGCGGCTGGCGTGTTCGCCCCATGGGGATTGACGCTGACGCCGGCGATGGCGGCAGGGTTGATGTCGCTCTCGACGATCATCGTGGCGCTGAACGCGCAGCTCTTGCGTCGTGTGAGGCTATAGAGTTGGCGCGTGTGTGGCCCTCCGGTTCCACGCACAATTTCGACCCTCACGTGCTTCCACAGGAGCCGACGACACCCTGAGTTCGCGTCGCACGTCCTCGTAGCCCCATCGGCGGCGCGACGCATCTCCAGTTCGATGTCGTACACGGCAGCATGAGCGAGTGGGGGACTGGATGCATGTCGGTCCTATCACGATCAGCGCGCCGGCTGCCAGAGACTGCCTCGACTGGTTGGCCGACCCACCCGTTTCCGGCAGCGTCGACGGCCTGCTGAGCCGGTTCACTGCGATTCCGGGTGATTGACGGTGACAGGCGTTGCATCTCATCGCCAATACTTCCCCGGAGCTCCTGCGTGCGTGTTTCTTGGAAGGCCACCCGCGTGATTGCCGCGTTCGCGTGTGCCGCGACGGTGCCTGTCGCTACGGCACACGCGCAACAAGCGCCAGTTCAACGGTGATACGTAGAACTGCTGCGGGCGGGCTCCGGCATCGCCGTCGCCGCCGCGGTGGCGCAGGCGGTGCGCGCACCCGAGGCGTGGCCGCGGACCGCGACGGGCGCGGGACTTCGACTCGCCGATCAGTCAGGATTCGTCGCGGTGCGGTCGCTGGCACATCTCGGCATCAGTCGCGCATTGCCGTGGACGCCCAGCACCACATTATGTCCATCGGGGATCGGTGGGCGCACACGCTGCGCCATCACCCAAACGGTGGTCGTTCACACCGCCGATGGCGCAGCGCGACCTGACGTCGCGCGAATTGGCAGTCTGGCCATCGCCTCGCTCGGGGCCTTGCTGTGGCGACCTGAACGTGCCACGCGCGGCGAGGCCAGCGCCTTCGTTCTCACACGTGTCGGGAGCGGTCTGGTTTTCGCCGCGCTGCGCCGTAGCATCAATGCCAGGCGCGGCGCAACGCCTGAGTGAAACATCGTGCATTGCGCTTTGGAGTGTCGTACGCTGATGCACCCATCTGGTCCATCCGCGGCGTGACTCTCGACGCAGTCCGTCCTGAGCACGAGAAGACGCCGAGAACTCGCGCTGCATTGATTGGCTGCTGTGCAATCCTGACGCGGAACCGCAGGCAGGCAGATCACGCCACGCGGGCTGCTCCTGACGAACTCCCACAGCTGCCGTTGGGCCGCGTTCCTCCGTCGCGTCGCGCGGCAAGCCCTTCTGCTGATCGAGTGATGCCACGGCCACTCCTTGGATCGGCAGGTGACGACGCTCCAGGCGTCATGCTCAGGGCACAAGCGCATGCGCAGTGGTGTCAGAGCCCCATCTCGCTCAGGCCGGGATGCTCGCTTGGACGCACGCCCTGCTCCCATCGGAACTTTCGCTCCTCCTCGGCGATCGGCACGTCGTTGATGCTCGCGTGCCGCTCGGCCATGTAGCCGTCGGCATCGAATCGCCAGTTCTCGTTGCCGTGTGATCGGAACCACCGGCCGTCGGCATCGCGCCACTCGTAGACGAAGCGCACCGCGATCCGGTCGCCGTTAACCGCCCAGAGCCCCTTGATCAGCCGATACTCGAGCTCCTTCGCCCACTTGCGGGTCAGGAACGCCTCGATTTCAGCTCGTCCCGTAACGAACTCCGCACGGTTCCGCCACCGACTGTCCGGCGTGTAGGCCAGCGCGACCGTCGCTGGATCGCGGCGATTCCAGGCGTCTTCTGCCGCGCGGACCTTCAGGGTCGCGGAGGCAACATCGAACGGCGGGAGCGGAGGACGTGTCATCGGGGCTGCCTCGAATCGTGCTGGGGGATCGGTCGCCCACCGCAGTGTGGACGTTCTCTTTCATGGATTGCGAGCTACGATGGCCGGGCGAGTCGCACCGCGTCGCCCACAGCGATGTCACCGTCACGGAGAACCGCCGCGTTGAGCGCGAGCTTTCCGCCGAAGCGCTGGCCGATGTCCCTCAGGACTTCCGGATCCCGGGTGATGGTATCGGGATCCACCGTTGTCATCGGGCAGCGCGCGCGAAGCGAGTCCAGTTCGATGACCGCACGCCCGATCTCCAGCGTCGACCCGGCCCACGTGGTCTCGGCCATGCCCTCGACGCCGTTGATGACGAGATTGGGCCGGAGGCGTCGGATGTCGCGGCCGAAGCTGGCCACCGCGCCATCGGTCGCAACGAGCAATGGCAGGATGTCGAACTGGTGCCCGGCCGGTGCCCGCTCCAGCCACGCGTCGTCACCCGCAGCCGCACGAACGAGCGATGCCGCCGTCGCAGAATCCCACGCATGACCATCCACGAGCACCTCACCGTCCGGCGACAGCGAACCACGCAGGCCCAGCAGCTTGTACTGCCGCCGAGCCGTGCGCACTCCCTCCGGACCGCGCACCCAAACTAGCCGGTCGCCCGGCACGCCAAGCGCGGTGAGGTCGGCGCGTTCGACCCGTTCCCCTGCCATCGACTTGACTGGGTAGCGCCAAAGCTGGCCAAGGGAGAGGGTCATTGGACTATGCCGCCTGCTCGAGGGCGACGAGTGGGAAGTCCACATCGGTCCCGGCGAGGTTGTTGAGGTAGTTCGTGAAGATATTCAGGGCAACGTGACCCACGACCTCCACGATGTCGCTGTCAGCCAAGCCCGCGGTGCGCGCGGCGGCCAGCGCCGCATCGGCGACGCGTCCCTTCGTACGCACGATCTCGAGTGCGAGGGTGATCGCGGCCTGCGCCGTGGAATCGTCCGAGTGTCCGTGGCGTGCCGACGCGAGGTTCGCGGCGCTCACCTTGTGCATGCCACCGATGGCGGTGTGTGCCGACAGGCAGTATTCGCACCCGTTCGACTGGGCGACAGCGATCGCCACCTGCTCGCCGATCTTTCCACCGATCGGGCCCTTGCCCAGCGCCGCAAAGAATCCGTTCATGGCGGAGAGAGTGGCCGGCGACTGCGCGGCGGTGGCAAACATGTTGGGCGTGGAACCGAAGAGCTTCTTCGTGGCGGCGAGCTGCTCGGCGGCGGCGCCGGTGGCAGTCGTGGGATCAACAGGCTGAATGCGTGGCATGGTCGTATGCTCCAAAGAGTAGGTGGTTCCTGGTACTGTACCGAACGTTCGGTACAGTACCGCTGTCTTTTCGACCGCGCAAGGGCCTTGCCGAAGAGACGCCTCAGGGCCGGAGCAACGCCTTCGGCAGGGCCTGCAGCGTGCGCCCGAAGATCGCTGGCTCCCCCAGCGACCGCGCGAGCACCAGCGCGCCCTCGATGCGCACCAGTGCATCTTCGGCCCTCGTCTGTGCCACCGCGGGCGACTGCCCGCTGTCGCGAATGACACTGGCCACGGCGTCGATCCAGTCGCGGAAGATCCGCTTCACCCGCGGATGAAATCGCTTTGAGGCGTCGCCGATGCCGAGAATCGCGAGGACGCAGGCCTCGCGGCCGTCATCATAAAAGCGGTCGAGCGAGGCGTTCATCGCCCGGAGTCGCTCCTCCGGTGACCCGGCGGCCCGCAGTGGGGCGAACACCGACGCCTCGAGGCTGGTCTCGAGGTGGGCGATGACCGCACCGACCATGTCATCCTTCCCATCGGGGAAGTGATGGTAGAGGCTCGACTTGCCGAGCCCGGTGGCCTTGGACAGCGCAGTCAGCGAGGCCCCATCGTATCCCTGCCGGCGGACCACTGACATGACACGGGCGACGACTTCTTCTCGGGACAGCAACGCTGGGGGCATGACCACTCTGGAGACAGAACGATCGGTACAATACCTCACCGCTACCGGTTGCAGCAACTCGACGATGCGCCAATCGCGAATCACTCGCGCGCCGCCGAACCGGCTGAGTCTCGCCGGGCGATGCACGACGTGCATCGACCACTGCCACGCGTCCGGCGACGACGCCGGTCAGTACGCGAGGCGGAGACCCACTTGCACCTGATACGGATCGCCACCCTTCGGCAGCACACCTGCGGATTCGTTGACGGTGTACCGAAAGCGTCGTGCGAGTGGGTCGAACCCGACGACGCGCAACAGCGGCAACCGATTCACCACGGGATTCTGCGATGAGATCCCGACGGGCAGCAGATACTGCGCTCCCCAACGGTGGTTCAGGAGATTGCCAAGGTTGAACACATCGACCAGCAATTCCGCGGCGTGCACCGTGCCACCGCGGCGGATCGCGAACCGACGCGCCAGCCGTGCGTCGATGCGATTCGTCCATGGCGTCGTGAGGGTGTTCCGGCCCGCGACCTCTCCGAGGTGCGCTGCGATGTAGCGCCCGGCCAGGTTGCGAGGATTCGCGAGGACACGTCGCATCGATGCCGCGACATCGGCTGGTGTCGCCGGGTCGTCCGGATCGAACAGAAACGCACGGTCGTTGCCATTCGCCTCGTCGCCATTGATGTCGCCGTCGACGACGAGTGAAAACGGGCGTCCGCTCGTGCCGACATACCGCGCGGTCACCACGATCCCCAGCGGCGCGCGCACGTCGACCGAACCGACGACGCGGTGACGCGCGCTCAGGTCCGACGGCGCCCAGCTCTGACGCAGATCGCGCGGGTCGTCCACCACCGGTGTGAAGGTCGTCGCCGTCCGCGCGAGGCAACACCCGTAGGTGGAGTTGTCGCGCGCCGACGTGAATGCGTAGGCGAGATTACCATTCACTCGTTCACGCGTGCGAAACGCCACCTCCGCGGTCAACGCCACCTGCTCGGCCCGCGCATTCGACTCGAGCGAGAGGACACGCGCAAAACCCGCCACGCGCGACGCATTCCGCACGTCGGTGACGCCGGTGGCCGGCGCAATGCTCGCCGCAGGCACCCAGACCACACGTCCCCCTTCGGATTCGAGGCGGAAGGCGGGTGTGTCGCGCAGGTTACGGTCGACGTAGTGATACCCACGGCTCATCTGCGAGAACTGCGCGCCAATTGTGGTGGTGACGCCATCCATCACGCGGTGCGACCAGGCGGCGGCGGCCTTGATCGTCCGCGGTGCGTGGACATCGCCGGCAACGTTGACGAATGATGCCGGAATCGCCGCTCCGGCTTGCAGACCCGGCACCGTTGCGGGTGCTGCGCGGTACCCCGGGAAGTCGGGTATCGGCACGCCGGCGCCGCGCAGATCGACATCGGCGAGTGACCGACCATCGTACAGCAGCTGATTGTGCCCCGCGTAGTACGGGAGCTGCGCCGTGAAGAGGCCAGCCCCGACGCGCACCACATCCCGCGCGTCATCCTGCACACGCCAGAGGAGCTGCATGCGCGGCTGCAGCTGCCGCCAGTCCTGCGGTGCGCGTGCGGTGCGGACACCGAACGCGGCATCCACGACCGTGTCCGCGACCGGCGCGCTGAGGAACGCGGTGGCATCCCATCGCAGGCCGCTGCTCACGGTGATTCCGTCGGTCACCTGCCATTCCAGCTGCGCCCATGCACCAAGTTCGAGAACGTGTTGCTGCGTGACCGGTGCCGTTCCGGAGAGTGGAACGGTGCGCGTGAAGCGGTTGGGTTGGCGCGCGGCGAGCGCCGCGATGGACGGGAAGACAAAGAGACCGCTCTGTGCTTCCGAGATGAGTGTGCGCGTGCCGACGAGTGAGTTATCGGTACCCACGGTCCACAACACCGGCCCGCGCTGCACGGTGAATCGGTCCATGACCTGGAGCTGCCATTCGCGGCTGTCGTCAGGCGCGAGGCGATTGCCGCCGAACTGGATCGTCGCGTTGCCAGTCGTCCCATCCGGGAGGAGCGAGCGGACCTGCACGAAGCCGCGCGGCACGCCTGGCGTCTCCGGGACCAGCGCGCGACGCGAGGTGCCGACGGCGAGCTGCAATTCGTTGAGTGCACGACCACCGAGTTGCGAGGTGAGCGACGCAAGCACCTGCACCTCACGCGACGAAAATCCGGAGCGCGATTCGCGCAGCGCGATCGACTGGTCGACGCCGCCACTCAGCGGACTCCCCCAGCTGCTTGCCGTCAGCCGCACCATCGCGCGGTGCACCTGCGTGGCCTGCCAGTCGACACGGGCAAACAGCGTCTGCGACACCGGGCGTCGCGCCAGCTGTCCGAGCTGTTCGGCGCCGCCATCGGTGCCATACAGCCGGCTGAGGATGTCGAGCACGCGTGCGAGTGAATCACGCGCGACGCCCGCCGCCACTTCCGCCTCGGCCGTGCTCACGTCGCCGGTGCTGAGCGGCTCGCTCGCGTCCTGTCGCTCGTAGGCGGCGAAGAAGTGCGCCCGATCGCGGATCAACGGGCCGCCGATCGAGAATGCACTCTGCACAACTTGCGCGACGCGCGCCTCGCGTGGCCGGCCCTGAAAATCTCGCGCCGCTCCCAGACGCTCATTGCGAAACGCGGTGAAGAGTCCGGCTTTGACGGTGTTCTCGCCCGCACGTGTGACGGCCGCGATCTGCCCACCACCCTGGCGGCCCTGCTCCGCATCGAAGACGGCGGTATTGACCTCGAACTCGCGGACGGCAGCAAGTGGAATCCCCGACGGACCACCATTCGCCTCGCCCGCCCGCAGCAGATTGCGCGCCTGCACACCATCGAGGCGCACGTCGGTGCCGGTCCACCGTTGTCCGGCCAGCGCGAGTTGGGGCCCTGCCAAGGGGCTGAGCGCCGCGAGGCCGGCAAAGTTGCGGTCGATGACGGGGAGCGCGTCGATCTGCGCGGTTGTGATGCGGGTGCTGCCGCCGAGTCGTGTCTCGCGTCCGGCGCCAGACTCCGAGCGCACCCCGACGCGCGCGAGACGCATCACCACGGGACGCAGTACGAAATCCACCCTCGGTCGTGCCCCGATGGTGAGGACGATGCCCTCGCGCTCGACGGGGAGATACCCGAGGCGTCGCGTGCGAAGCACGTACGGCCCCCCGAGCGGCAACCCGAGCAGGATGTATCGTCCAGCACTGTTCGTCTTGGCGCGCGCGACGTAGCCTGTCGAACCGTCCCGGGCCTCGACGACAACCTCGGCGAGTGCGCCGCCGATCGAGTCGCGTACGGTTCCGGAGATCCCGCTCGTTGGCGACTGTCCCTGCACCCCTGTTCCGACGATGACGAGCAGCAGCGTCATCCCGAACCATCTCTGACACCAACGTGCTCCCGCCGCCATGACGACGCTCCTGCTACGCATCATCTTCGACGAGGATCAACGGCTGGGACCGGGCAAGATCGCGCTGCTCGAAGCGATTGCGTCCACCGGCTCCATCAGCGGCGCCGCGCGGGAGATGGGGATGTCCTATCGTCGGGCGTGGGTCCTGCTGGATGCGATGAACGCCATGTTCGCCGAGCCGGTCGCCGAGACGAGTCACGGCGGCCAGCGCGGCGGGGGTGCCCAGCTCACGCCGCTCGGCCGACAGGTGATTGAGCGCTATCGCGGCATCGAGGCCGCGTGCTGGCAGGCCGCCGCCGGCGACGTGGCGTTTTTCGAGCAGCATCTGCGGCAGGGTGCGCGGTAGGGTCGCAGTGCGGGCGTGCCGATATATACGCTGAGATACATCGCTGATCCAGACCCGGGATCAGGCGACGGGCGGAGGCGGTCGGGGTGCGCGGTCAGAAGGCGCGCCGGAACGCCAGCAGCATGCCGACTATTGCCGCCCGCATTCCTGTTCCTGCCGTCGCTGGTCTCAGCGGAGAGCGTGGCGTGGCATACGCCCGATCGGGGAGAAGCGAATTTCCGCGGTTGCGTGGGCAACCAGTCGTTCGACGGGCTCGGACAGGACACGACGGCAGCCACTTCAGTCCACGCTGAGCTCGGACAACGGTGTTCGCGGCCTGAGGGTTCGCCGTCCTGTCGAGAGCCGGAGCTCAATACGGTTATACCGACACATCTCCCAGTCCGTTTGTCCCTGGAACGTGAAGTTCTCGCAGGAGCTGTCGTTGGCTACGTTCGCGGCCCGTCCGGCCATCTCCGGCACGGATTCCGCCTCGCTCGCCAGGGAGTTGCTGTCGATGTCGCCGGAGGAGTTTGGGGCCGCGTTCACAAGCTCACCGATGAAGCGCGCAAAGCTGGCCGGACTGCGGCGAAACGCTGCCGTGGTGCTCGGGAATGTCGGGACTTCCGCCGACACCGGTGTGCTGGTATCGGCGTTGTCAGACCCGTCGCCCGTCGTACGGTCGCACGCGGCGTCAGCGCTGGCTTCGCTGGGCGCGCCGGAGGCTGCGGTCGCGCTCGAGTCGCAGCTGGCCGTCGAGCCCGACGCCTCCGTCCGCGACACACTTGCCGCCGCACTCGGCGCACTGGCGACATCGCCTGTCGCCAGCTCGAAGTGACGTGGGGCGAAGGGGTGCGTTCGCAGGGTCACCACGGCGGTCTGCGATTCGCGCGCGTCATGCCCTCGATGGGTTCAACGACGATGTGGACGTCGTATACCCAGCGGTCGAAGATCGTCCGCCGCTCGACGTCGCCGACACGATCCCACGCCTTCGCGATGTTGCGCGTCTCATGGATCAGCACGACGAGTCTCGCGAACGCGCTTTCGCCAGACTCGTCATGCAGGCGCGCCGCCGTCACTTCACGTTCCGCGACGACGACCTGATGACGCAGAGTCTTGAGCTGTTCTGTGAAAACGGCGTCAGAGTCCATGTCCTCAGGCGTCGAACTCTGCACCGCGGCGAACATACGCGCCGCTGGCTCGGTCGCAGGCGCCCGGTCCAAGACCAGCGCTAGTTCAGCACCTGCGCCGTGAGGTCGAGCGAGACGTGCCAGTACGTCACCACCCCGCCGTTCTCGCAGTACGCCTTGTCATTGGGCCACGGCTGAGTGTACATGTGCCAGACGCCGCCCGCCAGCTGCTCGCGCACCACGTTATTCGACCCGGGATACGTCGCCGATGTGAAGCGCAGGCCCGCCGTGCCGCAGGCCGCATTGGAGTTGATGGTGGTGGCCTGCGCGCCGCCGAAGCCGAACTTCACATTCGCCACGTCGAAGGTCCCGCTCCCCGGTGGCGACGCGACGTCGTCCACGTGCGGGACGTCGCTCACGTGGCGCACTGCCAGCCGCAGGGTGGCGCGGCGCGGGGCGATCCCGTTGCACGAGGCCTGCTGTGACTTGGGGATGCTCTGGCCGGCCGGGGCGAGGTACATGACGGTACTCGAATACGTCCCGAGCACCCCGCAGACACCGGTTCGGTACATCCCCTTGCCGTCGCTGCCGAGGCTCAGCCCCGCGTCGGTAATGGAGAAGTCCACCTTGCTGCTGCTGACCGCCGTGGCCAGACTGGGCTCTGTGGGCGAGAGCGGGCGATGCGTGGGAAGGTCGCCGCAGGCGGCGACGGCGAGTAGCGCGAACGGAAGGAGGAGCTGTCGCATGGGTCGGTATCCTGGCGAGAGGTGAATGGTGATCTGTTGGCTGTACCCTAGCCGCTCCCCGTTCCTGAACTCTTCCTCCCCTATACCCGGCGCCTTCCACGCCCTTCTTTTCGAACTCTCTTTGCGATTTGTCCCTTGTATGGAGCATAATTCAGCGCTCGACCGTCTTCGGCCGACGCTGCCGCAACGAACCTTGACCGTGGCGCCTTGATTCGGCTTCGCCTGTTTGGCCCTCCAGATCTTCGATCGGCGGACGACGCGGAGGCGTCGCGAATAGCCTCCAAGACGCTGGCCCTACTCGCCCGGCTGGCGGTCGCCAGCCCCGACACGGTCCGGCGCGACCACCTGACCGGGCTGCTCTGGCCCGAGCTCGACGAGGCGCGAGCGCGGAACGCGCTGAGCAAGGCGCTGCACCAGATAAGGCGCGTGCTGGGGGAAGACGCCCTCGCCACCCGCGGCAACGAGGAGATCGCGCTGAGTCGCGCGCGGTGGTCCTGCGACGTGTGGGCCTTCGACGAGGCGCTCGCGACCGGCCGGCCGGACGACGCGCTGGCCCTGCGCGAGCGGGGGGAACTGCTCGACGGGGTGCACATCGCAGACGCCCAGTCGTTCGAGCCCTGGCTGGACGGCGTTCGCGAGCGTCTGCGCAGCCGCCTGCTCAAGGCGCTGCTGGCCCGCGCCGCGGCTCTCGAGCGGGAGGGCGACCGCGGCGACGCCGTCAACGTCCTGTCCAAGGCAGGGGAAGTCGCCCCCGACGACGAGGTACTCGTGCGCCGTCGGATGGCGATGCTCGATACGATGGGCGATCGCGCCGGGGCGCACCGGCTGTTCGAACAGTTTGCCGAGCGGCTGCAGCGCGAGATGGAGTTGGAGCCGGCGCCCGAGACGTCGGCGTTGGCAGCCGCGATCGCGCAGCGCCGCGAAGCCTCACCGCCAGGGCGCGAGCGTCCGGTCGACGCGCCGAGCCCGCGTGAGCATTCCCCGGCCTCCCGCCAGCCGACGGCGACCGACGTGAAGTTGGTCGAGCGTTCGGCCACGACTCGCGCACCATCGCGTAGCCCGTGGATCAGGTGGTCGATGGCGCTGGGGACCGCGGCGGTGGTCGGCGTGGCCGTGCTCGCGAGGCGTGACCCCGTCGCACCGCCGGTGGGCGTGGGGAATCGAGTCCTGGTGGCGCCGTTCGCCAATCGGACCGGCGACACGATGCTGGACGTCCTGGGCGAAATGGTGGCCGATTTCGTGGCACAGGGGATTCAGCGCACCGACCTGCTCGAGGTGGTCGATCCGCTCACGAGCGTGATGGCGACCGCTCCGGCACCGGGGCGTTCGTCCGTTGGCGACAGCACGACGCGCGCCCTGGCCGCGGCCGAGCGCGCCGGCGCCGCCATTCTCGTCTCAGGCGCGTTTTATCGGAAGGGCGACTCGTTGCTGTTCCAGGCCGACGTGATCGACGTCCCCAAGCGACGGCGCCTGACGGTCGTGGAGCCGGTGATGACCGGCGCCGCGGACCATGTCGCCATCGCCACACGCGTGCGAGAGGCGACGGCGGGGGCGCTGGCGACGATCTTCGACGCGATGCTCGTGAGCACCGGGGCGACGCAGGCCCCGGCGCCGTCGCTGGCGGCGTACCGCGAGTTCCGACGAGGGCTGGAGCTGTTTCCCATGAACCCGGAGGGCGCGCTCCCGTACTTCCTCGCCGCCGCGAGGCTCGATAGCACATTCACGCAGGCCCTGATCTGGGCCGCCTTTGTCCACGGCAATGCCGGGCGCGCCGCGCCACACGACTCACTCATCGCGATGCTGGCGCTTCGACGCGACCGGCTGCAAGGCCTCGACCGACACGCCGTGACGTACCTGATGAGTCAGAGCGAGGGACGCCATGATGACGCACTCCGCGCTGCGCTGGCGGCCGCGGAGTTGAGCCCCGGATCGCAGTGGAACCACAACGCCAGCAACCAGTTACTGGCGCGCAATCGCCTGGAAGGGGCCCTCGCACAGTCGCGACGGGTCGATGCGGAGCACGGCTGGGCGCGAGGATGGTTCCCGTACTGGAAAAACCTCACCAACGCACTGCACCTGCTGGGGCGGCACGAAGAGGAACTCGACGAGATTCTGCGCGCGCAGCGTCTCAGCGACGATCCAGGACTCGTGGGCTACGAGATTCGAGCGCTCATCGGCATGGGACGCGTGACGACGGCGGAGCAACGCCTGGACTCGCTCACCGGCAACACGGCAGTCACACCGTTCCTCGTCGCCGTCATCCGATCGACAGGCCAGGAGCTGCGGGCGCACGGCCACGCCGACGCCGCGCACCGCGCCTTCGCGCAGACGGATTCGCTCGTCGCGCGTGTGCCGTTGCTTCCGGGGTGGAGCGCGATTGCCACCGCAGAGTGGCGCAAGCTTGCGCGTGCATCGAGTCGGTACGAGGACGGACAACTCGACGACGCGGCGGCGCTCGTCAAGGAGCTTGACACCCGCCAGCTTCCACCGCTCCTCGCGGCCTCGGCCTCATCGCTTCGCGAGCGCATCGGGGCCTCGCAACAGCATGCGCCTGAGCGGTGGCAGGTGGCAATGGTCGGGAAGAATGTGCCGTCGTCGCGGCGGTCGGTTTATGCCGAAGCGCAGCTGGCAGCGATCGTCGGCGACACCGCCAGTGCGATGCGGCTCCTGCGGTCGATGTTGGCCGACGGTTCAGACCTGCCGGACGCGGTGATCTGGCTGCACCGGGATCGAGAGTGGGATGCGCTGCGCACTACACCAGCTTTTCGCGCGCTGGTGGCGCCGCGTTAGCCGTGCCGGCGAAGCAGCGGTGGTGCTCGACAACTTCAGGGATCGCTCGCTTCCGGCCATGTCCCCGACCATCATCCGTGAGGGTCCGGTCCGGCAGTTCTTCTTCTTCCGAGAGGAGCCGCGCATGCATGTGCACGTGTCGCATCCCGACCGCGAGGCGAAATTCTTGATGGCGCCCGAGTGGTCAGCCCGCGTCGTCGTCGGGCTCTCGCCCCGGCAGGTCCCCGAGGCCGGGGACATCGTCCGTCGTCACCTGGAGGAGATTCGCGATGCCTGGGTCCGCCACTGCGGTCGCTGAGGTCACCCACGTCCCGCGATATGGGCTCTGGCTGTTGCTCGGCAGCGAGGAGCTCCACGTGCCGTTCACGGAATTCCCGTGGTTCCGTGCCGCGACCATCGAGCAGCTCACGACGCTGGAGTGGCCATCGGTGGACCATTTGTACTGGCCCCTACTCGATGTGGATCTCGCCGTGACGTCCATCAGGGCGCCGGACGCCTATCCGCTCGTGTCGCAGCTACCGCCCGCCGCGTAGTGTTAAGGCTGCGCAACCGTTCGGATTCCTCCGGGGCTTCGTGAGGCGCCCTCAGGCCGGGCGTTCACGTCGCCGACGTCCGCGGAGCGTCCGCGTGCCGGTCGCGAGCACTATTTCAAAACGGTTATACCGACACATCGCCCAATCCATTTGCCCATGGAATGTGAAATTTTCGCAGGAGCTGGCTGAGGGTTCGCCGTTCCGGGCGCGACTGTTGCTGGACGGGAAGGACGCGGTGACGCTTGCGACGGATATTCTGGCGTTGGATCAGGAGCAGTTCAGCGCGGCGTTCCGGAGGTCACCGATCAAGCGGGCGAAGCTGGCGGGGATGCAGCGCAATGCGGCGGTCGTGCTCATTAACGAGACCGCGCGCTGACGCACGTGCAAGAGCGATCGGTCCTCGTTGCGCGAGGGCATTCTGCACAGTGCTGGTCACCCTCCCAACGGAATCGCAGGACACGACGTCACGGCTCGGCTGGTGGCGTTGCGGACATCACACAGGCTGACTCGATCCCGGCAGGCATTCGCAAATTCCGCATCGAAACGCGGAGTCGAGCCGCGACTCACAGTACGGAAACTCGCCGACACAGCGCGCCCGTCGATTTTCACCGCCGTCACCGGACCGTCGCGCCCGAGTCGCTGCACCTCTTTCACCTGATTCGCGATCTGCGTCAGTTCACCATGACATCCGTCCCGCTGACCGAGATATCGTCACCGAGATATCGATGGCTCACCCGTCCGGGCTTGTCCGTGATGACACGACACCGGCCTGACCGCTGTCGTGTTTGCGGCGCAATCGTGCAAGCCATCCGCGCAACCGATGACGACGGTGGCTGCGTCGTGCTGCGAGCTTATCCTGCAGCGTTCCCCGGCACGGTGACGTGCCCACACCAACGGCACGACCCACGAACCCGAACGCCCGGTCGTCGAACGCGCCGCCACCGAGCCACCAGCGATGCTCGCGCGTGCTCGCAGGAACGGATGCGCACCGAGCCGGGCATTGAACACGTTGGAAACAGCGGTGACGGACTCCGTCACAATCCGCGCCGAGAGCGAAGGGCGTGGGGCACTGACGCCGCTGGCCGTCATGATCCTGATGGCCGTGACGCTCACCCCACGCCTTGCGAGCCCGGCGGCGGTAGCGCTTGCGATCAGGCCACCTGGCGTTGCGCCGCTTGCGACGACCGCCACAACGTCACCGACGTGTAGAGCAGCACAGCCACGACGATCCAGCGCACCGCGTCCAGTGGCAGTTCCTTCACCACGTACACCGCGAACAGCACGCCGGGAATGCCACCGATGGTAAACCCGGTGGCAGCCCGCCGATCAAAGCGCCCCGAGCGGTAGAACCGAATGGCGGCCGCCGGCAGAATCACCGCCGCCGACGTCGCCATGATCGGGAAGACGGCCTTCTGATTCATGCCGAGCATGAACGTGACCGCCATGGTGGGCGCGTAGTTGCCGATGCCGAGTCCGGTCAGTGCGCCAATGACCAGGCTGGCCATGACGCCGATCAGCAGCGCACCTCCCGTCAGGCCAATCGTCCCTTCGCTCAGTGACAGGCTGGCCGTCATCCGCAGGGCCATGAATCCGGCGGTGACGATCAGGGCAATCGCCATCGCCCGCTGGATCTTCTGCCGCGGCCAACCCGCCACGATCCCCGCGCCGAACCAGGCGCCGATGCCGCCGGCGAGCACCATGCTGACGATCGTCGGCACATCGATCAGGCCACCGAGCGCGATCAGGAACAGGACCGCCTCGAGTATCGTGGGCGTCGAGTGCCCCACGTTCAGCGTTCCGGGAATCTGATCATCGTCCATCAGGCGACCGAGCCGCAACGCTGCCGTCGTCGTCGCGAACGAGCCCACACCGAGTGTGTCGAGGAAGTTTGCCACGGCGCCGATGCCGAGGAACAGCGCCATCGGCGTCCGACGCGTGGTTGCAGACGGTCCGCTCACGGTTGCCCCTGGCACGGGGCGCCCCGTGGTTCCGATCGGGCTGCCATGCTCCCCTTGGGTGTGACGGCGTCACTCATGAGACAGCGAAGACCGGCGCGCCGAGGACGTCCTTTCGCGGGACGATGCCAAGCCCGGGGGAGGTCGATGCCGCCATCATTCCGTTGATGCGCTGCGGTGCACCGGTTGCGGTACTGACGGTGACATAACTGTTGAAGTCGGTCGTCGAGAAGAGCAACTCCGGCGGCGTGCTGTGGGCCAGGTGGGCAATCGCCGCCGTGATGATGTCGCCACCCCACGAATCCTCGATCGTCATCGCAATGCCGAGCGAGAGGCAGAGGTCGCGAATCTGTCGCGCCTTCGTGAGGCCGCCCACCTTCGAGATCTTCAGGTTGATCACGTCCATCGCCAGATCCTGGTGCCCGCGCAGCACCATCATGATGTCGTCGATCACTTCGTCGAGGACGAAGGGTCGATCGGTGTGACGCCGGACGGCCAGACACTCTTCATACCGAAGACATGGCTGTTCGATGTAGACATCCACGCCGCGCACCGCATCGGCGACGCGGATGGCCTGATGCTGCGTCCATCCGGTATTGGCATCGGCAATCAGGACGTCGCCGCTTCGCAACTGCGAGGCGGCGGCCTTGATCCGTTCGATATCGGTGTCCGGATCGCCACCCACCTTGAGCTGAAACTTCGTGTACCCCTCGGCGCGATACGCGCCGACCTTGGCCGCCATCTTTTCGGGCGTGTCCTGCGAGATCGCGCGATACAGTGCCACCGACTCACCGACACGCCCACCCATCAGCGTCGCGATCGACTGGCCGGTGGCGTGTCCGAGGATGTCCCAGCAGGCCATGTCGATCGCGGTCTTCACATAGGGATGCCCGCGAAGCAGCTGGTCCATGCGGCGATTGATGCTGGCCAGCGCGGTGGGGTCGTGCCCGAGCAGACCCGGCGCCAGCTCGGCGATGCCCGCGCGTGCGCCGGCGGCATACGCGGGGAGGTAGGCGGGGCCGAGTGGACAGACTTCGCCGTACCCGGTGATCCCCGCATCGGTGGACAGTTCGACCACCGTCGAGTCGAAGACATCGACCGAGTTGCCACCTGACCACTTGTAGCTGCCCTCGTGCAGCGGCAGTTCCACGCGATACGCCTTGATTCCGGTGATCCGCACACGAGCTCCCTGGAGACACGGTTTGACGAGGTCCTGCGCCAGCGTCGTTCGGGGCGAGCAGTTGCACTGCGACTGCGGTCGGCAACCGCATCGCATGAGAAGTCGCGCCACAGGCTGCGCACCCGTGGCAGGCGACGATTGCTGCGGCCTCTGACCGCGCGGAATATGGCACACTGCAACGGCCGGCCACATTGCCCTTGCGCACCCACGCGGTCTCCCCGAGCTTCGGCCGATGACGATATCCCAGGGGGACCCCGTGCCTTCCGCCGCGTCCGCGGAGCACCCTGCAGGCTTCGCGTTCGTCGCCGGCGCGAAACCGGTCCTGATGCTGACGGCCGCTGACGTCGCGGCGCATCTCGCGCCACTCGCCCTGATGGACGCGCTCGAAGCCGGCTTCGGTTGGCTGGAGCGCGGCGAGGTGCAGGCGCCGCCGCGCCCCCAGGTCAGGCTGGGCGACCGAGGCTACTCGCTCACCATGTCAGCCTGGCGACCCGGGATGCGGTTGACGGTCAAGGTGGTCAACGTGTTCGAGGGGAATCATGCGCTGGGATTG